>DYCF01000023.1 GCA_019418225.1 Clostridiales bacterium | reverse complement strand
ACTTCTAGTCTAACAGTAAAAATGGCTGTAGACAATGTAATTGTCTACAGCCTGAGGCTACTGCTATGCAGTAGTCTATTTTATTGCATGAAAAAAATTAACTTTTCTTTTTTCTTTCTTACTATGTCCAAAAAGATAGCTGGTTCAGTTGATCACAGATTACGTAGAGTGTAGCTAGCAGTGGTCAACTGAACCAGCGGAGCATTTTTCGGACACATCTTTTTTACATTAGCTGATATGTTTGTTGTAGATTACGGGTGCGGGGGGTAAAAAGACGTTACTGGCTCTTTTAAGAAGGTTTTTGTTGCAATGGATTATTTTGTAGTTTCCTTCTAGGGTTTGGAGTCTGATGATGTAGTGGTCGGTGTTGGTGCTTAAGGCATTGTCATAGTCTTGTAGGGTATTGATAGGGAGATGGTTGATTGTTTCTATGATGTCTCCTCTTGAGAAGGGGTTGTTGAAATTAGGGTTTTGTGTGGTTGCTATGATTCGAAGGCCTGTTTGTGGGGCTTTATTGAGGGGGCTGTGGATTTCTAGCTGGTCGTTGATAGCAAACATGAGCTCGTGAAGTATTAGTGTAAAGAATATGGTGACAAGTAACGGCAAATAACCATACTTGGTAAGGGCACCTAATAATAGTACGACACAAGCATAAATTTTAATAACGAGGCCCATTTTTTTAGCTTTTTGTTGGGGTTTCATGGTGAAGGTTTGGTCAGTATAGGCTACTATGGCAACGACAGGGATATAAAAGCCATTGATATTAAAAAATAGCAGGGGGACATACCACTTCTTATCTAATTGGTAGCCTCCTGCTATTTTATTGCCATTGTAACTTGTTATTTCACTATAATCATTTGCACCATATATCGTTGTTAGAAATCCTTCTATGGCATGTAATATGCCGATTAGGATAACGAAGTTTTCATAAGGTATGAGTTGCGTCTGTCTAAGCTTTGTAATATGAAGTACACAGTCTATTAAATAAATAATAGGAACCACATAAGCTAGGCAAGTATATTTAGGCCTTATCAGGCCGCCTATGAGGCTTATAGGAATCAGCAATAATGCCCCTAGTGTAAATGAAACACTTAAATCCATGAGCATCATAAGGCCACTTACAAGTATCCCTATACCTATACTTAATATAAATTCTTTATACTGCTTAATAAATCCCCTTATACAAACTCCCCCCTAACCTACTAGTCTAGTTCTTCTTTCAGTACTTCTAGTGCCTTTTGTAACTGAACATCCTCTTCTTCTGTAAGTTTAGATTTGGTGAGTAATTCTACTGGTAGTGTCACTTCAAAATCTGGTTCAATCCCTATTCCTTGAATGCATACACCACTTGGTGTGAAATATTTAGCTGTCGTTACTTTAAGTGCTGAGCCATCTGAAAGTGGGATGACGCTTTGTACAACACCTTTTCCGAAGGTAGTTTCCCCTACTAATTTACCTCTACCTGTATCTTTAATAGCTCCCGCTAATACTTCTGACGCACTGGCACTGTTTCCATTTACTAAAACTACGATTGGTATATTTATATACTCATCATCTGCATAATATACTTCATTTTTACCTACTTTATTTTCTGTAGAAACTACTACGCCAGCTGGTACTAATTCATCTGCAATCTTCTCTGTGACTTTTAAGAGTCCACCTGGATTATTTCGTACATCAATAATGAGACCTTGCATATTTTCCGCTTGTAATTCATCTAATGATGCTTTAAATTGGTCATACGTAATTTCTTCAAATTGAACAATTTTAATATAACCAATACTATCTTCTAACATTTTTGACTCTACAGATGCTGTTGTGATATTTCTACGTTCTACATCAAAATCTATAGACTTATCTTCTGAAGGTCTATAAACTGTTACCTTTACTTTAGTGCCTGGCTCTCCTTTGACCATACTTGGTAAACTAGAAAAATCCTCTCCTGTAACAGTTTGACCTTCTACCTTAATAATCTTATCATTAGGTAACATACCAACTTCTTGTGCTGGTGAGCCTTCAAATACATCCACAACCATAATTGTATTATCTGCATTATCAAGGCTCATCTGAATCCCTATTCCTGCATAAACGCCACTGGATTTCTCCATAAAGCTAGCATACTCTTCTGCAGTATAATAATTGGTGTATATATCGCCTACACCATTTACAAAACCTTTGTAAATGCCCTCTTGAAGCTTCTTAGCATTTACATCTCCTACATAATAATTATTAATGACTGACTCAATAGCTAACAATTTCTTATCTACATAGTAGTATTTGTCCACAAAGGCTGTGGTAGTAGCAAGTACAACTATTAATAGCAAAAAACTTATAGCGGTTTTTCGAAAATGCTTTTTTATTTTCATCTATAAGATCTCCTTCTTCTGAAGTGTGCTAATACTATTTTGTGTTATTTATTGTTTCTTATCCTCACAACTTATAGATTTCACATCTATGTTATTCATTCGATTTATTTATTAAGTTGATTAATGGCTGCTTGAAGCTGCATATCACTTGCATAACTCATCGTACCTTCACCTAATAATTCAATAACAGATTGAACGGACTGGAAAGCTTCTTCATCTACTGCAATGCCATCTTTATTAACGGCTATGCCTTCTTTTGTATATAAAATACCTGTTGCTAAACGAAGTCCTGTGCCATCATCTAGTGAAAATACTTCACTTAAATAACCACTTCCTGCACTATGTGTTCCAACTAAAGGAATTTCTCCTTTTACTGCTGCTGGAAGCGCTTCAATCATACCTGCCGTACTATTATTCATTAAAATAACAACCTTTTCATCTGTCTTACCATCAGCTGTATAATACTCTTGCATCTTTCCTTCTTTGTTTTCTATTTTAAAAGCAAGTGCCTTATCCATCAATAAATCACAAATTTTTAAGGTCTCATCCAAATTATTGCTATATAAATCTCTAATATCTAGTACAACCTTATTAATTTTCTTATTGCCAAAATCAGCTAAGGCCTTGTCTACTTCTTCACTTGTTCCTGTTTTAATATTTTGCAGTTTAAGATAACCAATATTATTAATCGTATCTACTTTTAAACTTGGTTTCTCAATAAGCTCTTTTTTAATCTTTATAGTTTTTTCTTCTGGCTTTGCAGTAGTACTATCTGTCTTTTTGCGGATAACATATGTGTTGCTGCTTCCCTCTTCTGCCTCCCCTAATGCTTTAGCTAATGCACTCTCATTAGAATAAATAACTTTAATATCATCCACCTTTACAATCTGGTCGCCTACCTTCACACCCATTTTGTCTGCTGGTGAGTTAGGTACGACTTCTGTAATGACTAAATGATTGCCATCAAGTCCCCAACTATACGTAAGACCTGTGCCTATTGTTTTGCCCTCTTCATATGCCAGATGCTGCTTATATGCAGTCTCATCTAAATACGTACTGACTGGATTTTCTAGACCATCTACATAACCTGTAAATACGCCTTCATTTAGTTCTTTCTGATCAAGATCTCCTAAATATAATTTACTCACTTGACGACTTAAAAACTTAAGCTTTGTAAAGGTAGCTCCTTGACTGCCTTGTATAAGATTACAACCCGCTAACACCCCTACCAGTCCAACTGCAATTACTAGCTTTTTGCCATCTATTCTTATGTGTCTCAATACCCTCGCTCCCTTTTCTAAAGTATCATTTTAAAAAAAATCCTTAAAACTTACTGTCCTAAGGATTTTTTGTTCTTACTATCAATTATATGCCTCACCTTGTGATTTCATCCCTGCCTATTTGCTTA
Organism: Clostridiales bacterium; assembly: GCA_019418225.1. GTDB lineage: Bacteria > Bacillota > Clostridia > Lachnospirales > Cellulosilyticaceae > Cellulosilyticum. The sequence goes on along the minus strand of DYCF01000023.1, from coordinate 64,150 downwards.
AATAGTTCCATGGCGATGTATGCGAACCATTGACACGAACTTCAAAGTGACAGTGGTTTCCTGTAGAGTAGCCTGTACTACCAATCTTCGCTACAGTCTGTCCTTTTGTAACCGTTTGACCTGTACTTACAACTAAAGATGAATTATGTCCATATAAAGTAACAAGTCCACCACCATGATTAATCATGATTGTATTACCATATCCTCTTACCCATCCTGAGGTAATAACAACGCCATCTGCTGCTGCAACTACATTTTCACCATAACTTGCTGGAATATCTATTCCTGTATGGAATTCATAATTACCAGAAATAGGACTCGTCCTTGGGTTATACTCAGAACTTAGATTATAATAACCTGGAACTGGCCAAGCAAAGGTTCCACCACTATATTTATGAGAGGTGCTATAATTTCCTCCTCCACTTGAAGAGCTAGCTTGTGCGGCTAGTAATTGTTTGATTTCTGCCTCTAACTGGTCTGATAACTCTTCCATCTGTTCAATTTCAGATTTAATCTTACCTTCTTCTTTTTGAAGCTGTGCCAGTTTAGTATCCTTATCTCCTCTAGCTACTTCTAATTCGTCTTTTTTAGTGACCTGAGCCTTTTTAATTACTTCTAAGTCTTTTTTCTCTGTTTCAATGGTCGTCTTAGCCGCTTCTATCCCTGAGATAGTTTCTTTATATTCATCTAATGTTTGGTTGTCTCTATCTGAAATACGTTTAATATATTCAATGCGATTAATAGCTTCCCAGAAACTATTTGATGAGAAGATTACTTGAAGATAACCAACTCTCTGATTTTTATACATCTTCACCATTCTGGCTTTAGTATCTTCATATTGTGCATCTTTCTTTACGTTCATTTCATCTAGTTCAACTTGTTTTTTCTCTATAGCATTTTCTTTTTCTGAAATCTGACTATTTAATTCATAGATTTTATCTTCAATGTCTACAATCTGCAAATCTACTTTTTTGATTTCGGCTTGCATGGCCTCTATCTTTTCATTGTTAGCCTCTAATTTCTTCTTGCTACTTTCTATATTTTGCTTTGCACTACTTAACTCATTTTTCTTACTTGTAATAGAAGAAGCATAAACAGGAGTTAATAACAATAGAAAGGCAAGCATTATACTTATCTTCTTTTTCATCTAACTCCCCCATTTATACCTTAAGATGTTTACGTATTGCAAAAGCACTACCTACTAGACCAATAAAGCCGCCTAATACAAGACATATAGGAATCATGCCATTCATAATACTTGCCGTAGGCACTAAGCTAATACCATCTAAAGCATTCATAAGCTGCAAGGCAATTTTTTTATTTAACCAATCATATGCACAAGCCAGAATTGTAATCGCCATTACTGAGCTAATAAGACCAATGGCCACACCTTCAATTAAAAAAGGCAATCTAATAAACCAGTCTGTAGCACCTATGTATTTCATAATATTAATTTCCTTACGTCTTACATAAACAGTAAGTTTGATTGTATTAGACATAAGTAATAATCCCACTATAATCAAACATACAATAATACCAATACAAATATAACTTATTGTACGATTAAGGTTAATAAACATTTGTGTCTCACGTTTTAAATACTGAGTTTCTATGCCTTCCACACCTTGAAGTGCCTTAACGACAGCTTCTTGCTGTTCAATATCATATACAGTGATTTCAAATGAAGCTGGGAGCGGATTATCCTCTTTAAAGTCTTCAAAGATAGAGGTGTCTTCACTACCCTCGCTAAAATCCCTCAGTGCTTGCTCCTTGGAAATATATTTAACTTCCTTTACACTGCTCATCCCCTCAATCTGCTGTTTAATCTGCTTGACTTGCTCCTCACTTACGTTATCGTTTACATAGCAAGTGATACCAAACTTGTTCTCTACTTGTTTAAGAAGTGAATCAATATTCATACCTATAGAATAAGACATTCCTAATATTAAAAGACATAAAACAATGGTACCTGCCGAAGCAAGTGCCATCGTTTTATTTTTCCATAGGCCCATGATACCCTCTTTAAATAAATACCTGAGAGTATTCCACCTCATCGTCATATCCTCCTTCATATACATCTTTACTAATTTGTCCCTCAGAGATTTCTATAACACGTTTTTTAAGCGCATTAACAATTTCTCTCTCATGAGTTGCCATAATAATCGTAACCCCTCTTTTGTTAATATCCTGTAAGCAGTTCATAATCTCCCAGGATGTTGCAGGGTCCAAGTTACCAGTTGGCTCATCAGCAATAAGTATAGGATTGTTATTGACAATGGCACGGGCAAGTGCTGTTCTTTGTTGCTCTCCTCCTGATAGTTCATTTGGATAACATCTTGCTTTTCTAGCTAACCCTACAAGTCCTAGTACCATTGGTACGTTTTTACGTATCTCTCTAGATGATGCACCTACGATCTGCATTGCAAAAGCTACATTCTCATAAACAGTTTTATTAGGAAGTAATCTAAAGTCCTGGAATACAATACCTAGATCCCTTCTAAGATAAGGTACCTGCTTTCTTTTAAGCTTGGTAATTTCTTTATTGTTAATAATAATCTTCCCATGATCTGGCTCAATTTCCTTAAGTAATAACTTTAAGAATGTTGATTTACCAGAGCCACTATTTCCTGTTATAAAAACAAATTCCCCTTTTTCAATGGTAAGGCTTACATCATTAAGACCTACTGCACCATTAGAATAAACTTTTGACACGTTTTGTAAATGAATCATTTTTTAATCACCGGTTTCTTTTTCTATAATCTATTTTGACTCTGTTTTTCCATGTAGTCCATATATTGGCTTACCATGATTGTGATTTTAAATACGATTGCATCATCAAATTCACGTAAATCTAAACCAGTTGTTTTTAATAATTTGTCAAGTCTATAAACAAGTGTATTTCTATGGATATAAAGCTGTCTTGATGTTTCTGAAACGTTTAAGCTGTTTTCAAAGAATTTGTTAACAGTCATAAGTGTTTCTTCATCGAAACTATCCACACGTTTGTCTTTTAATACTTCTTTGATAAATAATTTACAAAGTGAAAGTGGTAATTGATAAATAATTCTACCGATACCAAGTTTAGAGTAATGTGAAATATGGCCTTCACAGTTAAAGATTTTACCTACTTCTAGTGCCATATTTGCTTCTTTATATGAATTAGATACATCTTTAAGGTCATTAACAACAGCACCTACAGCCACATATACCTTGCTCATTGCTTCTGCACTTAATGTATCATAAATCATTTTTGCATAGTTTTCGATTTCTGCTGGATCATCTGAGTTAACTTCTTTTACTAAAATCATGTTTTTCTCATCTACAGCTGTAACGAAATCTTTCGTTTTGTCAGGGAAAATATTTCTAAGAATATCTGACATGCTGCTATCTTTTTTCTCGTTACATTCAATAAGATATACAACACGTTGTACATTATTCTTAATATGTAACTTTTTAGCTCTTGTATAGATATCTACTAACAGGAGGTTGTCTAAAAGTAAATTTTTAATGAAGTTATCTCTATCAAAACGCTCTTTGTAAGCTACAAGTAAGCTCTTGATTTGGAAAGCTACGATTTTACCTAATTTGTAAGCTTCATCATCACCACCACTTACTGAAAGTACATATTCTACTAAGTACTCATCATAAATTTTAAAGTAATGTGAACCTTGCATTTCTTGGCTATCTGCTTGTGAGTTAATAAAGGCTTCAACTTGTGGTACGTATTCACCTGTTACTCTATCGCTATCTGTTGTAACAACGATTTTTGATTCTGCATCAAGGATGCAGTATTCTCTTCTTGTAATGGCTTTAATGCCATCGATTGTATTTTGTAAAATTTGATTAGATATCATTTGTGTATCAGCTCCCAAATATTAAATAATTTGTATTCGCAGTATCTTTGATACTATTTTATCCTATTTATATGTAAAAAAAAAGTATAATGCAAAAAAAAGTGTTATGACGGGGTGTGGCAGCCGTTTTTGAGGTGTTGAGGCATGGGTAAGTTAGTATATCTCATTTTCCATCTCCCTCCCTACAGTCGAAGTCAAGCTAAAATGAGATATACTAACTTATCCACACCACGTAATGTTTTGAATCGGCTGCAAGTTCTGGCACCCCTCCATAATTTTTAGCATAAGAAAGATAAAAACCTAAAAGATAGGTTAAATCTTTGCTATATTATTACCTCTTTTATTATTTTCATTTCTAATTTCTTGCTTTATATCATACTCTTCATTTTTAATTCTTTATTCTTCATTATTCATTTTTAGTTCTTCACTCTTCACTTTTCCCTGCTCACTCTATATTATACTCTTTATTTTTAACTTTGTATTTCTAATTCTTCTTTTTTCATTTTTACTCTTTATCTTTAACTTTTCATTTTTAATTCTAATTCTTCATTCCTCTCTTTCATTTTACTTTTCGTTTTTCACAAAAAAAGTGATAGCAACATTAACAATCGTTAATGTTGCTATCACCTTTTTTATGTACAAATTAGTTTGTGATTGTTTTTTGTGTTTCTAAATCGAATACGTGAACTTTTCTCATATCGAATGCGATTTGAACTGTGTCATCTGGACCAGCTTGACATGATGTGTCGAAACGACCTGTAATGTTGTTTCCTTCACAAATCATGTAGAAGTTTTTCTCTGCTCCAAGCATTTCTACTACTTCTACTGTAGCTGTTCCTGGTGCAAAGTGTTCTTTTTCTTCATCAAATAATGTTGATGGTTCACAGATATGTTCTGGACGAATACCAAGCATTACTTCTTTACCTACATAGCCACCAGCGATAAGTTTTTGAGCTTTTTCTTTTAATAAAGGAATCTCAACTTTACCGAATGTAAGAACTACATCATCACCTTTTTTAACTACTTTAGCTTCAATCATGTTCATTTGTGGAGAACCGATGAACCCAGCAACGAATAAGTTTTGTGGTTTAGAGTAAAGGTTTGATGGTGAGTCTACTTGTTGGATAACACCATCTTTAAGAACTACGATTCTTGTACCAAGTGTCATAGCTTCTACTTGGTCATGTGTTACGTAGATGAATGTTGTGTTTAATCTATAGTGTAATTTAGAGATTTCTGTTCTCATTTGTACACGAAGTTTAGCATCAAGGTTTGATAAAGGTTCGTCCATAAGGAATACTTTTGGTTCACGAACAATTGCACGACCCATAGCAACACGTTGACGTTGACCACCTGAAAGTGCTTTTGGTTTACGATCTAAGCATTGGTCGATGTCAAGGATTTTTGCTGCTTCACGTACACGACGGTCGATTTCTTCTTTTGGAGTTTTACGAAGTTTTAAACCGAATGCCATATTATCATATACTGTCATATGAGGATATAACGCATAGTTTTGGAATACCATTGCGATGTCACGGTCTTTTGGAGCTACTTCATTACAAAGTTTGTCACCAATCCATAATTCTCCTGATGAAATTTCTTCAAGACCAGCAATCATACGTAATGTAGTAGATTTACCACATCCTGATGGTCCTACGAAAATGATAAACTCTTTATCTTCGATGTCTAAGTTAAAGTCTTTAACTGCTACGAAGCCATTTGAATATCTTTTTTCAATATTTTTTAATTTTAAACCTGCCATGAGATATTTCCCCCTTAGTTTGGATAAATTCATATGTCTTTGGACTTACTTTACTATACTATATTTTTCTTTACATTTACTATTGACTATTTTTATAAAATCAATTCTAGCATTTTGGCTAATAGTCCTAAACAGCCTGAATTCATGTACAAGTTCAATAGAAAACGCCTAGAATGCTATAAAAATCAACATATCATGCTATACAGTTTTTGTTGCTATTCTACATAAAGCAAGTACTTTAAAAGTTTATGTTCACTTCTTCTTCATATGATACTAGAGGTTTTTACCTGTTTTTTACTTAATTTTTACCCTTTCCTTTGTACAACAATACCTCTATTAAGAATTTTGGCAGTACTAACATCCTTACAAAACGTGAAGGTTGCTTCATTAATCTATAAAACCACTCAAGTCCAAGCTTCTGGAAAGCAATTGGTGCACGCTTTACAATACCCGCCATACCATCTAAACTACCGCCTACACCTACAGCAACTCTTACATTAGGAAGTAAAGAAGCATGTTCTTCAATCCAAGTTTCTTGTTTTGGCGCACCTAAAGCAACAAGTAAAATATTGGCACCTGACTCATTAATATCTTTAATAATTGCTTCTTCATCTTCTGGTTTAAAGTACCCATCTCTTGTTCCTACAATTTGGATTCCTGGGTATGTTTCTCTCATTTTTTCTGCTGCCAGCTCTGCTACGCCTGGTTTACTTCCGAAGAAATAATATTTATACCCTTCTTTAACAGCTCTCTTCATTGTATTTTGTACGAGATCATAACCAGGCACACGTTCTGGTAAGTTCTCGCCCTTTTGAAGTCTTGATCCAATTACAACTCCAATTCCATCTGGCACGACAAGATCAGCCTTTTTAAGTACTTCCATAAAATTTGCATTATCTTTTGCAAGCATTACAATCTCAGGATTAGGTGTATAAACCTTATGGAACTTATCAGATTTTACAAATCCATCTACAAGCTCCACTGCCTCATTCATCGTCACCATAGAAATTGGTACCTCTAATATTTTAATTGTCTTGTTCATTATATCCTCCTATGCTTTGGTCTCACCCAAGTCACCTATTTTTCTTCTTTCTCACATAAAGGTGCCACAAAGTCCCCCTTGTAACACCTTTTTTAAATTACTTCTATTTATCTATCTATATTCTACAATATCAATCCATCTCTGGCTAACATCTTCTAAACAAACCATTTATCTAAAAGATATCATTGCCTTTCTCTTTATCCTATCCTTAGCATGGTAAAACGAGCATGCGAGTTCACTCCCCCAGCAATTCTTTCACTTTATTGAGCGGTAAGTAAATCTTATCTTTCTTAGCCTCAAATACTTCTACAAGCTGTTCTTTTTGTTTTTCTTTATTCATTATGAGTCTTTCAATCTTTTCCTTGAATTCTTCTGCAGTTACTTTACCTGAATCCATACAGTACTGAGATTGTTCAATTTCTTTCATAAAAGCTGTTACTTTTGGATCATAAGATAATGCTACCATTGGCACTTTTTCTGCTGCTGCCATAATAAGACTATGCAACCTCATCCCTATAATCATTTCAAAACTTGCTGTATAATCTAATACTTCTTCTATAGAAAGCATTTTATCGACAACTTCTACTTCTGCCTCTAAATTTTTGCTTTCTGCACGTCCCATTTCTATAAGCTTATCTTTAATCGTCTGTGCAATACTTCTATCTTGGTCATAATGCATAGGAATAAAGTAAAGTTTGTAACCTTCTGCTATAAGCTGTCTAAGTGTAGGAAGCATAGCCTGTATTAAATGTTCATCATGTGCCTCATTTTGCCATGGTCTTAAATAAACACCTACTGCTGGCTTTTTCATTTCTACTGTTGGTTCATGCTTCGTTCTTCCTAGATTAATACCAATTACTGGATCAATTGAAACTTCCACTGGCTTTTTAATACCAATCTCTTGTAATAAAGCTTTTGATGCTGGTTCCCTTACATAAATGCCATCTACTTTATTTACAATCATTTTCATAAGGGTTTTACTAAATCCTTTGTTAACAGGACCAATACCTTGAGAATAAAACACGACTTTCTTCTTATAAAATTGTGCAATCTTTACGATAGCTAAGTAGTAAGGAATTGTTTTACTACTTGTAACATCTTGCAATAAGCTTCCTCCTCCACTAATGAGGAGGTCGCTTTGTTTGATAACCTTTGCTACAGTTTTCATATCCCAACGGTTAACACTTTCTACATTATAAGTAGCTTTTGTCTTTTCTGGATTATTCGAAAGTACCATGATACGTACACCTGGTATTTCTTTTTTTAGAAGTGATACGATAGAGAAAAGTACCGCTTCATCACCAATGTTATCAAAGCCATAATACCCTGATAAAACTATTTGCTTTGTAGTTGCCATTTTCTAATCACCTTACCTATTAATTTAATTACCCAAATTGCAACTAGTCCAATAAGGAGCCCGAATAAGATACCGTATACACTTCTAATCATAGACACAAGAAGTGGTGTATGAATATGTGCATAAGTATTTACTAATGAAATAGGACCCATTGCTGCAAATATCACAAATGGTAAATATGCTTCCTTGTAACCATAGAATAATAAACACATTAAAATTGGATAACCGATTAGGAATTCTTTTGTACGTGGACGTACGCCTAAAACATTTGTTAAAAGCTGTCTAAATTGAAGTTCTAATGTTGAAGCACTGCCTGAGTTACCTGTTCTTGAAGTATAAATAAGCAATGCCGCTGCAATAATACCAATAATAATTAAAGCACCATAGCTAATCTTTTTATTTAAAACTCCTTTATAGAAATTATAATCAAGTTTATGTTTTCTATATACGAGGATTACTAAAATTGCTGCAATAGGTACGATATGTGCAAATTTAACACCTGCAAATAAATTAATACCTAATGCGAAGCTTGTACGTGATAATGCGCCTACTATTGTGAAGACACCGCCATATGAAATAATACAAATCTTCAAGAATGCTATAATTGATTCTTTAATATTACGTGGTTCTTCCTTAATACCCATAAGTAATGCATAAGTTGGAAATACCATCGCACCAAATAGTGCCATCATTCTATACGCTATAAAAGGTGCTAACTTTAAAAGTCCTACATAACCAATTGCACCTATCGCACCTAAAATATACCCTAGTTTTACAGCACCCAATTCACTAAGTAAAAGTATAAATACCACAATTGCACCAAGCCCTGCTAAAATCGCAATGATTACATTTATTTGTGGTAAGTTAAAGTTCACTGTCTCATTTACAATAGTAAATCCGTCTTTTTCAGCAATATCAATGAATCTGGTAATACATTCTTGTAAATAAGTTTTATCTGCTTCTACATTTAATGTACTTGGCATTTTAAATAAGAAAACACGGTTATTTCTTTCATTTAAAGCTAATTGGTAACGGTCCATTACTTCTGAAACTCTAAATGTTTTAGCTTGTTGGTCAGTTAATGTATGCAGACGCGTTACTTTATATTCTGCACCACTTTCACTTGAATGTTTTGCAAGTGTTTCAAAACCTTTTTGTTTATTACTTGTAAATTCAATGAAGCCAAGCTGATGTTCGCGAATAAGCTGTGCCATTACCTCTGTGTCTGCACCTGGAATAGTCATATCTGCAAAGTAGATTGTCCCTAAGTTATTAATTGCATTAAGTTCATCTACTAAGTTTAGAAGTGATTCTTCTGTTGGTTCATCCCAGTTTTTAATTTGTGGCGAAATCATATACCCTAGACTAGCTGCTTTATTCAAATCTGCTGTATTAAATCCTACCCCTACTGTTGTAAGAGCACTTGCATAATCACTTACTTCAATAAAGTATGTTTCTTCTCCGCTTTCAGGATTAACCCCTGTAAATGCATCTACATATATGTTTTTTAAATGATAGTTTTTATAAATATTAGTTGCAACTTCTTCATTTGTTGTAACGATGTAATTATATTCTGGCTTTAGCTCTGCGACTTCTGGATAATAGAATTTAAGAATATACCCTTCTAAAATACTTACTTCGCCTTGTCCCTTGTAATTATAAAAATCACCACTTGGACCACTTACTGTATTTTCTCTAACTAATAAGGTGGTAGCACCTATCTCCTTAAATTCCTTAAGTATAGTTTCTAAAGGCTGTTCTGTTTGCTGTGCTAAACTTAATACATCGCTATATCTAATTGCGATTTGAACACTCTTGTCTGCTTGTTCTGCCTCAATGCGACCAATTCCTACAAAGCCACATGCTACCAAGGATATAGCTAAAATGACATAGAGTAACATTTTTATTTGCTTTTTCATTTTTTCCTCCATCGGCTATTAGCCTACTAAGTTATTGTATTGTATAGCCACCTCTTACCATGACTGTAAGCTTTGTATTTGCAAGTAGACCTCTGCCATCTTCTCTAGGAATAAGCAGTAAATGATTTTTAGGAATCTCTGTTGTCTCACCTAAATCTTCACCACTTGTAATGTCTTGAAGGCCACCAGCTACTGATGCTACTGCTTGCGCCTTACCTGCTCTTACAATCATTTCTGTACTTTGTGCCCCAAATATGATTTGACCTTCTTGTACTACAACGACCTCAAAAATATTGTTATCTGTATTTTGGCCATTTTTAAGTTCATCTATTTCTTCCATTAAGTTCTCAATAAGTGCTTGTTGTGTTTCTACCTGCTTTGCAATGCTACTATTATTACCTACGCTACCACTTATTTCAGCAACCTTTTGATCTACATAGCTTTTTGTTACAAGAGGGTCATTTGATGACCCAATACCGTTATCTGCTGCATAAAGTGTTGTTGCTGTAATACCCATTACGGCTAATGCTATTTTTACTTTTTTATTCATTAGTATACCTCCTTATTGTTTAGAATATTTATGATGCTGTAAATGGCTCAAAAGTATAATACACTTTATCTCCTACCATTTTAAATTTTACAAAGGACGCATCTTTTACATTATCTGTTGTTGTATTTAAGCCGCTCGTTTTTATGTATCTAATACCATCTTCGATTCTTACTTCATTTCCTGTTGTACCAGTTGTAATAACGAATATGTTTTTGCCAGTCTGCTCTCTTGTTTCTCTTAAATACTTATGAAATGCTTTTCCTTCCTCCGTATCACTAAATTGTGTGAGTGGATTTTTGCTCATTACTAATATAATATTCTTTGCATTTGAGGTGCTGATAGCCGACTTAATATTTAACCACGCTGAAGCTTGTGTTGCTCTAAGCCCACCACTATCTGTACCCGCCATGATTACTCTTGTGCTGCTATAATCTTTGACCTCATAAGTATTTTTATAAGCTATGCTATTTGCTGTTAGTGGCAAACTTAAATTATTACCTGATGCCATCACCACTAAACTACTTTTATTTGAAAGCTGATTTGCTATCTTATTAGTTGTTTCTTTACTAAGTAGCATACTCTCTACTTTTGTACCACCTACTGCATTTATAACATACTGGTCACCAGTAGGGTCCTGTAATGTTTCCTTATACCATGGATCAAAGCGATAATCATCTCTTACACTAATGCCTTCTCTGTCTTTAAACCCTCTTGTAATAGAAACATGGTCTATATAAACTGCAGTTGTTGTTTTTTCGCTAACTGAATTTGCATAGGTATAGAACTTTGTAACCTTTGCTGGAAGTACCATATCTTCTGGTAAGGCTGTACTTACATATTTCCAGCCTTCAAAATTAATATTGTCTGTGAGTTTTAAATAAAATTTCTTGTTATTACTATCTACTACTTCTACTTTTGCCACATGTCCTTGTTTTTTACCATATAGCCACATATTTAAGCTCATGGCATCACTTGGAATTTCTATTGGTGTATCAAATAAAGTATATGCGACCTGTTTATTCGCTGACTTTTCAAAAGTATAAGTCATTTTAATTGACTTTGTTCCATGATATTTATACTTTTCGTCATTGCAAACTATAACATTCCCCTTAACCGTTGAGGTATCTCCGCCCCAACTTGCCTTATTTGTTTCAAAAGATTCAATAGCAGATGTTACATTCCCTACCGTTACACCCAACTTAGCTGTAAGTCCCTTATAGTTGGCTGTAAGTGTAGCCAGTGCTTTTCCTTTTGTTACAACAGTATTATTCGTAGCACCTACTGTATTGTTATCACTTGTCCATGTAATACTACTTGCTGTAAGTGGCAACTTATACCCTTCACTATCAATGCCATAAACTTGTACAGTTTTTGTACTATTTTCATCTACCTGCAAGTTAGAAGGTTCAATTCGGATACCTTGTGGTTTCTCAGATACAATAATTTCTGTACCTACTTCAACCCCATCATAACTTGCAATAATTAATGCTTTACCGCTGCTTGTTGGGATAAATTTGTTACCTTCAAACCTTCCATTAACACCTGCTACCGAATATGTAATATTGTCCTTATTAAGCGTTACTGGATTGCTATTTTCATCTACAGCTTTAACAGTCAAGCTAATACTTTCTCCTACAAAGGTGCGATTATAATTTGTGTCTATTATAAGCTGTGCCACATCTCCTGTTTCAGAAGTTGTAAAGACACCTAATCCATTGATTACTTTTCTTTGACTACCATCTGACGGATTATTTTGCAATGTAACTTCTGTTTCACCTTCATTACGTGCCACCATTGTTGTAGAACCACCACCATCGAAATACATAGCATCTTTTACATTGTAGCTTTTTAGAAAAGTGACTAAGTCACTATGTGTCATTCCTTTATAGTCACCACGTCCATCAATGGTTATTAATAATACCTCATTAGAATTCTTAAGTGTAGCAACTATTGTTCTTGGATCATTAGAGGTAGGCGTAATCTTATGTGCTGCACCTGTATATTCTACGCCATCTTTCATAATTAATCCGCCGCCGCCAATGCCTAACTTAATATTGCTTACAGCTTCTGTAAGCCCATTACTTAAATATAAAAATTGTTGTAAGTCGACGCTTGTTCCTACTTTTAATTGACTATAGTAGTTATTAGCATCTTGTTCACCTATAAGTATCACATATCCATTTTTCGGAATATCTACTGCTTCATTTGATTTTGAACAATAAGTTACTACATCTTCTTCTACTACAATTGTATATGTATTTGGAAGCTTACTAATAATACTACTTGTATTTGAATAATATGTACAATCTACAACCACTGGTCTGTAGAGCTTAGAAGGGATATTATTATACCCTCCCATTGCTCCTACAAACGTCCCATTAGCATTTAATCTTAGCGACACACCATAATAGTCCATTGAAACACCATTATTTGTGTCTATTGTAAATGTTCCCATATACTTATTAGGTCCTAACGAGGAATAATTGCTATTATAGGCATGCTTAAGCTCTCCATCAGAAATGACTGGTCCAAAGCTTGGTGTACTACTTGTAGAAATGTCAAAGAAGTCCGAGTTAACCCCTGCTATAGCACCTGCATCATTTACCATTTGTAAAACTGTCTGTCTTGATGTGCCATTTGCCGCTTCTATAGGTTTTAAAGTGACATTGGGTTCATTTAGGTTAATCCTAAGTACATTAATATTACGCCAGCCAATTTCACTTAAAATCTTTTCATTAGTAAGCGTTGCACCTTTTGTTAATGTCTGTGTTGTCGTCTCTTGATGTAATATAGCACCATAAACTACATTAGTGCTTATTAAAACTGAAAATAATACAATTCCTCTGAGCTTAAACTTTGCAAGCCTCATTTTTTTAATTCCCCCTTACTGGGCATCATTACCCAATACAATTTGTATATCATAGTCAAGTGTTGTATCTAAAACTAATTCAGCACCTAAGAAATATTTCTGGAACTGTGTAGCCTTTTCTAAATCTCTTGCATAAATCACTGTTGTATCTAATATAGCAGGTGTATAATTTCCAATGCTTGATACCGTATATCCTGCGTTTTCAAGTAGTACCTTCGCATTAGCTGCAAGTCCTGCTCTTGCTGTAGAATTTAAAATTTCAATAGAAACGGTTGTATCTACTTCATACGTGTCCTCTGCTGGTGGCACAATATCATGGAATACTTCATTTCTAAATGCAGGTAACGCACTCTCATCAATTACATAGTACCACTTAGCACTTACATACTCTGCTTCCCCTGGTACAATATAAAAGGAAATGTTATCACTATTAAAGTTCTTGAAGTACTTTAAGTAACCTGTCACTTCATTAAGTTTTATATCTGTTGTAACTGTGTCAAAAACAACTGAAGCAATTTGAGGAAGTTTTGCAAATGTAGATGGACTTAATATCCTTTTAGCAAAAGCATCTAAAAAGATTTGTTGTGTTTTAATACGCCCTACATCTCCTTCTGCATAACCTTTACGGAAACGTACAAGACCTTCAGCTTGCTCGCCATCTAATAATTGTAGACCCGGTTCTAAATGAATATGAAGATCTTGATAATTGTCATCATAGTGAAGTCCCTGCCCATTTTCTAAGGCTGGTACTTCTACCTCTACTCCACCAATAGCATCTACTAATTTTCTAAATGCATCTGTTGTGACAATGACATAATTATCAATATTAATATCCAAAATTGTTTCAATCTCATCAATAGTAAAATCACGGATATTCTCAATTCCTGAATAACTGGTCATCTCATTAATCTTAGTTGTATAAGCAACCTTACCAGTATAACGCATAAGTTTATCTCTTTGCTCTTCATCCCAATCTACCATAGTATCCCTTGGAACAGATACAACCTTTACCTTATTCGTCTCACTATTGAAGTTCACAACGAAAATAACATCTGTGCGATAACCATCTTCATCTACACCAAACACCGCTAAATTTTTGTTAATTGGGTCTAGTGGTTTGTTCAAGCTCCAATCCTTGTCGCTACCATCACCACTATACAAAAACTGATTATATAGTACTGCTCCAGCCCCTATTATTCCTGCACATATAATGAGTGTAATGACAACAACTCTCAGAAAAATCTTACGAAGCTTTTTCTTCTGTGCCTTCTTTAACTTACTACTGCTCTTTTTCATAATATGAGTCTCCTATATTACATTGATATTTAGTTGTTCTATGTTCTATTTTAAATTTATACTCACAGACTTTTATTTATTGTTAGCATTTGCTGTTATATTAATTCTAGTTTTACCCTTTCTCTACTTTATGGCGTTTTTTGACATTTACTCGTGTGATACCTACTATATTGTAGTAAAATCTAACTTAGATGTCTATTATAATACATCAATTTATGGAAAAATTATTTCCTTTAATCTCTCTGTAATTTACTTGTAATTTTGTGTAATATGCTATATGTTTGGTATATACTATTTAATAGTAATTATTATTTCGCTAACTTGAAAGGAATTTTATATATGTTAAAACTTGGTTCACATGTTTCAATTAGTGGCGGACTCATCGCTGCTGCTAAAGAAGCTTATTCTTATGGTGCAAATACTTTTATGATTTATACTGGTGCACCTCAAAATACAAAACGTTCACCTATTGAAAATCTCAAAATTAAAGAAGGTAAAGCTTTCATGGAAGCATACGGCCTTTCTGATATTGTTGTACATGCGCCATACATCATTAACTTAGCTTCTTATAAGGAAGAAACTTATGCCATCGCTAAAGAATTTTTAGCTTTAGAGATTGAAAGAACTGCTGCTATCGGTGCCCAATATCTTGTGCTTCATCCAGGTTCATTCACGGACAAGACTTATGAATATGGGGTAGAACGCATTGCCGCTGCCCTTAATGAAATTCTAACACCAGATACCCCTGTGACGATCTGCCTTGAAACTATGGCTGGTAAAGGCAAAGAAATTGGTAGAAGCTTTGAAGAGCTTCAAGATATTATTAGCCGTGTAAAACATAACGAGAAACTCGGCGTTTGTTTCGACACTTGCCATCTTCATGATAGTGGTTATGACATTATCAACGACTTTGATGGTGTCCTTAAACAATTTGATGAAATCGTTGGGCTTGATAGACTTAAAGTATTTCATATTAACGGCTCTCTCAATGTACGTGGTGCCAAAAAAGACCGTCACGCTAATTTAGGTGCCGATGAAACAAATCCAAAAGGAGTCGATCAAATCGGTAAAGAAGCGCTCTACCGCATTGTACATCACCCAATTACAGAAGGTAAACCACTCATTTTAGAAACACCATGGCTTGATAAAAAAACTAATTTATATAAAGAAGAAATTGCTTACTTAAGGGGGTAATTTAAATGAATTTTTCAAATGAAATTGTACTTGTAACAGGTTCTTCAAGAGGTATAGGCAAAGCTATTGCCTATGCCTTTGCAAAAAAAGGTGCAAAAGTTGTCTTAAATGGTGCAACTAGCGAAGAACGCCTCATTGCAACATACAATGAATTCATAAATAATGGTTTAACTGCCACTTACTTTTATGGAGATGTTTCATCTTATGACATAACAGCTAAACTTTTTGAACATATTAAAATGATATTTGGACAAACACCAACCATAGTTATCAACAATGCAGGAATAAGTTACACAGGGTTATTCACAGATACCACACCTGATATGTGGAACAAAATTCTGTCTATTAACTTAAATTCTGCATATAATTGTATTCAACATGCCTTACCAAGCATGCTTCATCACCAATCCGGTACAATCATCAATATTTCGTCTATTTGGGGAAATGTAGGGGCCTCTTGTGAAGTGGCCTACTCTACCAGTAAAAGCGCCCTCAATGGCCTTACAAGGGCTCTAGCGAAGGAATTAGGCCCATCTAATATCCGCGTTAATGCCGTAGCTTGCGGCTGGGTTGATACAGATATGACGAAAGAATATACCGAAGAAGACAAGGCTGCCTTCGTAGAAGATATCCCACTCTGTCGAACAGCACAGCCTGAAGATATCGCTAATACCTGCCTTTATCTAGCCTCACCACTTTCGGGCTATATAACAGGACAGGTTATTGGTGTGGATGGTGGCCTCCTATAAAAAAGTTAGAGTTAGTACCCTTACGCAATTTGTAACACAAATTTGTAACACACTAAACTCAGCATACAAAACTTGCACGCTATGCTACTCAAACAACACCACAAAAAACGCCTTGTATCCTTTCATCAAGATGTTATCAAATTGCTCCGGAAATAACTTATTATGATATTATACTTAAATTATGATATTATGCTTAAAGGTATCACAGAAAAGGGGCTTGCACCGTGAAGTACAAATTAACAGTCTTTCCTCCATACCGAAAAGATGAAGTTAATTTGTTATGTGAATTGTAATATTAATCTATATATATATTGAAAGGGTTGCTGTAAAATCGTTAATGATTTTGCAGCAACCCTTTTAAGAAGTAAGTTTATCAATATTCTTTTATTGTAGATAGTCAGTTCCTAGGATTATTTGTACATCTTGGTCAATTGTTGAACTCGTAGCCACGATTGTTCCTGCTGGTAAATATTCTAGGAATTGTTTTGCTTTAGCCTCATCCTTAGCGTAAACTAAGGTTTCAACTAAATCCTGTTTTGTATAATTATCTATCTTTGGTACAGTGTAACCTAATTTTTCTAGCTTGTCTTTGAAACCACCCGCAATACCTTTTACGCCAGTTGCATTATAAACCTCAACAGTTACAGTTTTATCTATCACTACTTCATCTGCTGCAGCTTCTCCTGATTCACTACCTGCTTCACCTGTAGCAATCTCTGTATCATAAAATACCTTTTGGATTGTTTCATCTAGTTTATCATAATCAATGAAGTAATATGAAGCACCATTTTCCATGCCACCTTCACCATCTATAATATAAAATTCTATGTTATCTGCACTAAATCCCTTCAAATAACTAAGGTAAGTAGGTATTTCTGTAAGTTTTACATCCGTACTTACATTAGAAAATACTGTACTTATAATGCTATATAGCCTTGGAATAATTGATGGACTTAACACTTTTTCTGCAAATGCATCTAAAAACTCCTGTTGTACCTTAACTCTATCTTTATCACCTTCTGGATAACTATTACCATAGTTGTCCTTACGGAAACGTATAAGGCCTTCTGCTTGCTCACCATTTAATACTTGTACCCCTGGATCTAAGTGAATATGCAAATCTTGTTCATAATCATCATATTGTAGTCCTCTTCCTCTAAATTCAGGAACATTAACTTCTACACCACCAATAGCATCTACTATCTGTCTAAAAGAATCTAAGCCCACTAATACGTAATTATCAATTTTCACACCTAAAATATTTTCAATCTCATCAATCGTAAAATCTCTAATATTCTCAATGCCACCATAAGCAGTCATCTCATTAACTTTAGAGACTGATCGAGTATATCCGGCTACTTCTCTAAGCTTAGCATTCTGCTTTTCTGTCCAGTTTACCTTTGTATCACGTGGAATAGAAAGTACCTTTGCCTTATTAGTTGCACTATTAAAGTTTACTACAAATATAACATCAGTTCTTGTCCCATCTTTATCAACGCCAAAAACAGCGATTGTTTGATTAATATCTCCACGTTTTTCTTTTTCCTTCTCTTTAACTTGCTCTTCCTCTGAAATAACTACATCAGGTGTTGATGATGATGTTTCGACACTTCCATCATATAAAAATGCATAATATACACCAACTAACGCTGCGACTAATACTGCTCCAACAATTAAAGTAATACCTGCTGACTTTAAAAACAACCTTAATAATGTCTTATGTTGTTTATCATTCAGCCTTTTTTTATCCTGAGCCATTATAATCCTCCTAATATCTCATTTGTATATGTACCTTCTGCCTAAATATGTGAATATCTTTTTTCTCCTCTTCCATTCTAAGTTATTAGAATATAACTTACAACTATATATCGTCATAAATTATACTTAACTCCAAAAATATTACATTTTATACAAAGTCTCATTTTAACCTTACTACTCTATAAATAAAAAAAGCCAATCCCAAAGGATTGGCTTTCTGTAATACAGTCGCATTCGAACTGCAAAACACAATTAACGTTTTGAGAATTGTGGTGCACGACGAGCTGCTTTGAGACCGTATTTTTTTCTTTCTTTCATTCTTGGGTCCCTTGTTAAGAAACCTGCTTTTTTAAGAGCTGGACGGAATTCACCATCAGCTTGAAGTAATGCACGGCTGATTCCGTGACGGATAGCTCCAGCTTGTCCAGTTGTTCCACCACCGTATACATTTACAAGTACATCAAATTTAGAAGCTGTATTTGTAAGTTCTAATGGTTGACGAGTGATAACTTTTAAAGTTTCTAAACCGAAGTATTCTTCGATATCTCTTTTATTGATTGTAATTTTACCTGTTCCTGGTACAAGGTATACTCTAGCTACTGAGCTTTTACGTCTACCTGTTCCGTAATATCTAACTGCTGCCATTTAAAACTTCCTCCTCTCGGTTAATTAGAATTTTAATTCTACTGGTTTTTGTGCTTCATGGTTATGTTCTGTTCCAGCATAAACACGAAGTTTTGTAAGCATGTGTCTTCCTAAAGAATTTTTTGGAAGCATACCTTTTACTGCTGTCATGATAACTCTTTCTGGGTGAGTTTCAATCATTTCACGAGCTGTTGTTTCTTTTAATCCACCAGCGTAACCTGTGTGTCTTCTATATAATTTTTGATCTAATTTTTTACCTGTAAATACAACTTTCTCAGCGTTAATTACGATAACGTGATCTCCACAATCCACGTGTGGTGTGTAAGTTGGTTTGTTTTTTCCTCTTAATACTGCTGCGATTTGGCTTGCTAATCTACCTACTGTTTGTCCTTCAGCGTCGATAACATACCATTGTCTTTCAACATTTTGAGCGTTTGCCATGTATGTTGTTCTCATTAAAATTTACCTCCTTTGGATCTTATAAAACATAGTTAATATTCTTCTATTATCATATAAAATCCGGGGCTAATGGATTTTATAAGTGGCCTTATTAACACAACCTATATTATATTATCATCGACTACTACTGTCAAGCTTTTTCCTGTGGATTATTTTACTATTCGTAAATTATTTTTAACATTGTAAGTCCTTGCGGTGGGGCTGTAGGTCCAGCTAAATTTCTATCTTTACTTTCTATAATCCTAGTAATATCATCAGCTGAAAGCTTTCCTTCGTTTACTTTTAACAATGTACCTATAATAATACGTACCATATTGTACAAAAATCCATTGCCACAAATATCCACAGTTATTAAATCTTCCTGTTGATAAATGTGGATATCATAGATTGTTCTCACAGTATCTTTTACATCTGTTTTGGCTGCACAAAAACATTTAAAGTCATGTGTCCCCACCATTTTTGCTGCTGCTGTCTTCATTCTTTCTAAATCTACTTCATAAGGATACATTAATGTATATTTATATGAAAATGGATCACGTTGCTTACTATTTAAAATCTGATAACGATATGTCTTACGCTTTGCACCAAATCGTGGATGGAAATCATCGCTTACCCTCTCCACAGACTGTACTGCAATATCCATTGGTAATTTACTATTAATTGCTTTTGCAAGTCTCTCTACAGGTACCTTTGTATCTGAATCAAAAATACAACATTGTCCTTTTGCATGTACGCCTGTATCCGTTCTACCTGCACCTAAAATATATACTTTATGTTGTACAATCTTTTCCACAGCCTCCTCTAAGGTTTCCACAATTGTTATACCATTAGGCTGTCTTGCAAATCCATTGTAATTTGTCCCATCATAAGCAACGATTAGTTTATATCTTGCCATATACGTAAATCCTCCTGCTCAATCTCTATTTTTATGCAATGACTCATCTTTATATAAGTCTATCACACCTTATCTTTATTTCTAATAATCTTATTAATTTCTTTATGCATTATAAGGATACCCATAAATTACCTAAAATTATTCCCTAATGCCTCGAATTTTCTTATGATAATCCATTAATTAAAAACGGCATACCTATCTTGACCATAACCATCCCAGCCATAAGTATGACATATAATGTAGTGCTTAACTTCTTATTAATCATCTGATGTACTTTTTCTATTAATCTCTTCTTTATTCCACCTAGTACATTACGCTTAATCATGCGTTCTATAATTAACTCCCCTATCATTTTTAATACAGCCATCCCACTTAAAATAGTCCAGCCTATTAATAAAATAGTACGTAAAAATCCACGCTCATCACCATCAAAAAATAATAAATAGCCGCTACAACTAAATCCTATAATAGATGTAGCTACATAACACTGATTTGCTAACTCATAAAATTTCATATTTTCCCTCATTGATATAAATTCTAATAGTATTTAAATTATATAGTTAGGACCTCTTCAAGGCAAGATTAACCCACTATTTATAATCTAATTCTAATATAATTCTCATCTTCCACTCACTCATACTAATTTCTTCCTCTCTACTTTAAAATAAAGCAACTCACCTTACATTATCAACTCAAAATTTGAGTTTCACAATTTAGGCTCCACAATTTAGACTTCAAAGTTTAAGCTCCACAATTTGGGCTTCACAATTTAGACTTCAAAGTTTGGGCTTTACAATTTGGGTTTCACAATTTAGACTTCAAAATTTAGGCTTTACAATTTGGGTTTCACAATTTGAGCTCTAAAATCTGAGTTTGGAGATAGGAAAGTTAAAAATCGCGTTCCTACTCTATAAAAAATAAAGGGGAATGTCCCTAAACTATTTAGCTAGTTGCATAACATTCCCCTTTGACTCTTTCAAAGTAATTTATTAACTTTTTTTTAATCTATTAATACTCTGAACAAAATAATTACAGAGCTTTTATAATAAAATACATCCTACCATAAATGCTGTTGCTGTCGCAAAAGCATATGCATCTAACTTTTTATAACAAAGCTTATTCATCCTCGTTCTACCTTCGCCACCTCTATAGCATCTAGCCTCCATTGCCATAGCTAATTCTTCTGCACGTCTAAATGCTGAAATAAAAAGTGGTACCATAATAGGAATCATAGCCTTAGCTCTTTGTATAATATTCCCTGATTCAAAATCAGCGCCTCTTGCCATTTGAGCCTTCATAATCTTATCTGTTTCTTCTAATAAAATAGGAATGAAACGCAATGAAATACTCATCATCATGGCAATCTCATGAGCTGGGACCCCAATCTTTCTAAAAGGATTTAACAGATTTTCAATTCCATCTGTAAGTTCAATTGGTGATGTTGTAAGTGTCAAGAGTGATGAACCTACAATAAGTAAGATTAATCTTACACCCATCTTAGCTGCAATCATAAGACCTTCATCAGTAATTGTAAAAATCCAAAATGAAAAAATAGGATTTCCTGTACGGGTAAAGAACATATTCAAGGCGACTGTAAAGAGCAAAATAAACACAATACTCTTAAGACCTCTCATAATAAATTTAAGCGGTACCTTACTAAGTTTTACTGCACCTAAAAAACATAGTGCCACAAAAGCATATCCAATGAAAGAATTAATAAAAAATAAACCAAATATATATGCAAATGTTATAAGAATCTTTGTCCTAGGGTCCATCTTATGAACTGGCGAGGAGGTTGGGTAATATTGTCCAATTGTAATATCTCTGATCACTATGCCTTACCTCCACTTCTTAAATATGTCTTTATTTTCATCGCTGCTTCTTCTACAGTTAAAACATCTGTATCAATGTCCATTCCTTTTGCCTTAAGGGCTTCCATAATATAACGGATTTGTGGCATTGCTAATCCGATTTCTTCGAGCTCCTTGCCATGGGCAAATACTTCTCTAGGTGTACCTTCATGAACCTTTTTACCTTTATAAAGTACAAGAAGACGATTTACGTATCTTGCTACATCTTCCATACTATGTGAAATAAGTACAATCGTAAGGCCTAATTCTTTATGCATTGTCTTAAGCTGCTCAAATAATTCATTACGACCTTTAGGGTCTAATCCTGCTGTTGGCTCATCTAATATTAGGATATTAGGTTTCATCGCTAATACACCTGCAATAGCTACACGACGTTTCTGCCCCCCCGAAAGTTCAAAAGGTGACTTTTCATAATAACTTTCATCTAACCCAATTGCTTTACATGCATATTCTACACGCTCTTTAATCTCTGCTTCTGATAGTCCTAAATTTTTAGGTCCAAAAGCCACATCCTCATAAACTGTCATTTCAAAAAGTTGATATTCTGGATATTGAAATACTAATCCTACTTGTTGTCTTACCTCTTTCTTATTAACACCTTCTCCATGAATGTTCTTTCCGTTAATAAATACATTGCCACTTGTAGGTTTTAAAAGACCGTTAAACATTTGAATCAATGTACTTTTACCAGAACCAGTATGTCCAATAATTCCTACGAATTCACCTTGTTCAATATTAATATTGATATCATCTAAAGCCTTTTTTTCAAAAGGCATTCCTTCATTATATATGTGTGTTAAATGTTCTATCTTGATTGCCATATTGCCTCTGCCACCTCTTCTACCGTTAATAGATCAGACTTAAAGTCAAATCCTTCTTTATTTAACAAATACATAAGATAAGTTGTATCTGGCACATCTAAACCTATTTTCTTAAGAAGCTCTACTTCTTTAAATACTTCTTTAGGTGAACCTTGTAATAAAACCTCACCCTTTTCAATAACTACAATTCTATCTGCTAAGATGGCTTCCTGCATATAGTGCGTAATATGGATAATCGTAATACCATACTCCTTATTTAATTTTTGCATAGTCTCCATTACTTGCCTTCTACCAATAGGGTCAAGCATAGCTGTCGATTCATCAAAAACAATGCATTTAGGCTTCATTGCAATAACACCGGCAATAGCAATTCTTTGCTTTTGACCACCTGAAAGTTGATTGGGTGATAACCTTTTGTATTCCGTCATCCCTACAGTCTCTAATGCATCATCTACACGTCTTCTAATCTCCTCAGGTTCTATCCCTAAGTTTTCTGGTCCAAAGGCTACATCTTCCTCAATAATTGTGGCTACAATCTGATTATCAGGATTTTGAAATACCATACCTACTTCTTTACGAATATCCCATACATTTTCTTCTTTTGTTGCATCAATGCCACGTACAAACAAAGTCCCTTCCTTAGGTGTTAAAATAGCATTTAGGTGCTTTGCAAAAGTAGATTTCCCCGAACCATTATGACCTAATATAACTACAAACTCCCCTTCTTTAATAGACAAATTAATATGATTAAGGGCTTTAATAGCTTCTTTTTTTTCTCCGTTTTCATCATAATTATAATACTCAAATACTATATCTTTAGCTTCTATAAGATTATCTATCTTAAGATTATTTATCTTTTCCATAGGTCTCACCTCTTTAGTTAGTTATATATATATCTAAATGGTTTATAAACTCAAGTACACTCTTCTCATTGTACCGTATAATGTATATTTGTAAACCACTTAGATCCATATATAAGTAAATACATTCAATATAGCCTTATTAATATACGCTCCTATTGTATAATTCCTATGAATAACTATCTCTATATATCAGAAAAGGGATTAAGAACAAATCCTTAATCCCTAGATATTATACTAATTCGATAATAACTTCTTCTGCACCGTCACCTTTACGTGGTCCGATTTTGATGATTCTTGTGTAACCACCATTACGGTCTGTGTATTTAGGTGCGATTTCGCTAAATAATTTGTCACACATGTCAACTTTTTTAGCTTGTCTTCTTTTGCCAGCTTGAACTTCTGTTACAGGGTATAATACCTTTAACATTTGTCTTCTAGCATGTAAACGAGTAGCGCTATCTTTTTTGATAGTTTTTTCTACTTCATCATATACAGTTACTTTTTTACCATCTACAACTTCTTTAACGCGTTTACCGTTAGCGTCTACTTTAGGTTGTCTAGTTTTAATTGTAACTTCTTCAAAATTGTTTTGTTCGCGAACTGCCATAGCAATTAAGCCTTCTGCGATTTTACGAATCTCTTTAGCTTTAGGTGTAGTTGTTTTAATCTTACCGTGGTATAAGAGATTTGTAACTTGGTTACGAAGTAACGCTTTACGACCTGCAGCGTCACGTCCGAGCTTTCTTTGTCCAGCCATGCCCTAACCTCCTTAGTTGTTGTTCTTAATCTTCACTTGGTTTAAGTGCAAATCCAAGTTCTTCGAGTTTTTGGAATACCTCTTCTAATGATTTACGTCCAAGGTTACGAACTTTCATCATTTCCTCTTCAGTTTTATTAGTTAAGTCTTCAACTGTATTAATTCCCGCACGTTTTAAGCAGTTGAATGATCTAACAGAGAGGTCTAACTCTTCTATTGTCATTTCTAAAGTTTTTTCTTTAGAATCATCTTCTTTTGTTACCATGATTTCTGTAGTACGTGCATTTTCAGATAAATCAATGAATAAGTTTAAATGCTCACTTAAAACTTTTGCAGCTAAAGATACAGCTTCATCTGGTTTAAGTGTTCCATTTGTCCAAACCTCTAATGTAAGTTTATCATAATCTGTTTGTTGCCCAACACGTGTGTCTTCTACGATGAAGTTAACGCGTTCTACAGGTGTGTAGTTAGCATCAACAGGGATAACTCCAATTGGAAGGTCTGTTTTCTTAAGTTTATCAACCCCTTGATATCCACGACCAGTTGTTACTGTCATTTCAATGCAAAGGTTTGAATTTGCTCCACCGCTTAAAGTAGCAATATGATGATCTAAGTTAAGGATTTCAATTTCTGGGCCGCATTTAATATCAGCAGCAGTAACTGCACCTTCACCTGATTTTTCAATATAAATTACTTTTGGCTCCATATTTTGGCTTGTATCTCTGATAGCAAGTCCTTTTAAGTTAAGCATAATTTCAATAACGTCTTCTTTAACGCCTGGAATTGAACTGAACTCATGAAGAACTCCATCAATTTTGATACTGCTGATAGCAGAACCAGGAAGAGAAGAAGAAAGGATACGACGTAAGCTATTGCCTAGTGTAATCCCATATCCTCTTTCTAAAGGTTCAACTACAAAGCATCCATATTTACCATCGGCAGATAATTCTTTAATCTCAATTTGTGGTTTTTCAAATTCCAACACCGGATAAACCCTCCTTTGGTTTTAAAATAAAATATTGAGGGTGACGAACTATTACTTAGAGTAAAGCTCAACGATAAGTGTTTCTTCTACATCTGTATCGATTTGTTCTCTAGTTGGAAGAGCTTTAACTGTACCTCTAAGGTTTTCGATATCCCCTTCTAACCATTCTGGAACAATACGAGATCCTGTTACTTCTGTAGTAAGTTTGAAGCGTTCGAATGATTTAGCATCTTCTTTAACTTCAATTACATCACCAACTTTAACTTGGTAAGATGGGATGTTAACTCTTTTACCGTTTACAGTAATAAGGTTGTGTCTTACAACTTGTCTTGCTTCTGTTCTTGAACGACCAAGACCAAGACGGAATACTACGTTATCTAAACGAAGTTCAAGGAGACGAAGTAAGTTTTCACCTGTGATTCCTTGTTTACGATCAGCTTCTTCGAAGTATGTTCTGAATTTACCTTCAAGAACACCGTAGATTCTTTTTGCTTTTTGTTTTTCTCTTAATTGTGTGCCGTAACCAGAAAGTTTTGTTTTGTTTTGACCGTGTTGCCCTGGAGCGTATGGTCTTTTTTCTACTGAACAAGCAGCAGAATAACATCTTTCACCTTTAAGGAATAATTTTTTTCCTTCACGACGACATTGTTTACATTTAGAACCAATATATCTAGCCATTTTTACCCTCCTATTAGACTCTTCTACGTTTTGGTGGACGGCATCCGTTGTGTGGAACTGGAGTAACGTCTTTGATTAATGTTACTTCAAGTCCAGCTGCTTGAAGCGCACGAATAGCTGCTTCTCTACCAGATCCTGGTCCTTTTACCATAACTTCTACTGCTTTTAAACCGTGCTCCATAGCTGCTTTAGCTGCAGTTTCTGCTGCCATTTGAGCTGCATATGGTGTAGATTTTCTTGAACCTCTGAATCCAAGTCCACCTGCACTTGCCCATGAAAGAGCATTTCCGTTTGTATCTGTTAATGTTACCATTGTATTGTTGAATGTTGATTGAATGTGAGCAACACCACGTTCAACGTTTTTTCTATCACGGCGTTTACGTGTAACAACTTTTTTGCCGCCTTTTTTTGCAACTGCCATTGTGTCTTAACCTCCTTTATTTACTATTTTTTCTTGTTAGCTACAGTCTTTTTAGGACCTTTACGTGTACGAGCATTAGTTTTTGTTTTTTGTCCTCTTACTGGAAGGCCACGTCTGTGACGGATTCCTCTATAACAACCGATTTCCATTAATCTCTTAATGTTTAAAGCGATTTCTCTACGAAGATCACCTTCTACTAAAGTTGTTTTATCAATAAGTTCACGAATTTTAGCTACTTGTTCTTCAGTTAAGTCCACAACGCGTGTATCGAAATCAATACCAGCTTCTGTTAAAATTTGACGAGAAGTTGGACGGCCAATACCATAAATATAAGTAAGACCGATTTCAACACGTTTATTTCTTGGTAAGTCTACACCTGCAATACGTGCCATACTTGTTTCGCACCTCCTATAGGTTTTAAATTAAAAATATATATATAACAGCATAAATGACTCTATGCCGCAGCCGCTTCTAGCTTAAATCACCACACAACATTATATACTAAAAACTTACATAAAGCAATGTTTGTTACGCAAAGTTTATATTAGTATATGGCTGGGATTATTAGCCTTGTTTTTGTTTGTGTTTTGGATTTTCACAGATAACGCAAACACGACCTTTTCTTTTAATTACTTTACATTTTTCGCAAATCTTTTTTACTGATGGGCGTACTTTCATTTTCTGTTCTCCTTTCTTTTATACCATTTATTTAGAACGCCAGATGATGCGTCCCTTGGTTAAATCATATGGAGAAAGTTCAATTGTTACCTTATCACCCGGTAAAACACGGATGAAGTTCATACGAAGTTTACCTGAGATATGACCAAGAACAATATGTCCTCCTTCAATCTCAACTTTAAACATTGCATTTGGTAACTTTTCTATCACTGTTCCCTCTACTTCAATAACATCACTTTTAGCCAAGTTACAAACCTCCTCTTACACAGAAGATTGCCCTAGATACTCTTCAAGAGCTCGCCTTACATCACTGTTCGTGAGACGATTTTCTTCTATGATTTTTTGTTTAATCCATTCAACAGTTGTTAGCGTACGTTGAATATGCTTTTTCTTCTTTAATTTAGGACTATCTACTTTGCGCAGAGCGCCATCAACTAAGTAAACATATTCTTCTTCAATACTTACAATTATGAATGGTCTCCCTTGATCACGCCCGCACTTTGAGAAAACAATCTGCCCTAGTGAATACTCGTTATTCATTTAATCACCTCTTACTTACGTAATGTAAGTATTTCTGGAATATCATCTGTAATAACCACTGTGTTCTCATAGTGAGCTGATGCCATTCCATCTCGTGTTACGAACGTCCAATCATCATCTAGTGCTCTTACCTGCCATGTTCCCATGTTTATCATAGGTTCAATTGCCAGCACCATACCTTTTTGGAGTTTGGGTCCTCTTCCAGGTGTTTTGTAGTTTGGAACTTGTGGTTCTTCATGCAATTCTTTTCCTATCCCATGCCCAACAAGGTCTCTCACTACACCATAACCAAAGCTTTCAGCATACTTCTGAATTGCTTCTGATATCTGACTTAAATGATTCCCAGGTTTAGCATATTTTAAACCTTCAAAGAACGATTGTTTTGTTACTTCTATAAGTTTTAACTTATCGGCAGATACTTCACCAACAGGATAGGTTCTTGCAGCATCTGAGTGATATCCCTTATAGTATACCCCAAGGTCAACACTTACTATGTCTCCTTGTTGTAGCTTTCTCTTACCAGGGATTCCGTGAACAACTTCATCATTAATAGAGATACAAGCTGAACCAGGATAACCATGATAATTTAAGAATGAAGGATATGCGTGCTTACTTCTAATGAATTTCTCAGCAATCTGATCAAGTTCTTTAGTTGTAATGCCTTCTCTTATATGTGAAGCTACGATTTCGTGGGCTTCTATTAGAATTTGTGCTGCCTCTCTCATCAAGCTAATTTCATCAGCTGACTTTATGTGAATTGGCATTCTTACTTCACTCCTAATGCTTGTTTTACCCTGTCACGTACTTCTTCAACTGCGCCTACACCATCGATATCAAGTACTTTGCCTTGCTCTTTGTAGTAAGCGATTAAAGGTTCAGTTTGTTCATGGTAAACATTTAATCTCTTCATTACAGTTTCTGCTTTGTCGTCTTCTCTCTGAATAAGGTCTGCCCCACAAAGATCACACTTACCAGCAACTGCTTCTGGTTTATTTATTTTATGGTAAGAAGCGCCGCAGCTAGGGCAAACTGTTCTACCAGCCATACGATCAACGATCATCTCATCTGGTACATCTACATTGACAACATAGTCAATTGGTATATTTAACTCTTTGAGCATTACATCTAATGCCTCAGCTTGAGGAATAGTTCTTGGGAAACCATCGAAGATCATCCCATTCTTACAATCATCTTGTGTAATTCTACTTTTAACAAGCTCTATAACAAGAGAATCTGGTACCAATTTTCCTTCATCCATGTATGCTTTAGCTTTTTGTCCTAGCTCAGTATTATTAGAGATATGTTCTCTAAAAATATTTCCTGTAGAGATACATGGAATATCATATAGTTTTGTTAGCATTTCTGCTTGTGTACCTTTACCTGCGCCAGGTGCACCTAATAATATTAATCTCATAGCGGCAACCCCCGTTTTATTTTATAAAAATCCTTTATAGTGTCTCATTAACATTTGTGACTCAATTTGTTTAAGTGTTTCAAGTACAACACCTACTACGATGAGAAGTGAAGTTCCTGAGAACGCAACTTGAATATTAAAGATATATTGGAAAAGTAATGGTACAATTGCTAAGATTGCTAAGAAAATAGCTCCTAACAATGTAATACGATTCGCTACATCTGTTAAATAATCTGAAGTTGGTTTACCTGGTCTAATACCAGGAATGAAGCCACCACCTTTTTTCATATTTGATGCAATTTCCATAGGATTGAATGCAATCGTTGAATAGAAAAAGGCGAATGCAAAAATGAGTACAATATAGATCACTGTGCCCACTGGTCTAGTCCAGTTAAGCCATCCTAAAATCGTTGCCCAAATGCCTGTTGCCTGAGCTCCAACTAAATTTGTTACAATTTGTGGGAAGTTCATAATAGACATAGCAAAGATAATAGGCATTACACCTGCTAAATTTACCTTAATAGGTATATGTTGTGATTGACCACCGTATACCTTGCGTCCAGCTGTTCGCTTAGCATATTGTACGGCTACTCGTCTCTCACCTTGGGCCATAAATACTGCAAACCCAATTAAAAGTACAAATACAATTAATACAATCGTTGGGATAACATAACCGTTTGTGTCATACAAGCCTTTTAAATTAGTAGGTAGTGAGTAAATAATACTAATGAAGATATATAAAGATATACCATTTCCAACACCTTTAGCTGTAATTTGTTCACCAATCCACATTACAAGCATTGAACCTGCGATGAATGATAACATTACAAGTAAGAATGTAGGAATTGAATTATCTACTAGCACACCACTTCTAGAAGCCATGAATGTAGTTGCCCAAGATTGAAGTATTGCTAAACCTAATGTTACATAACGTGTATATTGGTTTATTTTCTTTCTACCTTGTTCCCCTTCTTTTGCCAATTCTTCTAGCTTAGTAATTGCAATTTGAAGAAGCTGCATGATAATACTAGCGGTGATATATGGTCCTACTCCTAAAGCAAATATCGCTAATTCTTTATGAGCACCACCTGTGATCATGTTCATAAAATCTGATGCAGTACTGGTGCTCGCTACGATAGCATCACGGTTTACACCAGGAGCCGTTATAGCAACACCAATTCTGATAAAAAGAAACATCCAAAGTGTGAATAAAATTTTCTTACGTAGTTCTGGCACTCTCCAAGCATTCTTAAGAGTTTTGAATAGATCCACCTACATCACCTCTTCTGTTTTTCCACCCACTGCTTCAATTTTTTCTTTCGCACTAGCACTGAAAGCGTTAGCTTGAACTGTTAATTTTTTAGTGATTTCACCTTTACCAAGGATTTTAACACCATCTCTTGGGTTTTTGATGATACCAGCTTGAATCATAGATTCAACTGTTACAACAGCACCATCTTCGAAACGGTTTAATAAATCCACATTGATTCCAACGATCTCAACGCTGTTACGGTTTGTGAATCCACGTTTAGGAAGTCTTCTGTATAATGGCATTTGTCCACCTTCGAAACCAGGTCTAACTCCACCACCACTTCTAGCTTTTTGTCCTTTGTGTCCTTTACCAGCTTGTTTACCGTTACCTGAACCATGTCCTCTACCTACACGGAAAGAAGATCTTTTTGAACCTTCATTTGGTCTTAATGTACTTAAGTTCATGTCTTTGGCACCTCCTTCTTTTGATATCTATTTATTACTCGTTGATTTCTTCAACTTTTACTAAGTGACTAACTTGTTTAACCATTCCACGGATAGCTGCATTATCTTCGTGAATGTTTGAACTGTTTGTTTTTCTTAATCCAAGGGCTTCTACAGTTTTTTTATGTTTTGGAATAGCCCCGATTGTAGATCTAACTAAAGTTACTTTGATCTTTGCCATTGACTCTTCCTCCTATTAACCTAAAAGCTCTTCTACTGATTTTCCACGTAATCTAGCAACTTCTGAAGGTGTTTTTAATCCTGCAAGACCTTCGATTGTAGCGTGAACTACGTTTTTCTTGTTGTTTGATCCTAAAGATTTAGTTCTGATGTTACGGATACCTGCAAGTTCAAGTACAGCACGAGCTGGACCACCTGCGATAACTCCAGTACCTTCTTTAGCTGGTTTAAGAAGTACTCTAGCACTTCCAAATTCACCAATCCATTCATGATGGATACTATCTACATCGTTTCTTTCGATGAAGATAAGGTTTTTCTTAGCATCGTCGATAGCTTTTTGAATAGCATTTGGAATTTCCATAGCTTTTCCTAAGCCTACACCAACATGACCGTTACCGTCACCAACTACTACTAAAGCAGAGAAACGGAAAGTACGACCACCTTTAACTACTTTTGTTACACGTTTAATTGTAACAACTTTTTCTTGAAGATCCATTGTGCTTGGATCAATGCTTAATCTTTTAGCCATGTTCTTTATTTCCCTCCTTTACTAGAATTGTAACCCAGCTTCACGAGCTGCGTCAGCTAATGCTTTTACTCTACCATGATATAAGAAACCACCACGGTCGAATACTACATTTTCAATACCTTTAGCTGCTGCTTTTTTAGCGATTGCTGTACCAACTGCTTCTGCTGCTGCTACGTTTGAAGTTGCTTCTAATGTAGATGCAATTTCTTTTTCAACTGTTGATGCTGCTGCTAAAGTTGTTCCTGTCATATCATCTATGATTTGAGCGTAGATGTGTTTTTCACTTCTGAATACAGCAAGTCTTGGTCTTTGTGCAGTACCTTGAATCTTGTTACGCATTCTGTTGTGTTTCTTAACACGAATCTTGCTACGAGATTGTTTTCTGATCATCCGGATGTCACTCCTTTACTTATTATTTTTTACCTGTTTTACCTTCTTTACGACGGATAACTTCATCAATGTATTTAATACCTTTACCTTTGTATGGCTCTGGTCTACGTTTATCTCTAATTTCTGCTGCAAATTGACCTACAGCTGCTTTATCGATACCTGATACTGTGATTTTGTTTCCATCTACTGCTGTTGAAAGACCTTCTGGATCTTCCATTTCAACTGGGTGAGAATACCCTAAAGAAAGAACTAATTTTTTACCTTGTTTTTGTGCTCTATATCCAACACCATTGATTTCTAACACTTTTGTGAAACCATTAGTTACACCTTCAATCATGTTAGCAATAAGTGTTCTTGTTAAACCATGAAGAGATCTATTTCTTTTTAAGTCGTTTGGTCTTGTTACCACAACTTGATTTTCTTCTAAAGCAATGTTCATTGCTGTATCGAATGTTTGAGTAAGAGTTCCTTTTGGACCTTTTACAACAACTTCATTAGCTGGACTAATTGTTACTGTAACACCTGCTGGAACCGCGATTGGTTGTTTACCAATACGTGACATAAATGGCACCTCCTTAACTTATTTTGCTTATTACCAGATAAATGCGATTACTTCGCCACCAACACCTAATTTTCTAGCTTCTTTGTCAGTGATTACACCTTTGTTTGTAGAGATAATCGCTGTACCAAGACCACCAAGAACTTTTGGTAAGTTGTCTGTGTCTGCGTATACACGAAGACCTGGTTTAGAAATCTTTTTAATACCTGAAATTACTTTTTCATTTTTGTCTTTACCATATTTTAAAGTCATACGAATTGTAGATTTAACTCCATCTTCTTTCACTTCGTATCCTTTGATATAACCCTCATTTACAAGGATTTCAGAAATCGCTTTTTTCATTTTTGAAGCAGGAACCTCAACTACGTCGTGTTTCGCAATGTTCGCGTTTCTGATTCTTGTTAACATATCTGCAATAGGATCGCTCATTGTCATAATATTTGCCTCCTTTCCTTCTCTTACCAGCTAGCTTTTTTAACGCCAGGGATTTGACCTTTGTATGCTAATTCTCTGAAACAAATACGGCAGATACCGAATTTTCTAATGTATGCATGTGGACGTCCACAGATACGGCATCTTGTATAAGCTTGAGTTGAAAATTTAGCAGGTCTTTGTTGCTTAACTTTCATAGATTTCTTTGCCATTCTATTTACCCTCCTTATTTTTGAAAAGGCATACCGAATTGTGTTAACAGTTCACGAGCTTCTTCATCTGTGTGAGCTGTTGTTACAATAATTACGTCCATACCACGAACTTTATCAATTTTATCGTACTCTACTTCTGGGAAAATAAGTTGTTCTTTGATACCTAACGCGTAGTTACCACGACCATCGAAAGCAGTAGCGCTTACACCACGGAAGTCACGTACACGTGGAAGAGCTAAGTTTACTAAACGATCTAAGAACTCGTACATTTTTTCACCACGAAGTGTTACTTTACATCCGATTGGCATTCCTTCACGAAGTTTGAATGCAGCAACTGAATTTTTAGCTTTAGTGATAACTGGTTTTTGACCAGAAATCATTTGCATATCGCCAACAGCATTTTCTAATACTTTAGCATTATCTCTAGCTTCACCAACACCCATGTTGATTACGATTTTTTCAATTTTTGGTACTTGCATTTGGTTTTTGTAACCAAATTTAGCTGTCATAGCACCCATGATTTCATTTTTATATGTTTCTCTTAATCTACTCATCGTCATTGTCCTCCTTCCGCTAATTATTCAATAACGATACGTTCTTTGTTAACGATAGCAACGCGAACTTTTTTACCGTCTTTAATTTCTGCACCTAAACGTGCTGGTTTCCCATTGTGCACGTACATTACATTTGACATGTGAATAGGTGCTTCTTTCTCGATTAAACCACCTTGGTTAACAGCGTTTGCTTTTTGGTGTTTTGTAATCATGTTACAACCTTCAACAACAACGCGGCCATTTTTACGATCGATGAAAGTGATATTGCCTTCTTTACCTTTGTCTTTACCAGCGATAATTACTACTCTATCGCCTTTTTTAAGTTTAGTTTTCACTATTCACACCTCCTTATAGTACTTCTGGAGCAAGTGATAAGATTTTTGTGTATTTCTTTTCTCTTAACTCTCTTGCTACTGGTCCAAAGATACGTGTACCTCTTGGATTTTTGTCTTCTTTAATGATTACTGCTGCATTTTCATCGAATTTG
Organism: Clostridiales bacterium; assembly: GCA_019418225.1. Classification (GTDB taxonomy): domain Bacteria; phylum Bacillota; class Clostridia; order Lachnospirales; family Cellulosilyticaceae; genus Cellulosilyticum. The sequence continues at coordinate 29,675 of DYCF01000023.1, read as the reverse complement.
ATGTAAGAACCGTCTTGACGTCTAACACCTTTTTTAGTACGAACGATAACAGCTTTAACTACGTCACCTTTTTTAACAACGCCGCCTGGTGTTGCGTCTTTAACTGTAGCTACGATAACATCACCAATGTTACCATATCTTCTTGTTGAGCCACCAAGAACACGGATACAAAGAATCTCTTTAGCTCCTGTGTTATCAGCTACTCTTAATCTACTCTCTTGTTGTATCATGAGAAGTGACCTCCTTTCAAGATTTCTATTATTATTTCGCTCTTTCTACTATTTCAACAAGTCTAAAACGTTTAGATTTAGATAAAGGTCTTGTTTCCATAACTTTAACTCTATCACCGATTTGGCACTCATTATTTTCATCATGAGCGTGTAATTTGTAAGTTCTTTTTACGATTTTTCCGTAAAGAGGATGCTTAACATTGTTAACAACCGCTACAGTAATAGTTTTGTCCATTTTATTGCTAACTACATTACCAATTAATGTTTTACGTAAATTTCTTTCTGACACGAGCTTGCCTCCTCTCTATTACACAGTTGCTTTTTGTGTAATAATAGTTTGAATACGTGCGATATTCTTTCTTACTTCTTTGATTCTTGCTGTATTATCTAATTGATTGGTAGCGTTTTGGAATCTTAAGTTAAAAAGTTCTTTTTTCGCATTTACCAATTCAACGTGTAATTCTTCAGCTGATTTAGTTCTTATATCTTCTAAGAATGCTCTACTCTTCACTACCATCACCTGCCATTTCTTGTTCAGCACGAGAAACGATTTTGCATTTCATTGGTAATTTGTGAACTGCAAGTCTTAAAGCTTCTCTAGCTGTTTCTTCTGCTACACCTGCTAACTCAAACATAACTCTGCCTGGTTTAACAACTGCTACCCAATATTCTAATGAACCTTTACCAGAACCCATTCGTGTTTCAGCTGGTTTAGCTGTTACTGGTTTATCTGGGAAGATTTTAATCCATACTTTACCACCACGTTTAATGTAACGTGTCATGGCAATACGAGCTGCTTCGATTTGTCTAGATGTGATCCAAGCTGGCTCCATTGCAACAATACCGTATTCACCATAAGTGATTTTGTTACCACGGGTAGCTTTACCTGTCATACGCCCACGGAATTGTTTACGACGTTTTACTCTTTTAGGCATTAACATTAGTTATCGCTCCCTTCCTTTTTAGCTTTAGTTGGAAGTACTTCTCCTTTGTAGATCCATACTTTAACACCGATTTTACCGTATGTTGTATCTGCTTCAGCAAATCCATACTCGATATCAGCTCTTAATGTTTGAAGTGGAATATTACCTTCTGAATAAGATTCAGTACGAGCCATTTCAGCACCGCCTAAACGACCTGAACATGCAACTTTAATACCTTTTCCACCAGCTTTGAAAGATTTACCCATTGCTTGTTTCATAGCACGACGGAAAGAAACACGGTTTTCTAATTGAAGTGCGATGTTTTCTGCTACTAATTGAGCACAAGCTTCTGGTCTTTTAACTTCAACAATGTTGATAGCAACTTTGTTTGCTGTTAATTTTTCTACTTCTTTACGAAGTGCATCAATAGATGCTCCACCTTTACCGATTACGATACCTGGTTTAGATGTGTGAACATGTACTTTAACACGTTTAGACATTCTTTCGATTTCTACTTTATCGATACCAGCGGCATATAATTTTTTCTTGATGAATTTTCTAATTTTATCATCTTCTACAAGGTTGTTAGCAAAGTCTTTTTTATCAGCATACCATTTAGCATCCCATTCTTTGATAACACCAACTCTTAATCCATGTGGATTTACCTTTTGGCCCATGAGTACCCTCCTTATCTCGCATTTAATACCACTGTGATGTGGCTAGTTTGTTTTTGAATTTGATATGCACGACCTTGAGCACGAGGACGAATTCTCTTCATTGTTGGTCCTTTTGTTGAGAATGCTTCTTCAACATATAATGTTGATACGTCCATACCCATGTTGTGTTCAGCATTTGCGATTGCTGATTTTAATACTTTCTCAATTACACGTGCGCCCCATCTTGGTGTGTATGCTAAGATAGCTAATGCTGTATTAACATCTTTACCTTTGATTTGATCTAACACGATGTTTGCTTTTGTACTTGATAAACGTACGAATGTTACTCTAGCTTTTGGTCTTGAGTCTTTTTGAGCGTTTCTCTCTTTTTTAATCTGGCTTCTATGTCCTTTTGCCATTTCAAAGACCTCCTTCCGTTAATTAATTATTAGCGAACTCTTGATTTTTTCTCTGCATCTTTACCATGTCCACGGTATGTTCTTGTTAATGCAAACTCACCTAATTTGTGTCCTACCATATCTTCTGTAACGAATACAGGTACATGTTTTCTACCGTCATGTACAGCGATAGTGTGACCTACCATTGAAGGGAAGATTGTTGAACGACGTGACCATGTTTTAATTACTTTTTTATCATCTGCTGCATTCATAGCATCTACTTTTTTAAGTAAGTGTGCGTCAGCAAATGGTCCTTTTTTGATGGAACGAGCCATTATGATGCCTCCTTTCACGCAACCACGTTATTATTTGTTACGTGGACGTACAATATATTTATTAGAATGTTTGTTTTTCTTTCTTGTTTTGTATCCAAGAGCTGGTTTACCCCATGGAGTACATGGATTTGGTCTACCGATTGGTGATCTACCTTCACCACCACCGTGTGGGTGATCGTTAGGGTTCATTACAGAACCACGAACTGTTGGACGAATACCCATGTGACGTTTACGTCCAGCTTTACCGATGTTGATAAGTTCGTGATCAATGTTACCAACTTGACCGATTGTAGCACGGCAGTTGATTGGTAATAATCTCATTTCACCTGATGGTAATTTAACTGTTGCATATTTGCCTTCTTTAGCCATTAATTGAGCTGACATACCAGCAGAACGAACAAGTTGTCCACCTTTACCAGGTTTCATTTCGATATTGTGGATTGTAGCACCTACTGGCATATCTTTCATTTCAAGACAGTTACCAACTTTGATTTCAGCTGTTTCTCCACTCATAAGTGTTTCACCAACTTTTAATCCTAATGGTGCGATGATATAACGTTTTTCACCGTCTGCATATGCTAATAAAGCAATGTTAGCTGTTCTGTTTGGATCGTATTCGATACCTACTACTGTAGCTGGAACACCATCTTTATTACGTTTGAAGTCGATGATTCTGTATTTGATTGTTGCGCCGCCGCCACGGTGACGAACTGTGATTTTCCCTTGATTGTTTCTACCTGAATTTTTCTTTAAAGTAACAATTAAAGATTTCTCAGGAGTTGTTTTTGTGATTTCTTCAAATGTAGAAGAAGTCATGTGTCTTCTTGAAGGGGTATATGGTCTATATTTTCTGATACCCATCGTATTCACTCCTTTCAATCGATTGATTTACACGATTCTTTTGTTATACACTTAGCCGTGTGTTTCATCTTTTACTATTTAACTACATTCCTTGGAAAAAGTCAATATCTTTGCTTTCTTGGTTAAGTTTAACAATTGCTTTTTTGAAAGCATTTGTTTTACCAACTGTTCTTCCACGACGTTTTGTTTTTCCATCGTAGTTAGCTGTGTTAACTTTTTCTACTTTTGTTCCTTCGAACATTTTTTCTACAGCTTCTTTAATTTGAGCTTTAGTAGCAGTTTTTGCAACTAGGAATGTGTATTTTTTCTCTGCCATTGCGTTCATAGATTTCTCTGTAACAACTGGCTTTAAAATGACGTCATAAAATTTTAAATCTGCCATTATGCGTACACCTCCTCGATTTTTGTAAGAGCATCTTTAGTTACTACGAATGTATCGTATTTTAAGATGTCGTATACGTTGATGTTGTTTACAGCCGCAGTTTTAACACCTTGGATGTTTCTTGCTGATAACATAACGTTTTTGCTTCCTTCGCCTTCTGTAACGATTAAAGCTTTGTTTAATTTAAGTGCGTCTAAAACTTTAGCCATTTCTTTAGTTTTAGCAGCTACTTCTAAAGATTCAAGAACGATGAATTTAGATTCGTTAACTCTGCTTGTTAAAACAGATTTAAGAGCGATTCTTCTTTCTTTAACGTTCATTTTGATTGAGTAATTTCTTGGTTTTGGTGCGAATGCAACTCCACCACCTACCCATTGTACTGCACGAATAGAACCTTGTCTTGCTCTACCTGTACCTTTTTGTTTCCATGGTTTTCTACCACCACCACGAACTTCTGCACGTGTTTTAGCACTTTGTGTACCTTGACGTCTGTTAGCAAGGTGTGCAACTACTGCTTGATGTACTAAGTTTTCTTTGATTTCTACAGCAAAGATTGAATCGTTTAATTCGATTTCACCAACTTGTGCACCTGTCATATTTAATACAGCTACTTTTGCCATTCTAATTTCCTCCTTTCCCGTTATCCTTAAGCTTTACAGCTATCTTTGATAGCGATTACTGTACCTTTTGGTCCTGGTACTGCGCCTTTTACTAAGATTAAGTTTTTGTCTGCATCTACGCGAGCAACTTCAAGATTTTGTACTGTAACTTGTACGCAACCCATGTGTGATGGAAGGCCTTTACCTTTCATAACGCGTCCTGGGCTTGTTGCAGCACCCATAGAACCTGCTACTCTGTGTGATTTAGAACCGTGACCCATTGGTCCACGAGATTGGTTGTATTTTTTGATTGCGCCTTGGTAACCTTTACCTTTTGAAGTACCAGTAACATCTACTTTGTCTCCAGCAGCAAAGATATCAGCTTTAATTTCTGTACCAACTTCGTAAGCTGTGATGTCTTCTAATCTGAATTCTTTTAAGAATTTTTTAGCTTCAACACCTGCTTTAGCAAAGTGACCAGCAGCTGGTTTGATTACATGTTTAGATTTAACTTCACCGAAACCAACTTGGATAGCTTCGTATCCATCGTTTTCAATTGTTTTCTTTTGAGTAACGACACATGGACCTGCTTCTAGAACTGTTACAGGAATTAAGTTAGCGTGTTCATCAAAAATTTGAGTCATACCAATTTTTTTAGCCATAATAGCTTTTTTCATGCTCTTGCACCTCCTAATATCTACAGCGGATTACCACCTCGGGTAATCATCCTAGACGATTATTAACCGTCCGTTTTCTGGTTTTCAAAGTTAATTATTTAGCGTCAACTTTGATATCAACACCAGCTGGTAAATCGATACGCATTAAAGCATCGCCAGTTTTTGGTGTAGCTTCTACGTCGATAAGTCTTTTGTGAGTTCTTTGTTCGAATTGCTCACGAGAATCTTTGTATTTGTGTACAGCACGTAGAATAGTGATAACTTCCTTTTTAGTTGGAAGTGGAATTGGTCCACTAACTTGCGCACCAGTTTTTTTAGCGATTTCTACGATTTGTGCAGCTGTTTGATCGATTAATTTGTGATCATAAGCTTTTAATGTAATACGGATTTTTTGACTTGCCATAAAAAAAGTCCCCTCCTTTTCGTACTTTTTTTGAACCTAGTACGACTAGTGGTGACTGTACACGCGATTGATGTTTTAAGGCGCAAGCTTGCAATAAACTACCAAGCCGCTTCGTACGTTTACGAAAACGCCTACATCTATTCAATATAGTACAGTGACCTGCCGTCTGGTTTCATGAACCTGACATTCGCTCCCCGGAAATTCGCTTTTCAGCGTGTAACCTTCCGGATCTTAGTTCCCAATGTCACAACATAATTGAGTATACACTATAAACTTCTTTTTTTCAAGGTTTTTTTTTATTTTTTTTTGCTTATTACTGGAAATAGCAGTTATCATAAATAAACCTTATTTTTATTATAAGCTCTTAGTGATTATGTGCAAGGGCTTAGCCCTTTAACTGCCCGCAACAACTTGTTTGCTGGCTATGTATCTATTAAACTACATTTTATACACTTACGCAACATGAAAATACTGTAATTATTTATCTTTATTTTATACCGTTTAACCCAGTTACACTTTTTCTCTCTGTATACTTCTTCTTTCTAACTGTCTCACAAAATAAGCTACTAACAATATATTATCAACCTACATTTTAAGTTTTAAATAGCAATATCAAGAATCAAGCTTTTCTAACAATAAGATTCCTTCTATATAATATATACTTAGCTTTCTCCACTAATCACATATTATATAGAAGGAACTCTTTCTTCCCATACTTCTTGTTTATAATCTTTGATGCATGCTTTCACTACACTTACTCGGCATACACATATCAGTTTTACTCTTAAACTTTATATATCTTATATCTTACATCTTACATAATGAATTTCTTCTATATATAATATATTACTTTAATATTTCATTTTCTTGCTTCGCGTTTTGTTTTTTCTCTGAGTTCTTTTAACTTTTTCAAGCTACTTTCTCTTTTTGCCTTTAATTGTTCAAGTGCCTCATTATAGTGAATAGATCGCATCTGTGGAAATGCGTTTAATAAACGATGTTCTTGTATATTTCTATTCTCTAATAACTCCTTAATTCTTAAACTATAAAACTTACTTCCTTCAAAGCTTTCTTGAATAGTCTCTTTAATATCCTTAGCCCTACTATAAGACTCTTGTATAAAGGCATTCATAGCAACTTGTATTTCTGCAAGTTTTCCATTAAGTCTTAGAATATGCATTACAGTAATAATACAATCTCCGATACCTAGACATAAAAACATTGAAACAAGACCTATAATCATTGGTGCAGGTATTTTGAAGGTTATCTGCCTAACATATGGATGAATCCATTCTAAAAGTACTACTGAAAATGTGCCAAAAACAATTGCACCAAGTGCACATACTCTTCCATTAATATTTAATTTATGCTCTGAATAATCCCACCATCTTGCATGAAATATCTTTTCTAATAACCACGAAGTTATATATTCAACGCTACACGTCAGAATCATCCCAGCTAAAAATAATGCAATAGAATTTTTAATTGGTCTTAAAAAAATTATAACTATAACAGCACCGCATCCATAAATTGGACAAATGGGCCCAGTTAAAAACCCCCTATTTACTATTTTTTTTTCAGTTACAGAGCATAATATAGACTCATAGAACCAGCCAAGAAAACTATAGACGAATAACCAAAATAGATAATCATAAATAATCACGCTAAAATCTCTCCCCTATCATATGTTAAATTGCATATGTCATTTTTAATCTCTTATAAGGATCTTTCTGTATTATCTCTTTTATAGAACAATATTTATCCATAATACATACTATAACTCCCTCTCTATACATAGGTGGAATAGGTGTAAGAGGAAACATATGTCTTCTTATAATATCCATCTCTATGTCATTAACCTTCCAATCTCTTTGAGCATTAAATAGTGCCTTATTAGGATGGGTAAAGCCATGCAAACGATGCGTTTTATCTGGTATATGCCAATCATATAAAAAATAATCATGTAATAGTGCACCTGTAATTAAACTCTCAACATCACATGATATTCCTAAGTGTTTTGCTAAACGTACACTATAATAGGCAACTGCCACGCTATGCCAAAAACAAGATGTCTCCCCGTGCTGTATATATTCATCCATAGCTAGTAGTGCTGTTTCTTCTGAAAGCTTTGCTAAATATTCCTTAAATGTTGTCATCGTAATTTCCTTAGATTTCAAGTTGTTACCTCCAAGTATATTCAAACTATTATAAGTTACCATGTGCAAACTTTATCTACTGAATACATTATAGTATATGAGTGCCTTCTTTTAAAGTCTAATTATTCTATCATCTCCAACTGAACATTTTACAAATAACTTTATCTATTTTTTTCTTCTTTCTTGACACAAAAAAAGACACATCCTAAGATGTGTCTTTTTCTATTAATAAACCTTGCGCATAGGCTTATCAACTTTAGTATATCAATGATTATTCAATGATAGATGCAACAGCACCAGAACCTACTGTTCTACCACCTTCACGGATAGCAAAACGTAAACCTTGAGCCATAGCGATTGGGTGGATAAGTTCGATAGTCATTTCTACGTTATCCCCAGGCATACACATTTCTACACCTTCTGGTAACTCGATAACACCTGTTACGTCAGTTGTACGGAAGTAGAATTGTGGTCTGTAGTGAGAGAAGAATGGTTTATGACGTCCACCTTCTTCTTTTTTAAGAACGTATACTTGAGCTGTGAATTTTGTATGTGGTGTGATTGAACCTGGTTTACAAAGAACTTGACCTCTTTCGATTTCTGTTCTTTGGATACCACGAAGAAGTGCACCAATGTTATCTCCAGCTTCAGCTTGATCTAACATTTTACGGAACATTTCTACACCTGTACATACTACTTTACGAGTTTCTTCGTGAATACCTACTAATTCAACTTCATCTTGAACTTTAAGTACACCTGATTCTACTCTACCTGTAGCAACTGTACCACGACCTGTGATAGAGAATACGTCTTCTACTGGCATTAAGAAGTCTTTATCTACTGCACGTTCTGGAGTTGGGATGTATTCGTCGATGATTTCGAATAACTCAACGATTTTATCTCCCCATGGACCCATTGGATCGTTAAGAGCTTGAAGAGCTGAACCACGGATGATTGGTGTATCATCGCCTGGGAAATCATAAGAAGATAATAAATCTCTGATTTCCATTTCAACTAATTCTAATAATTCTTCGTCGTCTACCATATCACATTTGTTTAAGAATACAACGATGTATGGTACACCTACTTGACGAGATAATAAGATGTGTTCACGAGTTTGAGCCATTGGACCATCTGTAGCAGCTACTACTAAGATTGTACCGTCCATTTGAGCAGCACCTGTGATCATGTTTTTAACGTAGTCAGCATGTCCTGGGCAGTCAACGTGTGCGTAGTGACGAGCTGGTGTTTCGTATTCAACGTGTGCTGTAGAGATTGTGATACCACGTTCTCTTTCTTCTGGAGCTTTATCGATATTTTCGAAATCTACTGCTTCACCTAATTGGTATCTTTCGTGAAGAGTTCTTGTGATTGCTGCTGTTAATGTAGTTTTACCGTGGTCAACGTGGCCGATTGTACCAATGTTAACGTGTGGCTTAGTTCTTTCAAATTTAGCTTTAGCCATTTGTCTTTTCCTCCTTTAATTTAAAAGCTGAGTTTTTCTCAGATATTTTGATTATATTCAATTTGCTACTACTTTTCAAGTAGTAGCAAACAGATTTTTACATAAAATTAACTAATTTGCTTAAATTAGTTAGCGCTTCCGCGACGTTCTGCAACAACTTTGTCTTGAATGTTCTTTGGACATGGCTCATAGTGGTCGAATTCCATTGATGAGTTACCACGACCTTGAGTTCTAGAACGAAGATCTGTTGTATAACCGAACATTTCTGCAAGTGGAACGAATGCTCTTACTTCTTGACCACCACCTACAGCTGTCATACCTTCCATACGTCCACGACGTGAGTTAAGGCTTCCGATAACATCTCCTAAGTATTCTTCTGGAGCTGTTACAACAACTTTCATGATAGGTTCAAGAAGAACACCACCTGCTTTTTTCATAGCATCTTTGAATGCCATAGAACCAGCAATTTTGAATGCCATTTCTGATGAATCGACATCGTGGTAAGAACCATCGTAACAATCCGCTTTGATACCAAGTACTTGGAATCCAGCAAGAGGACCTGCTGCCATAGCGTCTTGGATACCTTTGTCTACTGCAGGGATGTATTCTTTTGGAATAGATCCACCTACTACTGAACTTACGAATTCGTATGTGTGTTCAGAGTTAGGGTCAAGTTGTGAGAAACGAACTTTACAGTGACCGTATTGACCACTACCACCAGATTGTTTAACATATTTAGATTCAATGTCAACATCTTTAGCAATTGTTTCTTTGTAAGCAACTTGTGGTGCACCTACGTTAGCTTCTACTTTGAACTCTCTCATTAAACGGTCAACGATGATTTCAAGGTGAAGCTCACCCATACCAGCGATAATTGTTTGTCCTGTTTCTTCATCTGTCCAAGTTTTGAATGTTGGATCTTCTTCAGCAAGTTTTGCAAGAGCAAGACCCATTTTTTCTTGACCAGCTTTAGTTTTAGGCTCGATAGCAACTTGGATAACTGGTTCTGGGAATTCCATTGACTCAAGGATTACTGGGTGATTTTCATCACAAAGTGTATCTCCTGTAGTTGTTCCTTTAAGACCAACTGCAGCAGCGATATCTCCTGAGTAAACTGTTTGAATTTCTTGACGTGTGTTAGCGTGCATTTGCACGATACGTCCGAAACGTTCTTTTTTGTTCTTTGTTGAGTTAAGAACATAAGAACCTGCATCGATAGATCCTGAGTATACACGGAAGAATGCAAGTTTACCAACGAATGGGTCTGTCATGATTTTGAATGCAAGAGCAGCAAATGGCTCTTCATCAGAAGCATGTTTTTCCATTTCTTCGCCAGTTTCAGGGTTTGTACCTTTGATAGCTGGGATGTCTGTTGGTGCTGGCATGAATTCTACGATAGCATCAAGTAATTTTTGTACCCCTTTGTTTTTGTAAGCTGAACCACAAAGAACTGGGATAATTTGTACATTAATAACTGCATTACGAAGAGCTTTACGAAGATCAGCTTCTGCTATTTCTTCACCTTCTAAGTATTGCATCATTAATTCTTCATCAGATTCACAGATAGCTTCTACCATTTCTGCATGGTATTGCTCTGCCATTTCTACCATATCAGCTGGGATTTCTTGTTCTTCAATTACTTTACCTAAATCATCTTTGTAGATGAAGGCTTTCATTTTGAATAAGTCTACAACCCCTACGAAATCATCTTCCGCACCGATTGGTAATTCAATAGGAATCGCATTCGCTCCTAATCTTTCTCTCATCATGCCTACTGCTCTTAAGAAGTCAGCACCCATGATGTCCATTTTATTTACAAACGCCATACGTGGTACATGGTATTTGTCAGCTTGACGCCATACTGTTTCAGATTGTGGTTCTACCCCACCTTTTGCACAGAATACGCCTACTGCACTATCAAGTACACGTAGTGAACGTTCAACTTCTACAGTAAAGTCAACGTGTCCAGGAGTATCAATGATGTTGATACGGTTGTTTAACCAGAAACAAGTTGTTGCAGCAGATGTGATTGTGATACCACGTTCTTGCTCTTGTTCCATCCAGTCCATAGTAGCTCCACCTTCATGAGTTTCCCCAATTTTGTGGTTTCTACCTGTATAGAAAAGGATACGTTCTGTAAGAGTTGTTTTACCTGCATCGATATGAGCCATGATACCAATATTTCTAGTACGCTCAAGTGGATATTCTCTTCCTGCCAAGGTATTTCCTCCTTTATATTAAGCAGACTACCATCTGTAGTGAGCAAACGCTTTGTTCGCTTCTGCCATTTTGTGTGTATCTTCTTTTTTCTTAACTGCTCCACCTGTGTTATTAAGTGCATCTAATAACTCAGCTGCAAGAGCTTCTGTTGTAGTTTTTTCACCGCGTTTACGTGTGTTAACTGTTAACCAACGAAGTCCTAAAGTTTGACGTCTTTCTGGACGAACTTCCATTGGTACTTGGTATGTTGCACCACCTACACGGCGTGCTTTTACCTCTAATACTGGCATGATGTTTTCTAAAGCTTCTTGGAAAACTTCTAAAGCATCTCTACCTGTTTTTTCTGCAATGATGTCGAATGCACCATATACTATTTTTTGAGCTTTTCCTCTTTTACCGTCAAGCATAATGTTGTTAATAAGTTTTGTTACTAACTTGCTGTTGTACATTGGATCAGCTAATACGTCTCTTTTTGCTACATGTCCTTTACGTGGCACGGTCTTCCCTCCTTAACTAATGTCACTGAAATATCATCGGTACTCGTCCTCTTAAGAGGATCGTGCGCGCCCACTCATCTATTTAAAATCTGAATTGTCAGCTTTATATCGTAAGTTGGGCACCAATTAATTTCTGATTAAAAATTAATTTTGTTAAATTATTAAATTCTAAAAGTTTAGCTAAATTATTTTTTAGCTTTTGGTCTTTTAGCACCATATTTAGAACGAGCTTGTTGTCTGTTTGCAACACCAGCTGTATCAAGTGTTCCACGGATGATGTGGTAACGTGTACCTGGTAAGTCTTTTACTCTACCACCACGGATTAATACAACACTGTGCTCTTGAAGATTGTGTCCTTCACCTGGGATATAAGCTGTTACTTCAATCCCGTTTGTAAGACGTACTCTGGCAATTTTACGAAGAGCAGAGTTAGGTTTTTTAGGTGTAGCTGTTTTAACAGCTGTACAAACACCTCTTTTTTGTGGTGCAGAAATATCTGTTGGGCGTTTTCTTAAAGAGTTGAACCCTTTTTGAAGCGCTGGAGCAGTTGATTTCTTTTCAATCTCTTTTCTACCTTTACGAACTAATTGGTTAAATGTTGGCATTCTGGTACCTCCTTCTTACGCTATAATTGCTGCGACTGCAGTTTTTACTTCTACGTTACATTTTTTTCCAAGTTCCTCCATCGTATCGATGAATTCGACTTGAACATTTTTCGCTTTTGCAAGCGCCACCACCTGACCTGTAACTTTGTCATCGGCGTCTTTAGCAACAAATACAACTTTAACACTGTCATTTTCTAACTGTTTTAAAGTTTGTTTTGTTCCCACAATTTGAATTGTGTCGCTTAAATGGTACAACATAAATCCCCCTTTAGGTTCATTTTTATGCATACTATTACACACTGACCTAGTCTATCACTCTTGTTTTAACTTGTCAAGACTATTTTAAAGGATTTTTTGTTCCCATCGACACTTAAGATTATACGCTATTTCTCCTCATTTTTCTCTAAGTAAATTATGTTAATTTATTTTCTATTTATTGGCGAGGTTTTTAGCGAACTTTACCTATAGTCTACCCCAATCTCCTATTTTTAAAACAGGTCTAATTGATTAGATTCAGTTAAATCTCCTAAAATACCGAGTTCTGACATCTTATCTACAACTGTCTTACTTACTTTTGTACGATTTCTAAAATCTTCTTTTGATAGGAATGGGCCATCCTTAACAGCAGCAACTACTGCTTCTGCTGCTTTTTCCCCAAGTCCATCTATTGAACTTAAAGAAGGCATAATTTTACCGTCTATAATTTGGAATTTTTTATCGTCAGCAATCGCTAAATCTATTGGTAAGAATTCAAATCCTCGTGCATACATCTCATAAACAATACGCATATCTTTTAAAGTATCTTGTTCTTTTGCTGTCTGATTCTCTTTACCTTTACTTTGTAGTTCCTTCATATGATATTCAAGTCTTTCTTTTCCTAAGCACATCATTTCATATGAAAAGGCAGACGCACGAATGCTAAAGAAAGCTGTATAATATGCTAATGGATAGTGTATTTTATACCAAGCAATACGCCAAGCCATCATAACGTAAGCTGCTGCGTGGGCTTTCGGGAACATGTATTTGATTTTCTTACATGACCAGATATACCAATCTGGTACACCGTGCTCAAGCATAGCTTCTTCCCATTCTTCTTTAAGCCCTTTCCCCTTACGTACACTTTCCATGATGGTGAAAGAAAGTCCTTTATCCATACCTTGATTAATTAAATATGTCATAATATCGTCACGGGTACAAATAACTGTAGAAATGGTTCCTCTTCCCTCTTCAATAAGTGCTTGGGCATTGCCAAGCCAAACGTCAGTACCATGAGAAAGTCCAGAAATACGTACAAGGTCAGAGAAACTCTTTGGCTTCGCATCAAGTACCATTTGAATAACGAAATCTGTACCAAACTCTGGAATTCCTAATGAACCTAGTTTAATACCGCCAATATCTTCTGGTTTTATGCCAAGTGCCTCTGTACTATGGAATAAGGACATAACATCCTTATCGTCTAATTTAATCGTCTTGGCATCTATACCTGTTATATCTTCAAGTCGACGAATCATCGTCGGATCATCATGACCTAGAATATCAAGTTTTAACAAGTTATGGTCGATTGAGTGATACTCAAAATGCGTCGTAATAATAGGGGTTGTCATATCATTAGCAGGATGCTGAATCGCAGTAAACTCATAAATATCATGATCATATGGTACTACGATAATACCGCCTGGGTGTTGTCCTGTTGTACGTTTTACACCAGTACAGCCTTCTGCAATACGTTTCATTTCTGCATATCGTTTATGCACCTGTCGTTCCTGATAGTACTTGTACACATAGGCCAAAGCTGTCTTTTCAGCCATTGTACCTATAGTTCCTGCACGAAATGCTTTGCCTTCTCCAAAAATAACCTCTACATATTTATGTGCTTTGGCTTGATAGTCTCCAGAGAAATTAAGGTCAATATCCGGCTCTTTATCCCCTTTGAATCCCAAGAAGGTTTCAAAAGGAATATCATGTCCCTCTTTATTAAGTGCATGCCCACATTTTGGACAAACAGCATCTGGCATATCACAACCTGAGCTTCCGGCATAGGCTTTTACCTCAGGCGAATCAAAATCTGTATAATAACACTGCGGACAAATATAATGTGGTGGTAATGGATTAACTTCGGTAATCCCTGACATGGTTGCTGCAAAGGATGATCCTACAGATCCCCTTGACCCTACGAGATAACCATGATCATTGGAATCCCATACTAATTTCTGTGCAATGATATACATTACGGCGAATCCATTACTAATGATGGAGTGAAGTTCCCTCTCTAATCTTTCTTTAACTACTTCATGTAATTCAGGTCCATAAATCTCATGTGCCTTATCGTAACAGATCTTACGCAGTGTCTCGTCTGAATTCGGAATTTCTGGCGGACACTTATCTGGCAGTACAGGAGAGATCCTATCAATCTGATCATTAATTAAATTGGTATTTGTAATAACAACTTCCCTTGCCTTTTCTTCACCTAAATAGCTAAACTCCTCTAACATCTCCTGAGTTGTACGTAAATATAAAGGCGGCTGATCATCTGCATCTTTAAATCCTTTACCGGCCATAATGATACGTCTGTAAATCTCATCTTCCGGGTCTAAGAAGTGTACATCACAAGTCGCTACAACTGGCTTATTATATTCTTCTCCTAATTCTACAATTTTACGATTGTAATTTCTAAGGTCTTCTTCTGTGCTAGCTGCATATTTATCACTTCTAAGCATAAAGCTATTATTTCCTATAGGCTGAATCTCTAAATAATCATAGAAATTAACAATCCTTGCAACTTCTGCTTCATCCTTTTCTCTAATAATTGCCTGGAATACTTCTCCTGCTTCACAGGCCGAGCCAATAATTAATCCTTCACGATACTTTTGAATTAAACTCTTGGGCATACGTGGTCTACGGTTAAAGTAGTCTAAATGAGAAGCTGAGACAAGTTTGTTTAAGTTAATACGACCCGTCTCTGTCTTAATTAATATAATGCCATGGTAAGTCGGAAGCTTCTTAATATATTCATCTGAAATCTCCATCAACTTTTCAATCTCATCTAAATAATAGATTTCTTTTTCATGAAGCATTTCAATAAACTTAACAAATATCTCGCCAGTAGCTGTGGCATCATCTACAGCACGGTGATGATTTTCAAGACTAATACCTAAATGTTTACAAATATTATTAAGTTTAAAGTTTCCTAAGTGAGGCATTAGTACACGCGCTAAGGCAACCGTGTCTAATATCGTGTACTCGCATGGTAAGTTTAACCTTTCCGCATTAGCTTTAACGAAACTCATATCAAATTCCGCATTATGTGCAACCATTACGGACCCTTCACAGAATGCTAAGAATTTAGGTAAAATCTCATCTACTTTGGCAGCGTCTTTTACCATAGTATCATTAATTCCTGTAAGTTGTTCAATCTCATAAGGAATAGGTACGCCAGGATTTACAAATTCACTAAAGCTATCTACAATCTGACCATCTACTACTTTTACTGCACCAATCTCAATAATACGATTAAATTTCGCACTAAACCCTGTCGTCTCCAAGTCAAATACAACATATGAGTCAGTTAAACTTTGATTTTTAGAATTAATAACAGTTTCTTTTAAATCATCTACAAAGTAAGCTTCAACCCCATAAATAACTTTAAAAGGCTCATCCTTTGAAACACAGTGATTGGCAATTGGAAAAGCCTGTAAACAACCATGATCAGTAATCGCAATAGCTGGCATGCCCCATGATTTCGCACGATCAATCATCTTCTTGATATCTACAACGCTATCCATATCACTCATCATAGTGTGTAAATGAAGTTCGACACGCTTCTCCTCGCTATCATCCATACGCTTTACAGTAAAATCAGAAGTCGGTTTAATACCTTTTACAGAACTAATTCCTACCTCCTTATCAAACTTATCAAACATGGCCATCCCTTTTACAATATAGAAGTTACCCTTCTTAAGCTTTGCAAGAACATCTCCAAGCTCATCATTTTTAACGAATAACTTCACAGTAATAGTATCTGTGAAATCTGTAATATCAAACATAATAATTGTTTTTTCCATACGAATTTCTCTGGTATCAATACTAAGGATCTTACCATGAATAACTACCTCACCAATTTCATCAACAATCATTTCAATTGGTGCAATCTCACCTTCTACTTCACGACCGAAGAATACGTCTGGATCTAATGGAGTCTTCTTCCGTGTCATCTTAGGTTGGACTTCAAAGCCTTCTTTTTCTTCAGCTGGCTTTTCTTCGCTGCCGGCTGTTGGTTTATCATCTATCTCTTTAATATTTTCCATGACATGAACAACTTCACCCTTAAGCTTCGTCTCATTTTCCACAACATAAGCCTGAGGATTTTCACTATCCACAAAGTCAAAAAGAAAACGTACCTCCATTTTAAAACGCTCTTTAAAAACTTCTTCTAAGTATATTCTAAGCTCATCGGATTTACGTTTTGCAAGTAAACTATTATCCATATTTAATGTCACGACATTATCATGTACTTTCCAATCAGAATCTTTAATAAGTGCATATAACATATGACTCTTCTCACTTATCTCTGTAAGCAAACTACTTTTATAATCTCCTACTAGTTGCTCTAAAGTATAGGCCTCTGGTAAGTCATAAACTTCTTTAAAATGAATGCCAATAGGCGCATTCATAAACATTTTACTTTTAATATTGTTTTGCATCTTAACAATATCCACTCTTTTAATCAATTCATCTTTCGTAATATAAAAAGTTAAATCATTACTTTTCTCATTAAGAACAACACGACTAACCTGTACATCACGAAATATATTATAAAGCTTCTCATCTACTTTAAGCTCTGTTAAAACATCAAAGAATGCTCTTGTTTCTGTTTGCATCTTTTCCTCCATTCTCACCAAACCTCTTCTCTAATACTCCTATTGTAAGTTCATTATTATAATATAACAAGCTTACCCCCCTAAAAACAACTCCCTATTTTTCCCTTTTCTCCAAATCTGCTGCAATATCAAAGAGATATCACAAAATATTTCGCTAGTATACTTAAAAATTTAAAAGGAGCTATTACGAAAATAATTTCATAGTAGCTCCCTTAAATCCCTTATTCTAGTTCTTGTGCACTGTGTACTTCTTCTGGTATCTCTACAGCAGTAGTATTATTGATATCTTCATAAACTATTTCCATCTTGCAGTCTACCCCATTAACTGCCGCCTCACTACCTTGATTTTTAAATTCTCCCTGTAAACCAATCTTCATCATATTACTTAAATCCATAGATTGTTTCACTAAAGTCTTACTCTCTTTATCGATATAAAACTTAATCATGAGTCCCCCAAATTCTTCTTGTTTAGCACTCATCATCTCTATGGCATCTAAACTTAAACCTAGGTCTTGAATATTATTAACTTCTTCAATTACATCTAAGAACTTCTCTGCTGGCACCTTTGCTAGCACTTCATAACAAGTCTTTCCATCAATTTCTACTTCTCCTAATTTTTCATATTCACTTAGGTATTTCATGAAATTTTTAGTCACTTTACTAGGTGTTTTGACCATATCCCCTAGCATATCCATACCATCTACAGTAATCTTATACCACGTTTCCCCTTGTTGTTCATAGTAACAAATCCCATCTTCTGTTTGTTCTATATAGCTGACTTTAGTCTCTTCTTCATTTGTCCCATCAGCTTCTAAAGTCGTCGTATTTGTTATACTAAGTAGTGCTTCTGGAGATATTGTTCCTTTAGTTTCATATGTACTATCTATTGTAACAGCAGCCTGTCCCTCAATATCTGTTGTCATTTTAGTATTTGCAACTAACGTATAGCTGCTTGTACCATTCATGTTTTCAATTACCTCACTCATAAGCTTGTCTGGACTTGCACTACACCCTACTGTTAATAACAGTGTTCCCAATAAAATTGGACCTAATTTTCTTATATTATACATATCATCTCACCTCATAATTTGTTCACCATATATTTTCCCAAATGGCCTAAATTTATTACTATATTTTATTATATCACATCTTACTATACTTTAGATTATTTTATATAAACTACAAAAAGTGGTATCTAGAAAGCTTTCACCTTCTAAATACCACTTTAATTTATTAGTCGTTAACCATCTCGATGTCGAGTTTACGGTATCTATCCATACCTGTACCGGCTGGAATAAGTTTACCGATGATAACGTTCTCTTTAAGACCGATAAGTGGGTCTGTTTTACCTTTAATAGCTGCCTCTGTAAGAACTTTAGTTGTTTCTTGGAATGAGGCTGCTGATAAGAAGCTTTCTGTAGCAAGAGATGCTTTTGTAATACCTAAAAGTACATTCTTACCTTCTGCTGGCTGTAAACCTTTAGCAATTGCTTCTTTGTTTACATCTTCAAAGTCTAAGATATCAACTGAACTTCCTGGAAGTAAATCTGTATCTCCGTTTTCTTCGATTTTAACTTTTTTAAGCATTTGACGAACAATAACTTCGATATGTTTATCATTGATATCTACCCCTTGTAGACGGTAAACACGTTGTACTTCTTGAATCATGTAATGTTGTACCCCAAGAACACCTTTAATTTTAAGGATATCATGTGGGTTAACGCTACCTTCTGTAAGCTCATCACCAGCTTCTACAGACATACCATCTGTAACTTTGATTCTTGAACCGTAAGGAATTACGTACGATTTTACATTACCTGTTTCATTATCTGTGATTGTAACTTCACGTTTTTTCTTGTTATCTGTAATTGATACGATACCATCGATTTCTGAGATAATCGCAAGACCTTTTGGTTTACGTGCCTCGAATAACTCTTCGACACGAGGAAGACCTTGAGTGATATCGTCTCCGGCAATACCCCCTGTATGGAAAGTACGCATTGTAAGCTGTGTACCTGGTTCACCGATTGATTGAGCAGCGATGATACCTACTGATTCACCAATTCTTACTTCATTACCAGATGACATGTTTGCACCGTAACATCTAGCACATACACCCATCTTAGATTTACATCTAAGTACGTTACGGATACGTGCACCTGTAATACCGATTGATTCAATATATTCAGCTTGGTTAGGTGTAATCATTTTGTTAGCTTCAACAATTACTTCACCTGTTTCTGGGTGAACGATTGGTTCTGCTGTGAAACGTCCACTTAAACGTTCACTAAGTGGCTCGATGACTTCTGAACCATCTTTGTAAGCTTGAACCCACATACCTGGAATTGGTTCATCTGGATGATGTTCGTGACAATCTTGTTCACGAATGATAACGTCTTGAGAAACGTCTACAAGACGACGTGTAAGGTATCCTGAATCGGCTGTACGAAGCGCTGTATCGGCAAGACCTTTACGAGCACCGTGAGCTGAGATGAAGTATTCAAGTACAGTAAGACCTTCACGGAAGTTAGCTTTGATAGGAAGCTCGATTGTACGACCTGATGTAGATGCCATCAGACCACGCATACCAGCTAACTGTTTAATCTGGTTGGTAGAACCACGGGCACCAGAGTGAGCCATCATGTAGATATTGTTATAACGTCCAAGGTTATCAAGAAGCGCCTTTGTAATCTTATCATTGGCAACGTTCCATGCTTGGATAACTTTGTTATAACGTTCTTCATCTGTCATAAGACCACGTCTGAATAATTTAGTTACATGATCTACTGCTTTTTGAGCTTCTTCAAGATACATTGGTTTTTCTGGTGGTACTGTCATATCTGATACAGATACTGTAAGCGCCCCTCTAGTAGAGAACTTATAACCTAAGTCCTTAATGTTATCTAATAGAATAGCTGTTTGTGTTGCACCATGTTTGTTAATACATTTTTTAATGATCTTACCAAGTTCTTTTTTACCGGCTAAGAAATCAACTTCATATTTGAATTTGTTTTCTTCTTTAGTTCTGTCTACGAAACCTAAGTCTTGTGGCATAATTTCATTTAAGATAATACGTCCAACTGTAGTTTCTGTAAGACCTGTTTGCATTTCACCATCCACCATTACTGTATGACGTACATGAATTGGTGCATGAAGTGTCACTACTTTATTGTCATAAGCAAGAAGCGCTTCTTTTTCATCATGGAAATATTTGCCTGAGCCAATTTGGCGTTTAACATATACTACTGTTCCATCTTCTTTTGTTACTTCTTCAAGCTCATCTTTATCTGTAAGTTCTCCTACTGCTTCACGAGTAGCATACTCCTCATCTTCTTTCTTAAGTGTGAGGTAGTAGATACCAAGAACCATATCTTGAGATGGTACAGCAACTGGTGCCCCATCAGAAGGTTTAAGAAGGTTGTTTGGTGCTAAAAGAAGGAATCTACATTCTGCTTGTGCTTCTACTGATAATGGTACGTGAACCGCCATCTGGTCACCATCGAAGTCAGCATTGTAAGCTGTACATACAAGTGGGTGAAGTTTAATGGCACGTCCTTCTACAAGGATTGGTTCGAATGCTTGGATACCTAAGCGGTGAAGTGTAGGAGCACGGTTAAGCATTACTGGATGCTCTTTAATGATTTCTTCAAGAACGTCCCAAATTTGTGGTTGTAATCTTTCAATCATGTGTTTAGCATTTTTGATATTGTGTGCAATACCATCAGATACTAATTTTTTCATAACGAAAGGTTTGAATAACTCAATCGCCATTTCTTTTGGAAGACCACATTGATAAATTTTAAGACTTGGCCCTACTACGATAACTGAACGTCCTGAGTAGTCAACACGTTTACCAAGTAAGTTTTGACGGAAACGACCTGATTTACCTTTAAGCATATCAGATAATGATTTAAGTGGTCTGTTTCCAGGACCCACTACAGGTTTACCACGACGACCATTATCGATAAGTGCATCAACTGCCTCTTGTAACATACGCTTTTCATTTCTTACGATGATGTTAGGAGCTCCTAAATCAAGTAATCTTTTAAGACGGTTGTTACGGTTAATAACTCTTCTGTAAAGGTCATTAAGGTCAGATGTTGCGAAACGTCCACCATCAAGTTGAATCATTGGTCTAAGATCTGGAGGAAGTACTGGTACTACATCCATAATCATCCACTCTGGTTTATTTTCTGATAAACGGAAAGCTTCAATTACTTCAAGACGTTTGATAACACGAACTCTTTTTTGACCTGTTGTAGTTCTGAGCTGATCTTTAAGTTCAGCACTTTCTTTCTCAAGGTCGATGTCTTGAAGAAGTTTTTTGATAGCTTCAGCACCCATTTCAGCAACAAATGAGCCTGCACCGTATTTCTCTTCAGCTTCTCTAAATTCTTTTTCGCCTAAAATTTCTTTGTAGGCAAGACCTGTATCTTTTGGGTCTAATACAATGTAAGAAGCGAAGTATAAGATTTTCTCAAGTTTACCTGGAGTAATATCTAAGATAAGACCCATTCTACTTGGAATACCTTTGAAGTACCAAATGTGAGATACTGGAGCAGCCAGTTCAATGTGCCCCATTCTCTCACGACGTACTTTTGCTTTTGTAACTTCAACGCCACAACGATCACAAACTACGCCTTTATATCTAATTCTCTTATACTTTCCACAGTGACATTCCCAGTCTTTGCTAGGTCCGAAAATTCTTTCGCAGAAGAGACCATCTCTTTCTGGTCTTTGTGTACGGTAGTTAATTGTTTCTGGTTTTTTTACTTCTCCTCGTGACCACTCGCGGATTTTTTCAGGGGAAGCAAGTCCTATCTTAATTTTTTCAAAGAAGATAGCTTGATCCATGTTTGACATGCTATGCACTCCCTTCATACTTTTATAAATCTAAATCACCTAATGAATCATCCTCAAAGATCATATCATCTTCTGGTTCAAAATCTAGTTCAATATTATCATCGAATAAATCTGGTTCTGCTTCCGCATCTGAGTCATCAATGTTTTCTTCGATATAACCATCATCTAAAGCACTTTCTTCAAGTACTTCAACGTTTGGTGCAATGCCTTCACCATCTTCAGTTGTTTCTTTAATATCAACTTCTGTCATGTTACTTGTTAACACTCTGATATCAAGACCAAGTGATTGAAGTTCTTTAAGTAATACTTTGAATGATTCTGGGATACCTGGTTCAGGAATATTTTCACCCTTAACGATTGATTCGTAAGTTTTAACACGACCCACAACGTCATCGGATTTAATTGTTAAGATTTCTTGGAGTGTGTAAGCAGCACCATAAGCTTCAAGTGCCCAAACCTCCATCTCTCCGAAACGTTGTCCACCGAATTGTGCTTTACCACCAAGTGGTTGTTGTGTAATTGTAGCATATGGACCTGTTGAACGTGCATGCATTTTATCATCAACTAAGTGGTGAAGTTTGAGGTAGTGCATGAATCCGATAGTTACAGGGTTATCAAATTCTTCACCTGTTCTACCATCTCTTAAACGAACTTTACCAGTTCTATCAAGAGGAACACCTCTCCATTCGTCGCGGTGATCTCTGTTTTCATAGAGGTAATCAATTACTTCTTGTTTAACTTTTGGTGACCATTTTGCTTCGAATTCTTCCCATGTCCAGTTAACGTAATCGTTAGCCATTTCAAGAGTATCCATAATGTCTTTTTCAGTTGCACCGTTGAATACTGGTGTTTCAACTTTGAAACCAAGTGCTTTAGCAGCAAGACTTAAGTGGATTTCAAGTACCTGTCCGATATTCATACGTGATGGTACCCCTAGTGGGTTAAGAACGATATCAAGAGGACGACCGTTTGGAAGGAATGGCATATCTTCTACTGGAAGTACTCTTGAGATAACCCCTTTATTACCATGTCGACCAGCCATTTTATCCCCAACAGAGATTTTTCTCTTTTGAGCAATATAACAACGAACCATTCTATTAACACCTGGGTCAAGCTCATCGCCATTTTCACGTGTGAAAATCTTAACGTCTACGATAATACCAGCTTCACCATGAGGTACTCTAAGTGAAGTATCTCTAACTTCTCTTACTTTTTCACCGAAGATTGCACGAAGAAGTCTTTCTTCTGCTGTAAGTTCTGTTTCACCTTTTGGTGTAACACGACCTACTAAGATATCTCCTGAACGAACTTCTGCACCAACACGGATAATACCTCTTTCATCAAGATCTTTAAGAGCATCTTCACCTACGTTAGGAATATCTCTTGTAATCTCTTCTGGTCCAACTTTAGTATCACGTGCTTCAACTTCATATTCTTCGATATGAATTGAAGTATAGATATCTTCTTGTACTAATCGTTCACTAAGAAGAACAGCATCTTCGTAGTTGTAACCTTCCCATGTCATGAATCCAATAAGTGGATTTTGACCAAGAGCAAGTTCACCATTTTGTGTAGATGGTCCATCAGCTAAAACATCACCTTTTTTAACGATATCACCTTTATCTACAATTGGTCTTTGATTAATACATGTACCAGCATTACTACGTTCAAATTTCTCTAATTTATAAGAGTGTTTTTTACCTTCATTATCTTTAATAACGATTTCTTTAGCTGTTGATTTTTCAACAACACCATCTTCTTTAGCAATAGCAAGAGCACCTGAATCTAAACCGATTTTGTACTCCATACCTGTAGCTACGATTGGGCTGTTTGTACGAACAAGTGGTACAGCCTGACGTTGCATGTTGGCACCCATGAGGGCACGGTTAGCATCATCGTTTTCAAGGAAAGGAATAAGTGCTGTCGCAACTGATACAATTTGTTTTGTAGAAACGTCCATTAAATCGATTTTTTTGTAATCGTATTCAAGGATATCGTCACCATGACGAGCTGTTACTCTCTTATTAATAAAGTGACCGTTTTCATCAAATTCTTCTGTTGCTTGACATACTGTGTATTTTTCTTCTTCATCAGCTGTGATGTAGATTACTTCATCAGTAAGTCTTGGTTCATCACCTGTTTTGTCGATTACACGGTATGGTGCTTCAATGAAACCATATTCGTTAATACGCGCAAATGTAGCAAGTGAGTTAATAAGACCGATGTTTGGTCCCTCAGGTGTTTCAATAGGGCACATACGGCCGTAGTGTGAATAGTGAACGTCACGAACTTCGAACCCTGCACGTTCTCTTGAAAGGCCACCTGGTCCAAGAGCTGATAATCTACGTTTGTGTGTAAGCTCAGCAAGTGGATTGTTTTGATCCATGAACTGAGATAATTGTGAACTACCGAAGAATTCTTTGATTGCAGAAGATACAGGACGAATGTTAATAAACGCTTGTGGACTAACTGCTTCTTGATCTTGGATAGTCATTCTTTCACGTACAACTCTTTCCATACGAGAAAGACCAATACGGAATTGGTTTTGGAATAATTCACCTACACCACGAATACGTCTATTTCCTAAATGGTCAATATCATCTGTAAGACCAATTTCATATTCTAAGTGCATGTTATAGTTAATAGATGCAAAAATATCATCTAATGTAATTGATTTTGGTACGAGATCATTTTTTCTAGCTTTGATAGCTGCTTTAATCTCATCAATATCTTGATATTCTTCTAAGATTTCTTCAAGTACTGGGTAATAAACAGTATCTTTGATATCAAGTTCTGCTGGATCTACATCTACAAAGTGAGTAAGATCTACACTTCTATTTGTAAGAATTTTTACAGGATTTTCTTGACCAGGTACTGTTACGAAGATTGCTTCAATACCAGTGTTTTGAATATCATTAGCAAGTTTAACTGTGATTTTATCACCTTCGCTAGCAACGATTTCACCTGTGAATGGATCAATAACGTTATCTGCAAGTGTAAGACCTGTTACACGATTACGAAGTGCTAATTTTTTATTGAATTTGTAACGCCCAACTTTTGCAAGGTCGTAACGTTTTGGATCGAAGAACATATTATTAAGAAGTGTTTGCGCACTGTCCACTGTTGGTGGTTCACCTGGACGAATACGTTTGTACATTTCTAAAAGACCTTCTTCATAAGTCTTACTTGTATCCTTTTGAATAGCTTCAAGGATTTTTGGCTCTTCACCAAATTTCTCGATAATTTCTGCGTCAGTCCCAAGACCTAATGAACGTAATAATACTGTAATAGGTACTTTACGAGTACGGTCTACACGTACATAGAAAATATCATTTGAATCTGTTTCATACTCTAACCATGCACCACGGTTAGGGATTACAGATGCAGAGAATAATTTTTTACCTGTTTTATCGAATGCGATATCATAGTAAATACCAGGAGAACGTACTAACTGGCTAACGATAACACGTTCTGCACCATTAATAACGAATGTAGCGTTTTCTGTCATAAGTGGGAAATCACCCATAAATACTTCACTATCAACGCTTGTTCCTGTTTCTTTGTTATGAAGACGTGCTTTTACTTTAAGAGGTGCACAATAAGTAGCATCTCTTTCCTTACATTCTTCAATTGTGTACTTTGGTTTGCTGTCTAAATAAAAATCCACAAATTCTAAAATGAGATTTCCATTAAAGTCTGTGATTGGAGAAATGTCTTCGAATACTTCCTTAAGACCATCTTTTAAGAACCATTCATAAGAAGATCTTTGAAGTTCGATAAGATTAGGTATTTCTACAACATCATCTTTTGTTCTAGCGTAGCTCATGCGAATTTGTTTACCCATATTTACTGGGCGCATTTTAGATTTTTGCATGTGTTCCTCACCCCTTGCAAAATTTATAAATAATGCATATTACTGCATTGTTTCAAAATAGGTTTAAAATGTGACATATTCTAGTTTAAAATGTTTGTCTAAAAACACTTAATATTAGAATATGTATTGTAAATAGTTAGTCAATATGCTATACTAAAGAAAAAAATGCGTAGCAAGATAGCATATTAACGCATTTTATAATGCTATCACAAAAAAAAGGTTAAGTCAACCTTTTTTCTTATTTTACGTACATATTTTCAAAAAACAGATTTCTACTATAAAAAAACCGTATTTTATTCATATGGCGATGTTATGCGTTTTCATCATAGCATCGTTATTTTTATGTTTCAAGGTCACTCCCCTATATTAATAGGAAATAAAAAAGGTAGCTCCAAGAGCTACCTTTTTTATTTTAGAGTAACACTGATAACGTGAATTATTTTAATGTTACTTTAGCGCCAACTTCTTCAAGTTTAGCTTTGATTGCTTCAGCTTCTTCTTTAGCAACGCCTTCTTTAAGAACTTTTGGACATCCATCTACAGCTTCTTTAGCTTCTTTTAAGCCAAGACCTGTGATTTCACGAACAACTTTGATTACTTTGATTTTTTCTGAACCAGCTTCTGTTAATTCAACATCGAAGTCTGTTTTTTCTTCAGCTGCTGCTCCAGCTGGACCTGCTGCAACCATAACTCCTGCTGCTGCTGATACACCGAATTCTTCTTCACAAGCTGTTACTAATTCGTTTAATTCTAAGATAGTTAATTCTTTAACTGCATCGATAATTTCTTGGATTGATAATTTTGCCATTGTAAGCACCTCCGTAATTTTTTAATTATAACTTAAGTTATAACTGATATTATTTTTTAATTTGTTTAGTTTATAAATGTTGTCACTTATAAAATGCTGCAAATAATGCCTAATCTTAAGCTTCTTTTTCTGCAACTTGTTTGATAACGCGTGCAAAGCTTGCGATAGGTGATTTGAAGCTTCCAAGTAAACGACCAAGTAATTCTTCTCTAGGAGCGATATTACCGATAGCCATCATACCTTTAGCATCGTAGTAGTTACCTTCTACAACACCTGCTTTGAATTCTAATTTTTCGTTAGCTTTAGCTACTTTAGCAAGAATTCTTGGACCTGCTGTTGCATCTTCATAAGAAATAGCGATAGCTGTTGGTCCTTCAAGATCTTTAGAGATCTCAGCGAACTCTGTTCCTTCAATAGCAAAGTTTACCATAGTGTTTTTGTATACTTTGTACTCAACACCAGCTTCACGAAGTTCTTTACGAAGTTGTGTATCTTGTTCTACTGTAAGACCACGATAGTCTACTAATAAAACTGAAGAAGCTCCGTTAAGTTTTTCTTTAATTTGGTTAACAACCACTTGTTTTTGTTCCACTTTTGCCATTGTTACACCTCCTTATTTTTTGTAATAAAAAAAGCACTTTGCTTTCTAATCCGCAGGCAAAGTGACATCATACGTCCGTCTATTACTAAAGACCTCGGTAGGTTGTATACGTTATGCTCAAAAGAGCACCTACTGTCTGCGGCACAGTATTCTTTTTTCAACATGTACTAGTATACCATCCGTTTCTACTTTTAGCAACCTTTTTCCACAGGTTATTTTTGGAATTTATACTATATCTACAGAAAACCTCTGATTATACACAATTTCCTTATAGTTGGACGCTTATAAAAATGCACTTAATGAATAAGCATTTAGAAGTGTGCATTAGACTCATACTATTGTCAACGTCTTTATTCTTCCAATTTATTTCTATTATAATAATTTTTTAATCATGAAATCTCCTTAAGACGTTCCGAAGTATCTAACATCATCTCCATAGCATCTTGTGTCTTACTTGTCATATCCATAACTGTTTCACATATAGCATTTGTTTCTTTTGTACTACGCATTGTTTCTTCACTGATGTTTGTTAATGTTTCAATATTCTCAACAATATTTTTCATATTGCATACAATTTGTCCTGTATGGGTATTTACAATATTAATATGATTATTTAATTTATCATTTTTATCATAGATTTGTTTAAAGTGTTTTGTTGTTTCAACAATACTTTGTGCTTGCGTTTCATTAAGGTCTCTAAGCATATTAACTTGTTTAATAAGTTCTGCATTATCAGCTGTAATTTGCTCAATAATACCATCACCTTCTTCAACAGACTTATTATCTCGTCAGAAAGCTTACGGATTTCTTCTGCTACTACTGCAAATCCTCTCCCTGCTTCCCCTGCTCTTGCCGCTTCAATAGATGCATTAAGTGCTAGTAAATTTGTTTGTGCAGCAATTTGTTTAATAATATTATTAATATCACCAATTCTTTGAGATTGTGAGCCTAACCCCTCTAGATAACTTTCCATCTGTTTATTACAGTTAGTTACTTCAGCAACACTACTATTAAGTTTATTTACTTCATCTGTACCCGCCTTAACTTCTAAGTGGGATTCCTCGGCTAAACTCTTCATTTGTCTTACAAGTTCAGATGTTTCATCAATAGTTTGTTGTATGTGCATTGTCATATTAGATTGTTCGATAATTTTATCATTATTATGAGTTGTCGCACCTACAATATCATTAGTTGCTGTAATGATTTGAGTTGTCGCACCTATAAAGGCTGTTACGTCATCTTTAACTGCTACAATATGGTCATTTAACTCATTTCTTATATTTAATATTTCTTGAGTCGTCATATTTTGTTTATCCATTTGTTCTACAAGACTCTCTCTTTGTCTTGTATTAAAGTGAATACTTACCTTAGCTACAAGAATTAATGAAATTGCTAAACTGCTACTAATTATAATTTGTGTTGGCATATCTAGATTAAAAGCTACCTGTTTAATACCAACTAAATAACCTATATAAATTATATTCATCCCAATTATAGTACTAGCTAATATCCTAATAAGCTTCATGTCAAAATATAATATAAACATAACTGCCACATTAAAAATACATGCAAAGCTTAAATTACTTACTCCTGTAAGCATAGTTATCATTATAATAACTACATGTCTTACTAAGGCTATATACTTTACCTTCTCACTCGATTTATCCTTGAAATAAGGTATAAATAATACCAGTTCACATACAATGATCAGTACAACTGAGGCCACAATAAGGCTAAAATCTCCATTCATAAAGCTCGCTACTGCGCCTGAGATTAGAAAAATTATATCCATAATAATTGTAATTAAAATGATAAGCCCATTTACTTCTCTCATATTATTTCTTTCCATTTTCTCCTCCTACATTTTAACATTTAATATATCTAATGAGTCTAGCTCTTTTATATCGACACACTTCTCCATAGTTTTATATTTTTACCACATTTTTCTATCTCAAACAATAAAAAAAGAAGTAGTTCTATAAGACTACTTCTCAGGCTGTAGACAATTAACTTTTCCATAGTATTTTACTAGTCTAGAAATAGAAAACAGAGGTAAAAATGGACCTAAACTGCTCTTTTTACCCCTATTTTAATAGATTTTCTTGAATAATCCTCACTTAATTTGTGAGTTTATTTTGGGAAAATTCATTTGTCAACAATCTGAGAAGTAGTTCTATAAGACTACTTCTTTCAGGCTGTAGACAATTACATTGTCTACAGCCATTTTTACTGTTAGACTAGAAGT
>DYCF01000022.1 GCA_019418225.1 Clostridiales bacterium | reverse complement strand
ACGGTGGTGTGAGAGGTCGGATAATCAATTAATGGTTATCCTCCTACTCGATTGCCATTTTATACATGTGCAAGCAGTGCTAAAAGAATAAAGACAAGCATAAAATAAAACACGTGTAAGGTGTATTTGAATAACAGGCTATATACCAAAGGGTATGAAATAAACAAGGCGTTCAATAAGAAGGAGGAAAGATATTTATGATTCGGACATTATCGGGAGATATTACAAAAATCAAAAATGTAGAAGCTATTGTAAATGCGGCGAATATAACGTTGTTAGGAGGCGGTGGTGTAGATGGCGCTATTCATAGGGCAGCAGGGCCACAACTTTTATTAGAATGTTTAAAGTTAAAAGGATGTAAAGTAGGTGAAGCTAAAATCACAAGGGCATATCGTTTGCCGTGTGAATATATTATTCATACAGTAGGTCCTAAATGGCATGGAGGGCAATATGGTGAGCAGGATCAACTTATAGCCTGTTATTATAATACATTAACTGTGGCACAGAAAAATGGTATTAGGCGACTTGCTTTTCCATCTATTGCTACGGGTGTTTATCGATATCCTGCAAGTGAAGCAGCTAAAGTTGCCATTAATACGATTAAGCAATACATGCATATCCATAAAAATGCTATAGAAGAAGTTTATTTTGTGTTTATGGATGAATCTACAAGAGAGGCATATGATCAAGTTTTAGAAAGTAGATAAAACAGAAATAAATCAATATTTATAAATTTTCGTAAATAAAAACCATGCATAATACTAGGTATATTATTCTAGTATTATGCATGGTTTTTGTTTGTTCATACAGTATAGAATAAACACTTTAGTTGAGCTTTAGGAAAATGATTTTTTAAATACTGGCAATATTATAAAATATATTGACAATTATTAAAAAATATAATAAAGTATAAAACATATTAAAACGCAAAGCATATTAATCCTATGTGTTAACTTGGGATTATAAATAGATAAGGGGGGATAAAATGATAAGACGAAATTTATCTTTTAAATTAAAATTAGGATTGAAATATATTATGGTAGGTGCATTAGGCTTAGGTGTACTAGTGGGATGCGGTGAATCAACAAATCATGCAGACAATCAAAGTGTAGAACTTTTAAATGTGTCGTATGATCCAACTAGAGAACTTTATACACAAATTAATGAAAGTTTCACAGCATATTGGAAAGAAAAAACAGGTCAAGATATTATCATTAATCAATCACATGGTGGCTCAGGCAAGCAAGCAAGAGGTGTCATTGAAGGTTTAGAAGCTGATGTAGTGACCTTAGCTTTAGGCTATGATATTGATGCAATTAGTGCAGCAGGACTTATTGATGACAATTGGCAAAGTGAATTTGAAGGAAGTAGTTCACCATATACTTCAACTATTGTTTTCTTAGTCAGAAAGGGAAATCCAAAGCAGATTAAAGATTGGAATGACTTAATAAGGGAAGATGTAGCTGTAGTCACACCAAATCCTAAAACATCAGGCGGTGCAAGATGGAATTATCTAGCAGCATGGGCTTATGCCTTAGAACAAAATAATAATGATGAAACAGCAGCTCAGGATTTTGTAAAAGCTTTATATGAGAATGTAGATGTTTTAGATTCTGGTGCAAGAGGAGCAACGACGACATTTGTGGAAAATGGCATAGGAGATGTATTAATTGCATGGGAAAATGAAGCTTTTTTAACTTTACAAGAGCGCGGTGATGATGCTTTTGAAATTGTTGTACCTTCTATGAGCATTTTAGCTCAGCCGCCAGTAGCTATTGTAGATGAGGTAGTTGATGACAAAGGAACACGAGAAGTTACAACAGCTTATTTAAATTATTTATATACCCCAGAGGGGCAAGAGATTATTGCTAAAAATTATTATCGTCCAATTAATGAGGAAATTGCTAAGAAGTACGCAGATACTTTTCCAAGTTTAAAACTAGTGACAGTAGATGAGGTGTTTGGTGGATGGCAAAATGCACAAAAGACACATTTTGCAGATGGTGGAATTTTTGATGCAATTTATGGTGTTAATGAGTAAGGAGGCAGCGATGAAAAAGAAGAAATATGTTATTCCTGGGTTTAAGCTTACAATGGGCATTACCATTATTTATTTAAGTTTACTCGTACTGATTCCTTTAAGTACCTTACTCCTTCAAAGTATGGGAATGGGATTTAATCAGTTTGTAGAGGTAGTAAGTAGTAAACGTGCCATAGCAAGTTATGGCATTAGCTTTGGATGTGCTTTTAAAGCAGCGTTTATAAATGGTGTATTTGGTCTTATATTAGCTTGGACTTTAGTGAAGTATGACTTTCCTTTTAAAAGACTTTTAGATGGTTGTATTGATTTACCTTTTGCTTTACCTACAGCAGTAGCAGGGATTGCACTTACGACGTTGTATTCTGAAAATGGTTGGATTGGCAAAGTACTATATGGTTTAGGTATAGAAAGTGCCTTTTCTACTTTTGGTATTACAATTGCATTAGTTTTTACAGGTATTCCTTTTGTTGTAAGGGCTGTGCAACCTGTACTTGAAAGTTTAGATAGTCAGTATGAAGAAGCAGCAACAATGTTAGGAGCAAATGGTTTTACAACTTTTAGACGTGTGATTTTGCCAGAGATTATGGCACCACTTTTAACAGGTTTTTCATTAGCTTTTGCTAGAGCATTAGGCGAATATGGCAGTGTGGTTTTCATCGCAGGAAATATGCCAATGAAAACAGAGATTGCACCACTTCTAATCATGTCAAAGCTAGAACAATATGACTATGAAGGGGCCACAGCATTGTCAATTGTTATGTTGGTCTTTTCCTTCATAATGTTATTTATCATTAACTTAATTCAAAAGCATAATAACAAAGTGATAAGGGGGTAGAAGACATGAAAGATATAGGAATAGAAGGTTTAGACATTAAGACTCACTATGGAGAAAGTATATATGATAAAAAGAAACATATCAAAAAGAATATGTCACGTATTATTTTGATTACAATCAGTGTTGTATTCTTAGTGATTATGTTAGGTTTTCCACTTTGTGTAATTATAAGTGAAGCATTAAGAAAAGGTATAGGGGAATATGCTAAGGCAATTACGGATAGTGCAGCGTTATCCGCACTTAAATTAACCTTACTCGCTACAGTTATAGCCACTACTTTAAACACCATATTTGGTCTAGTGATGGCATGGAGTATTACAAAGTTTCAATTTAAAGGTAAAAATATTTTGCTAACCTTCTTAGATTTACCGTTTGCAATTTCACCTATTATAGCTGGTTTAGTGTTTATTTTAACTTTTGGAAGGACGGGGCTTTTTAGCAGCCTCTTGCAAGCTGCACATATTAAAATTATTTTTGCAGTACCAGGGATTATATTAGCTACGATTTTTGTAACCTTTCCATTTGTAGCAAGAGAAATCATTCCTTTAATGCAGGCCCAAGGAACAGATGAAGAAGAAGCCGCGGCTTTACTTGGTGCAAAGGGACTTACGATTTTTAGAAAGGTTACTTTACCAAATATAAAATGGGGACTTTTGTATGGCGTCATCTTATGTGCGGCAAGAGCTATGGGTGAGTTTGGAGCCGTATCAGTTGTTTCAGGACATATTAGAGGAAAAACAAATACATTACCTTTGCATATTGAGATTTTATATAACGAATATGCTTATACAGCAGCTTTTGCAGTTGCATCTGTTTTAGTTGTATTAGCAGTAATCATTTTAATACTTCGTAACATTGTAGAAACAAGAGGAAAGAGAGGATAAGACATGTATGTTACAGTCAATAACTTAAATAAAAGCTATAGGGACTTTAAGGCATCTCATAATGTGAACTTTAAGATTGAAAAAGGGGAAATAGTCGCTTTGCTAGGACCAAGTGGTAGTGGTAAAACAACGATTTTACGCATGCTCGCGGGACTTGAAACACCAGACACAGGTGATATTTATATAGAGGGAAAAAGGATCAATGATGTGCCAGCAGGAAAACGTGAAATTGGCTTCTTATTTCAAAATTATGCTTTATTTCGTCATATGACCATTTATGAAAATATTGCTTTTGGTTTAAGGGTACAAAGGGTAAATCCTAAAGAAATTGATAAAAGAGTCAAGGAACTTATTGCACTTATTGGATTAGGAGGGCTAGAGAAACGCTATCCTCATCAACTTTCAGGCGGACAAAGACAAAGGGTAGCTTTTGCAAGAGCAATTGCCCCAAGGCCACACCTTTTATTATTAGATGAACCTTTTGCAGCGATTGATGCTAAAGTGAGAAAGGAATTACGTACTTGGCTTAAGGAAATGGTGAAGCAATTAAATATTACCAGTATCTTTGTAACCCATGATCAAGATGAAGCGGTGGAAGTGGCAGATACCATTATTGTTACTAATAAAGGACAAATCGAACAAATCGGTAGCCCGTTAGCTATTTATAAATCGCCTAAAACACCCTTCGTGGCACAGTTTATAGGAGAATCTACATTGCTGTCAAATTATGAATGCTTAAAAGGATTTGGTGAGGTGAAGCCTGGTATGGAAGCGGTTATTCGTCCCGAGTTTGTAGAGATTACAAAGTTAGATGAGCCAATCGTCAGTGAATCAGCAGCTGAAATGGGTACAGTAAAGGCAATTATATTTAGGGGCAGTAATTTAGAAGTACAGATTGCAATAGGTAATCTAGAAGTCATCGGCTATAGAAGTTTAGAAAAAACACCTGTTCAAGTAGGAGAACAAGTACATGCTTTGATTCATCGCCTATATTTATTGGATGGTGAAAAAACAACAGTAGTTGAAAATGAGTATAAACAGGATCGTATGCCAGTTTATATTTAGTATTAAGAAAAAGAGGTGGGAAAATGGAAAGACAAACGATACAAACAGATGTACTCATTATAGGTGGCGGGACGGCAGGCTGTTATGCTGCATTAACACTTTCTGAGCAAAGCAATCTAGAAACTATCATTTTAGAAAAAGCCCATATTGTAAGAAGTGGCTGCTTAGCCGCTGGTGTAAATGCTTTAAATGCCTATATTGTACCAGGTAAAACACCAGAAGATTATGTAGCTTATGCTAGAAAAGACGCAGCAGATATTGTAAGAGAAGACTTACTACTCTCTATGGCACAAAGGCTTAATAAGGTAACAAGGCGCCTTGAAGAATTAGGTCTTGTAATCTTAAAAGATAAAGCAGGCAATTACGTGACGAGAGGTAATCGTAACATTAAGATTAATGGTGAAAACATTAAGCCCATTTTAGCAAAAGCTGTAGAGAAGAGTCCTAGAGTGAAGGTTTATGAAGAAGTAAGTGCCATTGATTATATTGTAGAAGATGGCAAGGTAGTTGGCGTATATGCTATTGGCGCAGAAAAGTCTATTTTTTATACCATTTATGCAAAAGCAGTTATTTGCACCACAGGTGGCGCTTCAGGGATTTATAAACCTAATAACCCAGGTTTTTCAAAACATAAGATGTGGTATAGTCCATTTAATACAGGTGCTGGTTATGCCATGGGGATTCGTGCAGGAGCAGAGATGACCACCTTTGAAATGCGTTTTATTGCTTTAAGATGTAAAGATACAATTTCACCTACAGGAACAATTGCCCAAGGTGTAGGGGCAAAACAAATTAACAGTTTAGGAGAAGTATATGAACAGAAGTATGGCTTAACAACTTCAGAACGTGTTTATGGTACTGTTTCGGAAAATAAAGCAGGGCGTGGGCCTTGTTACTTACAAACAAAAGGTATTAATAAAGAAGAGGAACAATCTCTTTTAAAAGCGTACTTGAATATGTCACCTGCTCAAACATTAAAGTGGTTAGAAAATGACAAAGGCCCCAGTGAAGTTAATGTAGAAATAGAAGGAACAGAGCCTTATATAGTAGGTGGTCATACAGCCAGTGGTTACTGGGTAGATAATGAACGTCGTACCACATTAAAAGGTCTATATGCTGCAGGAGATGTAGCAGGGGGCTGCCCTCAAAAATATGTAACGGGCGCTTTAGTAGAAGGTGAAATTGCAGCGGAATCAGTTATTGCAGATTTGAATAAAGCAAATCAACTAGATAATGACTTAGAAGCATTACAACTTAAAAATAAGTTGTTAGCTACTAAGAAGTATGAAGAGGTACAGTCTTATCTAAGAGGGCAAAAAGGCATTTATAGTATCACACAAATTGAAGAAGCGATGCAAAAGGTGATGGATACTTATGCGGGTGGCATTGCGACACATTATGAATACAATGAGGCAAAACTACAGGTAGCACAAACAGAAATAGAAAATTTGACGAAGTTAAGTGAGCAGCTTTATGCAAAAGACCCTTATGAGTTGATGCAGCTGTATGAACTTAAAGAACGCCTAGAGGTAGCGACAGTGGTTATTGCCCACTTACGTGCAAGAAAGGAAACAAGATGGCATAGTTTTGCAGAAAACAAAGATTATCCCAATCAAAGTGATGCGTTCTTAAAATATGTCAATTCTAAAAAGGTGAATGGACAAATTCAAATCATTTATAGAGACTTGGTGAAAAAGGGGGAGACTTATGAGCATTATCATTCATAAAAACAAATGTACAGGATGTGGGAAATGCCGTAAGGTATGTCCGGGTAATTTACTGATAGCAGATGAAAATCATCGTACTAAAATTAGATGCCCAGAAGCTTGCTGGGGTTGTACATCTTGCCTAAAGGCTTGCGAATACGAAGCGATTGCTTATTTTCTAGGTGCAGATATAGGGGGGAAGGGAAGTCTAATGACTGTTAGTGATGGAGAAAATGAATTACACTGGCAAATTACAAGTCCAGATGGAAAGAAACAAGAAATTATAACCAATAAAAAAAGTGCAAATGCATATTAGGAGGGATTTAAAATGGATCACTTAGATCGTTTAGAGGCACAAAGTATATTTATATTAAGAGAAGCTTATAAGAAACTGGGAAAATTAGGAATGTTATGGTCGATTGGTAAAGACTCGACTGTATTATTATGGTTAGCTAAAAAAGCTTTTTATGGACATTGCCCATTTCCGTTTATTCATGTAGATACAACTTATAAGATTCCGGAGATGATTGCTTATCGTGACCGTGTTGCAAAGGAAATGAATTTAGATTTAATTGTACACACCAATCAAGAAGCTATTGATGCAGGTATGGGACCAGATAAAGGACGATTAGTTTGCTGTAAGGCACTTAAAACAGAAGGTTTACAGCAAGTTGTTCATAACTATGGCTTTGAAGGTTTAATTGTAGGTGTAAGACGTGATGAAGAAGGTTCTCGTTCAAAGGAACGCGTCTTTAGTGAAAGAAATGCCAATGATGAATGGGATTATACGAATCAACCCCCAGAACTTTGGGATCAATTTAAAACAGATTTTCCAAAAGGTAATCACATTCGTGTACATCCATTACTTCATTGGAATGAAATTGATATTTGGGAATATATCAAACGTGAAAATATCCCTATTATAGATTTATATTTTGCAAAAGAAGGCAAACGTTATCGTAGCTTAGGGTGTGCACCATGTACTGGAAAAGTTGAATCTGATGCCACAACGATTGAAGATATTATTAATGAATTAATGGTTACGACAACAAGTGAACGTGCAGGACGTGCGCAAGACCAAGAAGATGCCTATGCAATGCAAAAATTACGTAAAGATGGTTATATGTAAAATGAAATCTAATAAGTAGCAGCGTACAATAAATGGAAATGATAAGAATAGGGGGCATAATTAATGGAAGAAAATATCAAGGTAAAACAAATTATACAAGAAGAAAAAATAGCAGCTTTAAAAGATGTTTTAAAAATAGTTGTTGTAGGTCATGTAGACCATGGTAAATCTACACTTATTGGGCGATTACTTTATGATACGAATTCCCTTCCAGAAGGGGCTATTGACAAGGTAAAACGTATTGCTAAAGAAACAGGTAAACCCTTTGAATATGCGTACCTTCTAGATGCTTTTGAAGAAGAACAAAAACAAGGGATTACGATTGATACGACGCAGCTTCAATTTCGTACCCAGCAAAGAGAATATGTTATTATAGATGCACCAGGACATAAAGAATTCTTAAAAAATATGATTTCAGGTGCAGCTAATGCAGAAGCGGCTCTTTTAATGGTAGATGCTAAAGAAGGGGTACAGGAACAATCAAAACGTCATGCGTATATGCTTTCTTTATTAGGCATTAAAAAGGTTTATGTGATTGTTAACAAAATGGATTTAGTAGACTATCGCCAAGATGTTTTTAAAAAGATAAAATCTGAAATGGGTGCATTTTTAACAGCTTTAAATGTCCATCCATTAGATTATTTACCTGTGTCTGCTTTTGAAGGTGAAAATATTGCAAGACATTCTGATGAAATGCCATGGTATAAAGGTCCTTCGATTATAGAAGCTATTGATCTTATTAAGCATGAGGAAGGGCTTAATCAAAAACCACTACGTTTTCCAATTCAAGATGTTTATAAATTTGATGATAGACGTATTATTGCAGGACGAATTGAAAGTGGTACTTTAAAAGTAGGCGATGAAATTAGTATTTATCCAGAAGGTAAAACTACGCGTGTAAAGGCCTTTGCTTATTGGGTAGAAAAAGATAAAAGAGAAGTGGGTTATGCAGGTGAATCTATAGGGATTATTGTAGAAGATGAATTCTTTAATAAACGAGGCGAAATTATTACCCATAAAGAACATGCACCAATAGTAACAACTAGTTTCCGTGCAAGCCTTTTTTGGATGGGTAAACAGCCTTTAGAGGTAGGTAAAAAATATAAACTTAAACTGGCCACAGAAGAAGTAGAAGTCATTATATCTGAAATTGTAAAAATGATTGATGCCACCAATTTAAATCAGCAGGCTGAAACAAGTAAGCAAATTGCTATGAATGGCGTAGCAGAGGTGATTGTAGAAGCAAAAGAACCCGTTGTAATTGATTTATTTGGAGATAGTCAGGTAACAGGGCGTTTTGTACTTGTAGATGGGTACGATGTAGCAGGTGGTGGTATTGTAACTTCTGCTGAAAATGCAAAAAGTAAATCCCTTGGTTTATTTAAAGCAGGTAATCTAGAGGGGCGCACAGATTTATTTGATGAATTTTATTATAACACTGTAGATTACGAACTTGAGAAAGTGCCTGCAGCTGTCAAAGAATATGGCATTGGAGATACATTGCCACTTGAAGGAGACAGTTATACTTATCCAAAGGACTTTGATTTACTTATTTTAAGAGATCAAGTTGCTGTTTATGTAAGAGAAGGTAAAGTCGCACAAGTGAAAGATATTAAAGTGTATAATTACGAAGGTTATCCTGTCATTAATGGACGTGGATTTGGTATAAAAGTGACATCAGAAACAGAAGTACTTATTTTATTAAGTGATTATCAAAAAATTAAGTATAATGAAACAGAGGTTTCGTTTTCTGAAAAATGGCTAGATATACAAAAATACAGAAAGCTTGCATGGCGTAAGGAAAATGTGGTTTAATGGTAGTGTTGAAAAATATTTCATAAATGAGACAGGAGGTCACTGCATGAGACATTCAGAGATACCCGCAGTCATCCAAAGTGTAGAGAATTACAAAGAAGCAGTAAATCGTGTTTTAAGAGGCGAGGAAGATCTTTTGAAGATTAAACCAGTTATGGGAGGAATGGGCGTTTATCAGCAAAGAGTAAAAGGTACCTTTATGCTAAGGGTGCGTATCCCTTCTGGAGTTTTAAAGCTAGAATGGTTTAAAAGTATATATGAAATTGGTAAAAAAGTCAATATACCACGTTTTCATTTAACTTCTAGACAAGATATTCAGTATCATGGTCTTACTTTAGAGCAAACTATAGAAGTTATGGAAGAACTTTTAGCGGAGGGGTTAGTGACAACAGGAGGAGGTGGTGATAATCCAAGAAATATTGCATGTTCACCACTTTCTGGAATTGAAGAGGGAGAAACTTTTGATGTAACCCCTTATGCTTTAGGGTGCTGTGACTATATCATGAGCATTATTGATACCTTCCATTTACCACGTAAATACAAAATTGCTTTTGCAAACACTGATGCAGATAGCACGAATGCTTCTGCTACAGATTTAGGATTTATGGCAAAATTAGAAGATGGGGAACCTACTTTTAAAGTATTCGTAGGTGGTGGTATTGGTAAAAATCCAAAGCCAGGTATTGTCTTTAAAGAAAGTGTTAAACCAGAAGAGATTATATATATTATACAAGGACTTAAAGAACTATTCGAAGGTTTAGGAGATTATTCAAATCGTAATCTAGCAAGAATTCGTTTTATTGTGGATCGATTAGGCGTGGAACAATTTAAAGTAACTCTAGAAGACTATGTAAATAAGGTAAAAGAAAGAGAAACACTTATATTAAATACAAAACCAGTAGTACATAATAAACAAGGGAAGATAACAAGTTTTACACACGATCGTCTTATTCCTCAAAAGCAAGAAGG
Source organism: Clostridiales bacterium (assembly GCA_019418225.1). GTDB lineage: Bacteria > Bacillota > Clostridia > Lachnospirales > Cellulosilyticaceae > Cellulosilyticum. Next base: position 58,378 of record DYCF01000022.1, on the reverse strand, counting down.
ACTATACACTGTTAAAGTACAACCATTCGGTGGGTACTTAAAACTTGAAGAAATAGGTCAAATCATAGAGGCCGTTTCTAAAGCACCTGGAGCAAATATACGTCTTACCATGGAACAATCTTTTTATGTTACAGATTTAACAGGAGAGGAAGCGGAAAGACTTATTTATGAGACAGAAACAATAGTTGTGAAAGGCATTATGGAAAAAGTAGTAGGGTGTACAGGGTCTAATACATGTCAAATTGGTCTTACACCTACAGAAGAAGTATTGCATTTAGTGGCTGAACGTTTTAAAGATGTGGCAAAAGAAGAATATGCTATGTTACCAACTGTGCATATTTCAGGGTGCCCAAGTGCCTGTACAGTGCCACAATTAAGTAAAATTGGCCTTTATGGCGGGAAAAAACGTGTGAATGATGTAGCATGTAATGCTTATGCACTTTGTATTAATGGTACAAGAGGGACACATGGAGCCAAGTTGGGTGAAGTAGTAGGACTCATACTATTAGAAGATGTGCCAGAGTTCCTTTATAAACTAGGATGTGATTTAACAGCTAGTAAAGTAGTGTTAGAAAAAGAAGTATTAATTGAAGCTTATAATGAATTATTTATAAAAGCATAAAAATAAATAGGCCATAAAAATTTATAATAAATTCATGTTAGGGGAGTATATATAGAGTTAATATGAGAGTGTTATAAAGTAGTCTCAAAAGTCTAGGATAAAGGGGAAATATACTATGATATTTGTTGTAATGATATGGTTTTTAATGGGTTTTATCTGTTATAAGCTTGCAGCAAAGAAGGGACTTAATAAGGGAATATGGACTATGTTGGGGGTGTTATTTGGCATATTTACGATGCTAATCGAAATTTTAATGCCAGCAAAAGATGAAAGTTAAGGTTTGCAATTTAGGAGAAGTATGCTAAACTGATATTAGTAAAGGGAATGAAGTACTCCCTAAGATGCCTTTAAGGCTACTTAAACCGCTTATTAAGCTAATGACTTCTGTGATTTCACAGGGTTATTGGCTTTTTTTGCGTGGATTATATATTAAGGAGGAAAAATATGTTAACGAGTTTAGCACTTATATTTTTATTAGGATTAGTTTTAGGTGGGATTTTTACTAGATTTAAATTACCTAGTTTATTAGGAATGATTTTTACAGGGGTAATACTAAGTCCATATGCGCTTAATTTATTGGATGATAAATTATTAGCAATAGCACCTGAGCTACGACAAATTGCACTAGTTATTATTCTTACGAGAGCAGGACTCTCATTAGATATCAGCGATTTAAAAAAGGTAGGTAGACCTGCAATCTTAATGTGCTTTGTACCAGCCTGTTTTGAGATTTTAGGTGTTATATTAATTGGCACATTTATTTTTAATATGAATTTATTAGATGCAGCTATTATGGGAAGTGTCATTGCGGCAGTTTCACCAGCAGTTATTGTACCAAGGATGATTCGCCTTATAGAAGAAGGTTATGGTAAAGACAAGAGTATCCCACAACTCATTTTAGCAGGTGCTTCAGTGGATGATGTTTTTGTTATCGTTCTATTTACTGCATTTACAGGGCTTGCAGCAGGAAATCGTATATCAGCGGGTAGTTTTATTCAAATTCCTATTGCAATTTTACTGGGCATTTTATTAGGAATTATGAGTGGCGGCATATTAACGCTATTCTTTAAAAAGATACATATGCGAGATTCTGTAAAGATTTTGGTAATCTTAAGTGTATCATTTTTATTATTAGAAATAGAAACAAGGCTTGAAGGCATTATACCAGTGTCAGGTTTATTGGCAATTATGAGTATGGGTATTATGCTCAAACGCACATATAATGTATTAGCGCAGCGTATAAGTATGAAATATAATAAACTTTGGGTAGCAGCAGAGGTACTACTTTTTGTACTAGTAGGTGCAACAGTAGATATTAATTATGCGCTTATGGCAGGTGGCAAGGCACTAGTAATTGTTATAGGCGCCTTGTTGATTCGTATGGTAGGTGTTTTTGTATGTTTACTAAAAACAAAGCTAACTACACGAGAACGTCTTTTTTGTATGATGGCTTATACACCTAAGGCAACAGTACAAGCAGCTATAGGAAGCATTCCATTAACAATGGGCCTTGAATGTGGACAAACAGTCTTAACTGTAGCAGTAGTTGCCATTTTAATAACAGCACCATTTGGTGCAATTTGCGTAGATAATAGTTATAGAAAACTACTCAGCAAAAGTTAAAAAGATAATTAATCAATCCAGAGTTGTGTACTATAAATACCTTTTCGACCAGAAATAAAAATACTAAGCATACAAACAAGCATGGCAAAAATTAAGTTGTGTGGTCCAAAAAGTTCGAGATAAAGGATGAAAGAAGCAATAGGCGCATTAGTTGCACCAGCGAAGACACCAACTAATCCTAGAGCTGCAAGTGCAGTTGCTGGTAGATGAAATAAGAGAGCGAAGTTAGCACCTAATGTAGCACCCACTACAAATAAAGGGGTTACTTCACCCCCTTGATAACCAGAAGCTAAACAAAGTGTGGTAAGGAGTAGTTTGATGATGAAGGCCCCAAATGGTGCTTTCCCTGTAAAAGCCATCTGTAAAAGTTGTAAGCTTAGGTTGTTATAAAGGCGTGTGTTTAAACAAAGAGTGGCGATTACCATAAGGTTTCCGCCTATAAATATTTTGAGATAAAGATTAGAAAAGTATTTGTTAAGTAGTATCTTGAAGTAATGCGTAAAGAAAACAAAGGCATAACTAGCTAGACCAAAGGCAATGCCAGCGATAATTATAAATAAAATGTTTGAAAGACTGAGGTCAGGTGGTTGTGGGAAAGACGTATGATGTACACCTAAAATACGGACAATAAGATCACTGGTAACAGCTGATGTTAACGAAGGTAACATGGCATTATAACTTAGTATACCAATGGCTGCAATTTCAATTGCAAATAAGGTACCCGCTAAGGGGGTACCAAAGACGGCAGAAAATCCAGCTGCTACGCCGCTTATAAGTAGAATTTTGCGTTCGTAATCACTAAGATGAAAAATTTTACCAATCCAAAAGCCTAAAACACCACCAATTTGAACACCTGAACCTTCTCGGCCCACAGAACCACCAAACAAATGGGTTAGAATAGTGCCCAAGAAAACAAGGGGGGCCATACTAAAAGGAATTTTACACTTTGAAAAATTTTTCTCGTTAATGGTTGCTATAATTAGGTTATTACCTTGAGATGTAGTGGGATGACAATTATAGAGCAAACACATAAGCATTCCAGAAAAGGGTAATATGAAAATAAGCCCTTTATAGGTTAGATTAAGTGAAATAGCAGTCATTAAAAGAGTTAAAAAGACATAAATTGCAAGGCCGGATAAAAGACCAATAAGTATTGAAATTAAAATGAGTTTAATAATTTGCCAATGCTTCAAGGTAGCTCCTCCTAAAGAGTATTCCATAGTAATATGCACAAAATGTCTAAAAACAAGTCTATTTTTATAAAAACAATTAAAAAAACAATGAATAGCTCAAAGTTATAGCTGTGAAAACTATAACTTTGAGCTATTAAAATGAATAAAAATATAAAAATAATTCATAATAAATATTGAAAAGACGTGTGATTATATAAAAAAATAAAATTTTAAACAATCTCATATTATTTTGTTAAAATTAACTAATTTATGGTAGCACTTTTAGGCTATTATAATGTATAAAAAAATGAAAAATATAAAATAATACAAGAGCAATAAATAAATAAAATGAGTAAAATACGTTGAATAAATTCAAATCAATCGTGAAATATAATAAAGAGAGATGAAAAAAATATACAAAATAAACAAAAAGGAGAAAAGATAAGTGCAGAATGTTGACATAAACTGTGGAACCGGTTACACTATTACATGAGGTTTTTACAGATGTTAGAAAGCTGTAAAGATTTTTAACTTTAAGGAGGAAATTATGAAAGACAAGAAAGTATTTAGTAATCTATTTGGTCTTTTACAACGTGTTGGTAAAGCGTTTATGTTACCAATTGCTCTTTTACCAGCAGCAGGTATTCTGCTTGGTGTAGGTGGCGCGTTTTTAAGTATTGCCAAATTAGATAATCCCCCAGCTATTTACGAGGGATTAATTCAATTTATTAACATTCCAGCTGTAACAGCTGTTTTAACTGTAATGAATGAAGTAGGAAATGTTGTATTTGGTAACTTACCATTACTCTTTGCTATTGGTATTGCAGTAGGTCTTGCAAAATCAGATAAAGGAACAGCTGGTCTTGCAGGGGCAGTTGGATTCTTAATCATGCATACAGCAATTTCAACAATGCTTGCACTTGGTGCAACATCACTTGGTGTTGTAACACCAGATAACATTCCATCAGAGTATAGTGCATATGTTACAAATACATTAGGGATTTTTACATTAAACCTTTCTGTATTTGGTGGGATGATTGCAGGGATGATTGCAGCAGCACTTCATAACAAATACCACAAAATTCAATTACCACAGATTATCGGTTTCTTTGGGGGCGCACGTTTCGTACCAATCGTAACAGCTTTCACAATGTTAATCGTAGGGGTTATCCTTTCATTTATATGGCCAGTTGTACAAAATGGTATTGCAGTAATTGCAGACTTTGTACAAGGTACAGGTTCTATTGGGGTATTTTTATATGGTCTTATTGAAAGAGCATTAATTCCAGTAGGTTTACACCATGTATTCTATACACCATTCTGGTATACAGGTTTCGTAGAAGCAAACGTTCACTTAGCAAATGGTGCAACAATGATTGTAGATGGTGCAAACACAGCTTACTTTGCACAATTATCTAATATGTCAGCTATTGTTGGTGCAGATGCAGCAACAATGAAAGAACTTGTTAGTGGAACAACTGCTTTTATGGCAGGTAAATTCCCAATGATGATGTTAGGTCTTGGTGGTGCAGCACTTGCAATGTACAAAAATGCACGCCCAGAAAAGAAAAAAATGGTAGGTGGTCTTCTTTTATCAGCAGCACTTACAGCAGCGATTACTGGTATTACAGAACCACTTGAATTCACATTCTTATTCGTAGCACCAGTTCTTTATGCAGCACACTGTGTGATTGCAGGTCTTTCATACATGATTATGGGAATGCTCAATGTATTCATTGGTATGACATTCTCGGGTGGTCTTATTGACTTCACATTATTTGGGCTTCTTCCAGCAGGAGCAGGCGTACAAACAAACTGGATTTATGTATTAATCGTAGGAGTTGTATTCTTTGCAGTTTACTACTTTGTATTTGACTTCTGTATCCGTAAATTCAATCTTAAAACACCAGGCCGTGAAGATGAAGAAGAAGTAACAGCAGATGGCACAAAAACAAGCAACAATCTTGCATTTGCTTATAAAGTACTTGGTTACTTAGGTGGTAAAGAGAATATTACTAACCTTGATGCATGTATCACACGTCTTCGTGTAGGTCTTGTAGATATCAAAAAGGTAAACAAAGAAGCACTTAAAGGTTTAGGTGCAGCAGGTGTTATGGAAGTTGGTGACAACGTTCAAGTTATCTTTGGTGGTAAATCTGATAATATCAAAAATGATATTTTAGATATCACAGAAGGTCGTGTTAAACCAGAAGAATTAGAAAAAGCACTTGCAGAAGATGGTGTTAATGCAGCATCTGCACAAGCAACAAAGGAAGAAGTAAAAATAGAAGCTAAAGGTACAGTAGAAGAACTTTTAGCACCAATTCCAGGAGAGCTTATTGAACTTTCAGAAATTCCAGATCCAGTATTCTCAACAGGTATGATGGGAAGAGGATTTGGTATTGTACCACAAGAAGGTAAAGTAGTTGCTTTAGCAGATGGTGAAATCTTAACAGTATTCCCAACAAAACATGCTATTGCAATGCAAACAACAAAAGGTCACGAAATCTTAATTCACTTTGGTCTTGATACAACACTTCTTAAAGGTGAAGGTTTCACAGCACATGTAGAAGTCGGACAAAAAGTAAAAGCTGGTGATTTACTATTAACAGTAGATACAGAAGCTATTAAAGATAAAGTACCTTCACTTAATACACCAGTTGTATTTACAAACCTTAAAGATGAAGAAGAAATTATTATTCAAAAAGGTCAAGTAAAAGCTGGAGAAAAAGGAAAGATTACAATTAAATAAGTAGTCATTTTTAAAGGGTAGATGATTTTCACGAAAAAGAAAATCATCTACCCTCTTTTATTGTACTTAAATTGTAAAAATAGAATAATGAAAATCGGCATCTTTAGTTTAGAAATGCCGATTTTCAAATATGTGATTTAGAATATTATTCGAATACCAATTTACTTAATAATGAATTGCTTCCAGATTCGGCACCTTGGATAGTATAAGTACCGGCTGTAAGTGTCATAGATTGGATACCAGTAGCAATTGTGGCAGATGTAGAAGTTTTATTATTATAAGTAATACTTCCATTAGCTGTTGTAAGTTTAAGATTTGCTTTTTCTGCAGTTGTTTGTAGTGTGCAGCTTGAACTAATTTTAAAAGTAATTTGATTAGAACTTCTAAGTTTAACATTATCTGATTCTACACTTCTAACATTAAATTGCATATTAGAAACTGTACAAATTTTAGAAGGAATAGTCTTGTTATTTAAAGGATAAGTTCCCATTTTGACACTATTAAGTGCAGACGAGTCATTATTATTATCAGAGCCAGTATTGTCACTAGAATTATTATCATTAGAGCCAGTATTGCCATCAGAATTGTTATCACCAGGTGTAATAATTGAATCTACAACCTTACCTTTCATGCGCCCAGCATATTTCAGTACAAGTTGTTTTGCTTCATCTGCAGTATGTAAAATATAGTTATTTTTATAGAATTTAGAAGCATTTGTGTCGAAGTTGTTATAAGTTGAACCTCCTTTGTTAGCAGAGAATTTGATAATTTCATCCCTAGAAGAAGCTTCATAATAATCAACACCAGGTTTGTAATTTGTACAGTTAACGATTTTATTACCATAAGCTTTAATTGTACCACCATTTTCACTGGAGAAGGTTGTACCACCATTACCTTGCATTGAAATAACCATTGGACGATTAGTGTTTTCAAAGTAATTATTTTCGGAGAAGATATTGGAATTCACAGAAGCACCAATACCATAAGTTGAAATACCATTATAGTAATTATTGTACATATGGATGTCGAAGTAACGTACACGAGGTGTTCTTGAACCTGTTTGATCAAAATAATTATGGTGGAATGTTAGACGATAGGTCTTATTTTCCTTTAAACCACAAAGCGAGGTTTTTTTTGCACCTTGGTAGTGATTATAGGAAACAGTTACATAGTCAGTATATTTAAAGTCTGTACCACCATCACCATGGGCCTTATCAGATTCACGAGGATTATCTTGATGACCGATACGAATATTATTGTTATGAATCCATACTCTTGAAGAATCTGCTTCAAAACCGATGGCATCTTCAGGATACCAATAAAAATCTAAGTTTCTGATTTCAATATTGCTACACTTTTGGAACCATAACCCCCATGCTGCAATATTGGCGTCAGGCCCAATACCTTCTAAAGTGACATTAGTTGCCGCTTTGATTTTGAGCATATTATCTGGATAAGCAGTTGCACCTTTAGGAACACTTACAGAACCAATGAAACGTACAATCAAAGGTGTTGTATCATTTTTTCTAGCAGCTTCAGAAAAAATATTAGCAATACCAGTATAACCATTTAGTTTAACTGTATCTTTAGTTTGTTCTGTAACATAAATAATATTGGCATTACTAGGTACGCTACCATCAGCATTATAGCCACCTGTAGTTTTACCATTAAAGAAAGCGTACCCTGAGCGGTCATGTGCAGCAGGTGTTACAGTGAAGCTTGCTGCAGCGCTTGTTACTTCTTTATTAGAGACAACAGGTACAATTTTAATCGTATAATTGGTATTTCCTTTAAGACCTGGAATATCTACACGTGTTCCCCTTACAAGTTCAGCATCAACTTTTGTATAAGTGTTTGATGAACTTAATTTGTAGTAGACATTATAGCTAGAAGCACCATTATATTTAGACCACTGAGCATAAGCAGTTTCAAACCATGCTCCACTATCTGTAAGTGTAAGTCTAGAAGTTGCCGAAAGAGGCGTAGGGATTAAACTAAATATCCCTAAGATCATAGCTAAGCAAATTATGTAGCTTAGACAGCGTTTAAGATGTTTTAACATGATGTAAAATCTCCTTAGTTGAAATAAAAAATTAAGAATATATTAATAAATATTAAGCTAAGATGACATAAATATTAATATATTTATTCATTATAGTATATTTTTCTTAGAATGTAAAATTAAATTTTTGAATTATGATATTAATACAAAAACAAGAAAGATTGGATAAACTTAGCAGGATGTTTAAGAAGAATTATTATTGCTCATAATACTGCAGTAGGAGAGTGATAATATGAGAGTTCCTAGGCATGTGGCCATTATTCCAGATGGTAATAGACGTTGGGCAAAAGAACAAGGCTATGAGAAACACGCGGGTTATAATCATGGATTAAATCCTGGTGTAGAAGTACTACGTCTTGCAAAAAGTTATGGCATTTCAGAAATAACATATTATGGATTTACAATGGACAACTGCAAAAGGCCTAAAGAACAGGTTATAAGTTTTACTAAAGCTTGTGTAGAGGCTGTAAAAATGATTCAAAAGGAAAACGTAGGTTTATTAGTTGTAGGAAATACAAAATCTCCAATGTTCCCTGAAGAATTAATACCTTATACAAAAGAAAGGACATCTTTAGGTGAAGAGCAGATAAGAGTTAATTTTTTGGTAAATTATGGGTGGGAATGGGATTTAAGTGGTATATTAGAAACAAATCAAGAGAATAAAGATATTCATCAAATGATTCATTCGCATGATATTTCTAGGATAGATCTTGTGGTAAGATGGGGAGGGCACACACGACTTTCGGGACTTTTGCCTGTGCAAGCTGTTTATGCAGATTTTTATACGATTGATAAGATGTGGCCAGAATTTGAAAAAAGTCAGTTTGAGGCAGCTCTTAAATGGTATAGGCATCAAGATGTTACATTAGGTGGATGAGAATATATTTTAAAATACTAAGGTACAATTAAAAACTTTGCGTATTTATATTATTTGTTAAAGTGATTTTATATAGTATAATATAAAATTACTCTTTGCACTGCATATAAATCTACAGTACAAGCTGAGCAGGCGATGGATTGAAAGTCAATTTTAATTCATGGGGTTGAGCCGCAATATGTGGCAGAGATGAAAATTAGGACATCTGTGGGACAGTAGTTTACTTTATTGTCTCATAGGTGTTTTTTTATACCTATTAAAGAGACTTTGTAAGTGCCATAGAGCTATCTACGCAAATTTATTTTATGGAGGTAACTTAGTATGGAAGAAACAAATCAAAAAGGACGACCAAAAGTGTCGACAACCTCAGAAGGCAAAAGGATTGTTATGAGGGTCTCAGCAGCGGGTATTATTGTTAAACTTATTTTATCTTTGTTTAAGTTATTAGCAGGTATAGTAGCTAAATCGGGTGCTATGCTTTCAGATGCAGTTCATTCAGCTTCAGATATATTTAGTACATTGATTGTAATTGTGGGTGTAAATATTGCAGCTAAAAAGTTAGATGAAGAGCATCAATATGGGCATGAGCGTACAGAATATGTAGCATTAATTATTCTGGCAGTGGTATTATGTGTTACTGGTATTGGAATAGCTATTGGAGATGTAGAAAAGATTATAGGCGGACAATACGGTAAGTTTGAGATACCAGGAAATTTGGCATTGATTGCTGCAATTGTATCTATTGTAGTAAAAGAATGGATGTATTGGTTACAAGAACAGTTGCTAAAAAGATTAATTCTAGGGCACTTATGGCGGATGCTTGGCACCATCGTTCAGATGCCTTATCGTCGATTAGTGCATTTGTTGGTATATTAGAAGCACGTATGGGATTTTTGATATTAGAGCCTATAGCTAGCGTGGTAATCTGTATGTTTATTGGAACGGCAGCTTTTGATATTTTTAAAGATGCTATCAATAAGTTGGTCGATAGATTTTGTGATAAAACAGTTGTTGAGCAAATGAAAATAATTATTAAGGCATAAGAAGGAGTCGACCCAATTAAATCGTGGTTAGTTGGTGGTAAAATACATGTTGGTATTGAAATTACTGCAGAGGGTAGTCAAAGTTTAGATGAAGCGCATAAGATTGCAGAAGCAGTTCATGATGCGATTGAATTAATACAATGTTATAAAGTTAACAATGTATACAGAGTTTGAAGATTCATATATATTTAATAATCTGTTTTTTTAAAAATTTCCGCATCTTTTTTATGTGTAATATGCACAATAAAAATTAAAAAAGCATGATGAGAAATACATTTTTTTGAAAAAAAGCTGTACAAATGGTAAAACATGAGATATAATCAAGTTGTGAAAAGGTTGACATAAAAATTATAAAAAGAAGTACGGGTAGTATCATACTATAAGTGCTTATAATATTTTCTTTGAAAGGGGATTTACAAATGGCTAATGTTGGCGTATTTGATGTTTTAGGACCTATTATGATTGGGCCATCTTCCTCTCATACAGCAGGAGCAGCAAGATTAGGTAAAATGGCAAGAACTATTGTCGGTAGACAAATTAAAGAGGTTAACTTCTTATTACATGGTTCTTTTAGAGAAACTTATAGAGGGCATGGGACAGACCGTGCGTTAGTAGCGGGTATTTTAGGAATGAATCCAGATGATGTGAGACTTAGGGATGCATTAAGTATCGCAGAAAAAGAAGGCATTCAAATAGAATTTACACCAGCTGATTTAGGACAAGTTCACCCAAATACAGTTAAATTTTTAATTAAAGATGAAATGGATGTAGAGTGGGAAGTATTAGGTTCTTCGATTGGTGGAGGGCTTATTGAAATCAATGAAATCAATGGTAATCAAGTACAAATCACAGGTGAGTATGCAACACTTATTACTTGCCACGAAGATAGACCAGGAACTGTTGCAAAAGTTTCATCTTTATTCTATGAAGATAAAATCAACATTGCATTTATGAAACTTGTACGTAGTCAAAAAGGTCAAGGTGCTACAATGACAGTAGAAGTTGATGGGCATATCTCATCAAACATTATTGAAAATATTAGACAAATTGAAGGCGTTAAACGCGTTATTCTTATTAATCCATTAGGAGGGGCTCAAAATGAAGATTGCTAGATCAGCAGAAGAAATGGTTCAAATCTGTGCAGAACACAATATTACACTTAGTGAATATGCTATTCAAAGAGAAATGGAAGATAAGAATGTTTCAAGAGAAACCTTAATGGCACAAATGAAATTAACACTTGAAGCTATGCGTGAAGGGGCAACACTTGGGAGAGAAAAAGCAGTTTACTCTTTAAGTGGACTTATCGGTGGGGATGCTTTTAAGCTTCAAAACTACCTTTCTTCAGGTAAAAGCTTAATGGGTGATGGTATTATCAAAGCAATGGCAATGGCATTATCTTCATCAGAAGTAAATGGGGCAATGGGAAAAATTGTAGCATGTCCAACAGCTGGTTCATGCGGAATCTTGCCAGCCGTTATTTTAACAGCAGGTGAACAACTTAATAAAACAGATGATGAACTCATCATGGGACTTTTTGCAGCAGCAGCAATTGGTTTAATTATTGGTCAAAATGCTACTTTTGCAGGTGCAGAAGGTGGATGTCAGGCTGAATGTGGTTCGGCAGCAGCTATGGCAGCAGGTGCAGTTGTAGAATTAATGGGTGGCACACCACAAATGAGCTTCGAAGCAGGGGCTATTGTATTTAAAAATGTACTTGGTTTAGTATGTGACCCAGTAGCAGGACTTGTAGAAATTCCTTGTGCAAAGCGTAATGCGTCAGGTGCCGTAAGTGCATTAGCAACTGCTGATTTAGTTATGGCAGGTGTAGGATCACATATTCCTTTTGATGATGCGTTATCAGCAATGTATAAAGTAGGAAAAGGTTTACCAGAAGAATTACGTGAAACAGCTTTAGGTGGTGTGGCCATTACACCAACAGGTATCAAACTTAAGAATAAAGTATTTGGTAGTAATTAATAGAACTATAGTATATAGATAAAAAAACACAACTTAGACAGCATAGTGGAGGCATAAAAATGGATATTTTAGTTGGAACAGCATTGTTGCTTGTAGTATTAGGGTTATTTACATTATTTAGTTATAAAGCGCCGAATGGGATGAAGGCCATGGGGGCTTTAGCAAATGCAGCTTGTGCAAGCTTCTTAGTAGAGGCATTTCATTCAGCATTCTTTGGTGGTGTATTAAATCTTGGTTTCTTACAAAGTGTAGGAGATGCTAATGGTAGCTTAGGTGGTGTGGCAGCAGCTATCTTAGTACCACTTGCACTTGGTGTATCACCAGTATATGCAGTATTAACTGGTCTTGCAGTTTCTGGTTTTGGTATTTTACCAGGCTTTATTGCAGGTTATTTAATTTCTTACGTTGTTAAATTCCTTGAGAAAAAAATTCCAGCAGGTCTTGATCTTATCGTAATTATCTTAGTGGCAGCACCACTTGCACGTTTAATTGCACAAGGCATGACACCAGTTGTAAACGCAACATTATTAAACATCGGGCAAGTACTAATTTCTTCAGCAGAAGCAAGTCCAATTGTAATGGGAATTATTTTGGGTGGTATTATGACTGTAGTAGCAACAGCACCACTTAGTTCAATGGCTTTAACAGCAATGCTTGGGTTAACAGGTGTACCAATGGCAATCGGTGCCCTTGCAGTATTTGGTTCTTCATTTATGAACTTTGTATTCTTCCACAAAATGAAATTTGGTTCTAAAAAAGATACAATTGCCGTAGCAATCGAACCTTTAACACAGGCAGACTTAATTAGTGCAAATCCAATTCCGGTTTATGTAACTAACTTCATTGGTGGTGCATTAAGTGGTATTATCATCGCGCTTATGGGTCTTACAAATATGACACCAGGTACAGCAACACCTATTGCAGGTTTTGCAGTAATGTTTGCTTACAACCCACCAATGCAAGTACTTATTGCAGCAGCAGGTTGTATTGCAGTAAGTGTATTTGCAGGTTTCTTAGGATACTTCATCTTTAAAAACTTTAAAATTCGTACAGCTGATGAAATCAGAGGATAGTTGTAAAATTTAAATCATATAAGGTGTTATTAGACTAAATGAGAGGAGTTAGTCTAGTGACACCTTTCTTGTTGTATAAAATATATTAATCTATTACAATATAAAAAATAAGTAATATAAACAAGTATGTTATATAAGCAGAATGAGAATATGGAGTGTAATGAAATGTTTAGAATTTTAGTAGATGCAGATGGATGTCCTGTTTCAAATATTGTGGGAAAAGTAGCTGAAGAGATAGGGATAGAAGTAGTGTTTTATTGTGATATGAACCATGAAATGCATGTGAGCTACGGACAGGTGATTCGAATTACACCAGGAGTGGATGCAGTAGATTTTGCAATAATTAGTGCATTAAAACAAGGTGATATTATTATTACACAGGATTATGGTGTAGCAGCTATGGCATTAGGGAAGAAGGCAAGAGCACTTCATCAAAATGGCAAAGAATATACAAGGGATAATATTGATCAAATGTTATTTGAAAGGCACTTACGTAAGAAAGCTAGAAGAAGCGGTAAACGCATAAGTGGAAAAGAACCTCACAAGCGCACACCTGAAATGGATAGACAGTTTGAAGATAAATTGAGAGGTGTTATTGCACAATTACTAGGATAATAATAAAAAGAAGGTATCACTCAATTTTGTGATACCTTCTTTTTATTATTTAAGTTGTTGTAAAAGTTCAGTGATTTGGTCAAGTGGTAGAGGACGTCCCCATAAATAACCTTGAATGTAGTCACAACCGTGTGATTTAAGGAGGTTAAGTTGCTCGTCATCTTCAATACCTTCGGCTACAACTTTATAATCTAGCCTTTGTGCAATAGAGATAATGGCTTCTACAAGATGTTCTTGCTTTTTCGAATCTACAATTGGATCTACGAAAGATTTATCGATTTTTATAATATCCAGTGGGAGTTCTTGCAAGTAACTTAAGGAAGCATAATTTGTACCAAAGTCATCTAAGGCAATATGAATGCCCATTTGTTTAAGCTGATTAAGTAAGCTAATAATATGTTCTTTAGAAGAAATGAAAATTGATTCAGTGATTTCAATTTCTAAGCAGTGTGGTGGAAATTGTGTTTCCTCTAAAACTGTCTCAAACATTTTTATAAAGTTAGGATCAATCATTTGATTAACTGAAATATTAATGGAGAGTACAGCACTAAAATGATATGTGTCCATTAATTGTTTAAAAGTTGTACATGCAGTACGTAGTACCCATTCACCGATAGGAACAATAAGTCCTGTATCTTCAGCAATAGGAATGAATTCTGCAGGTGATATAAAACCTAGCTCAGGTGAATGCCAACGAATAAGTGTTTCGAAACCACGAAGCTGTTTATGACCACTTGTATATTGTGGTTGATACACAAGAGAAAGTTCATTATTTTTAGTAGCATTCTTGAGATGATTTTCTAGTGTGATTTTGTGTATAAGTTCATCATGCATTTTTTGGTTAAAGCACTGTACTTGATTTTTACCAGCTGATTTAGCGACATACATAGCTGTATCAGCATATTTAAGAAGCTGATCCGCTGATTTGGCATCTTTAGGATATAAAGAGATTCCAAAGCTAGCTGAAACAAAAAATGGATTATTATAGGTATTCATTTCTTCTATAACAGTATCTTTTAATGCTTCAACATAATTTAAAAGTTCACGTTCGTCTTGTTTGCTTCTGACAATAAGTGCAAATTCATCACCACCTAAACGACCTAATAAGTCATCAGGGTGAATTGAATTTTTCAAGCATCCTGTAACTAACTTTAAGATTTCATCACCTTTTTGATGACCAGCTGCATCATTAATTTTTTTAAAGTTGTCAATGTCAATAAAAACAACAGCAAAATGGGCATGTTTTGTATCATCTAGGGTTGTCATAGTTTTAAGTGTATCTAGAACTTTTCGACGATTAGCAAGACCTGTTAAAGAATCATAAAAAGCCATTTTATGAAGCGCTTCTTTTTGCATGACTGTTTCTAGTACTTTGAGCTTAAATTGTTTGCCGTATTTATAAATAATACTCGTGCTTGTAAGTGTACCTACTAAGATAATAATACCTGTAAGCGAGTTTAACTTTCCCATAAAGATAATAGGAATTAAGTTATAAAGACTAGCACCAATGCATAGTGTCACACAGGTGATATAACCAAGTTTATCAAAAAGAACAACTAAACCTACTAAAGTAACAACTTGAAGCTGGGCAATGATACCACATAAGGCAGATCGGTTATAGACAATCCAACCTAAGTCTACATTGGCTGCATCTGTTTGATTGAGCTTAATAAGCAAGCTGTTAAAAAATAAAAATAGAATGATACCTATAATAATACCTAGTGTTTTAAAAATAGGCTTTTGTAAAAAATGTTTTTTCTCTTTCATATTAAATCCTTTCAAAACGCAATATATTATATACATCGACATAAATCTTAGAAACTATAACACTTTATGGAAAAAATAAAGGATGCTAGGCGAATAAGAAAAAGTAAGGTATAATGGCTTAGACAATGTAGAGATGAAGGAGACAGAGATGATGGAAGTTGGTAAAATTCAAAGGTTACAAGTTAAGCGATGTACGCCAGACGGTATTTATTTAAATAGTCCAAATGAAGTAACTGAAGCGGATATCTTACTTTATGAGAAAGATGAAAAGTTAAGAGAAGGAGACATTGTTGAAGTGTTTGTATATCGCAATTCAGAAGATCAGAAGGTAGCAACATTTAGAAAACCTAAGTTGCAAATAGGTGAAGTAGCTTCTTTAAAGGTAATAAGTGTTAATCATATTGGTGCCTTTTTAGATTGGGGATTGGAAAGAGATTTATTTTTGCCGTTTAAGCAGCAGATAGGGAGAATTAAAAAGGACGAAACACATTTCGTAACAATGTATGTTGACAAAAGCGATAGGCTTTGTGCGACTATGAAAATATATGAAGCCTTAAGTTGTCATACGCCATATAAAGCTAATGATGAGGTAATGGGAACAATTTATAGTATTAAGGAAGCTTTTGGTGCTTTTGTTGCAGTGGATAATCGTTATCATGGACTAATTCCTACGAAAGAACTTTATGGCAAACATTATGAAGGTGAAGTATTACAGCTTCGTGTGAAGGAAGTAAAGGCAGATGGTAAATTAGAACTAAGTTTGAGAAAACCTGCTCATTTCCAAATGGAAGATGATGTGAGGTTTTTAATGGAAGAACTTGAAAAACATGATGGTAAACTCATGGTACATGACAAAAGCTCACCAGAAGAAATCAAAGTTCTTCTACACATGAGTAAAGCAGCATTTAAACGTGCAGCAGGTAGGCTCATGAAAGAAGGTGTTATTGAAATGAAGGGTGATGGAATTTATCGCACTTGGTAAAACATGAAAGTGGGGAATTGTACTGGTGAAGGTTTCCGGTATAATATCCCACTTTCATATTACATAGAATGTAGAAAGTAATATCTTGGCAAGTGCTTTCTATATTCTTATGAGGGTGATGAGGTAAGAGTAATAAAAATATTAAAAATACTTATCCAAAGCTGAGGAATCAACCTCAGCTTTGGATAAGTATTTTAGATTAGGCAAGGATTACTTTGTGGAATACTTTTTTACCTTTTTGAATCATGAGTTCACCGTCTTTAAACATATCAGCTGTGATGAGGGTAGCTGGATCTGTAATAGGTGTACCTTCTACTTTAATACCATTTTGTGTAACAAGGCGGCGGCCTTCTGAACGAGATGGTACAAGTTTTGTATTTTGAAGAAGCGTTAAGATATCTATACCTTCTGCAAAGTCAGCTTGTGCTATTTCAGTTGATGGAATTGAACCGCCGTGTGCACCACCCATGAAGAGAGCTTTAGCTGCAGTTTGTGCTTTAGTAGCTTCTTCTTCGCCATGAACGATTTTTGTAACTTCAAAGGCAAGTCTTTCTTTAGCAGCATTGATTGCTGCACCTTCAACATTTGTGAGTGCATTTACTTCATCCATTGGAATGAATGTAAGAAGTGATAAGCAGCGCTTAACGTCAGCATCTGCTACGTTACGCCAATATTGATAGAACTCATAAGGCGATGTTTTTTCAGGATCAAGCCATACAGCACCTTTTTCTGTTTTACCCATTTTTTTACCTTCACTGTTTGTAAGAAGAGAGAAGGTCATACCAAATGATTGTTCCCCATGAAGTCTTCTTACAAGTTCAACGCCTCCAAGAATATTAGACCATTGATCATTACCACCAAGTTCTAATTTACAGTTATAGCGTCTGTAAAGTTCTAAGAAGTCATAAGATTGCATAAGCATATAATTGAATTCTAAGAAAGATAAACCTTTTTCAAGACGTTGTTTGAAACATTCTGCTGTAAGCATACGATTAACTGAGAAGTGTACACCTACTTCTCTTAAGAATTCAATGTAATTTAAGTTACGAAGCCAATCTGCATTGTTTACCATAATGGCTTTGTCATTTTCAAAAGAGATGAAACGAGACATTTGTTTTTTGAAGCATTCTACGTTATGGTCAATGATTTCAGTTGTCATCATTTTACGCATATCTGTTTTACCAGTTGGATCACCAACCATAGCTGTACCACCACCAAAAAGTGCAATTGGACGGTGACCAGCTTGTTGCATATGACTCATAGCCATAACTGTTACAAAGTGACCTACATGTAAGCTATCAGCAGTAGGGTCAAAACCGATATAGAAAGTAACTTTTTCCTTTCCTAAAAGTTCACGAATTTCATTTTCATGTGTGGTTTGCTCAATAAAACCACGTTCTAATAAAACATCATATACGTTTCTCATTATGAAACCTCCTATATTTTTCTTTAGGTGAAATTTGCACATAAAAAAGGGTTAACTCAAGTCCTAAGGACGAGTTAACCCGTGGTACCACCTTAATTTACAAACCAAAAGGTTTGCCTCAATGCCGATAACGGGGCAAGCCGGACACGCAACTCCAAAGTTGTAATTCATAAAATAAATATATATGCGTTCACACCAACCACACACTCTCTGAAAAACTATTTATTTACTACTAAGCCTTTATCATCGTTTTTTGTGTTTATTTAGTTAGATTTTATATTAACATAAGCGTAGAATGATTTCAAGACCTAAGATAAAAAATCAGAAAACATCTAGAAAAAAGCCTTTTCATCATGTAAAATGTTAATGTGATAGAAAAAAGTGAAAATTTAGATAGATATTAATATGGGAGGCAACACAATGTATGAAATAAGTAAGGGGAGCCCTATACTAGGATGTACTGTGGATGGAATGGGTGCCAACTTTGGTATATTCTCTGATGTAGCTGCAAAAATGCAGTTAGAGATCTATACTAATGGGCCTCAGGGTTTATGCGTAAAAAAAGTCATATTAAATCGCGAAGAGCATGTGGAAAATCATATTTTTTATATAAAAGTAAGTGATGTCCAAGAAGGAATGGGGTATATTTGGCGTATAATTGATGAGTCCGGGCATGTCTCAAAAGCTTTGCTGGATCCTTATGCCTATGGTGCAAATAATATTACTAGTGAAGAACATGGTTACTATAATATTGTCATTGGTTATAAACCAAGTGAAAGTGCAAGACCATATATTCCGTGGAAGGATACAATTGTTTATGAAATGCATGTGGGACACTTTACAAGACATCAATCATCAGGTATTGCCGAAGAGGAAAAAGGCACATTTGTTGGGCTTATTAAAAAGTTACCTTACTTGAAATCATTAGGGATTACTACGCTAGAGTTACTACCGGTCTTTAAATGGTTTCCTTATACAATTAAAAACACGAATCCAAATACAGGAGAAAAATTAGAAGACCGATGGGGGTATAATACAATAGGATTTTTTGCAGTAGATGAAAGGTATAGCGTTGAAAAGGATGGCTATGCGGCCTATAAGGAATTTAAGGCGTTAGTAGAAGCAGCTCATGAAATGGATTTAGAGATTATATTAGATGTGGTTTATAACCATACAGGTGAAGGCGGAGAAAATGGTGAACCTTGTAGTTATAAACTTTTAAGTCCTCATACGTATTATAAATTTGATCATCAGGGTCATTTTCGAAATTGCTCGGGTACTGGAAATACTTTTTATACAAATCATCCTGTAGTTAAAAAGCTCATTTTAGATAGCTTGAAATATTGGGTTATTTGTATGGGAGTAGATGGTTTTAGATTTGATTTGGCATCAATCTTAGGGCAAGATTATGAAGGGAAATGGATGAAAGAGTCACTTTTACATGAAATTGCAGCAGACCCAATTTTATCAAATGTGAAACTGATAACAGAAAGTTGGGATGCCAAAGGAAGCTATGATGTAGGGCGTATGCCGTATCCTTTTAGGGAATGGAGTGATTACTTTAGAGATACAATGCGTAAGTTTATAAAGGGAGACCAAGGTATTGTAAAGTCTGTGGCGGACTGTATGTTAGGAAAAGAAATCTATTTTGCTGATCCGCAAAAAGGTGAGACACATACACTGCATTTTATTACAGCACATGATGGTTTTACTTTAAGAGATTTATGTAGTTATAACAATAAACACAATTTAGAAAATGGCGAAGGCAATCGGGATGGTAATAATGCCAATTATAGTTATAACTGGGGGGCTGAAGGTGCCACAACAGACCAAGGAATTTTAAGAAGACGCCTCGTAGCAACTAAAAATGCTATGTGTTTGTTGCTTATGGGAAAAGGTGTACCGATGCTTTTGATGGGCGATGAAATTGGTAGAAGTCAGGGTGGTAATAATAATGCTTTTTGCCAAAATCATGAAGGTATGTGGGTGGATTGGGACCAATTAATTTCTGAAGCAGAGCTTTATACGTTCACAAAAGGTCTTATTAAAGTAAGAAAACAACTGAAATATTTCATAACACAAGGAAAATATAAAGTGACGTGGCATGGTATTCATTATGGACAGCCAGATTGGTCGTATTACTCTAGAAGTATTGCATGGCATATTCAAGGAGAGGAATCTCTGTATGTAGTAGCTAATTTATATCATGAAAATTTAAGGTTTGAACTACCTCCAGGAGAAAATCACTGGGTAAGAATTGTGGATAGTCACCTACCATTAGGTGAAGATTTAAATGTAGAAGGTATCCCTGTAGTTGGCAGAGATTATGAGGTTGTAGGGTATAGTATATGCATTTTTAAAGAAGTAGTAGAAAGATCTATATCGTCTTTAGAAAGGAAAGTGTACCCTATAAAGTAGAGTACAAAAAAGTAGAAAGATGATTTCGATATTGTATCGGAGTCATCTTTTTTAATGTCCATTGTGGTCTTGTATTATTATAATGATAAATATATTGTTGTATCGCTCTGACTACTTCTTCATATGTTTCAAGCTTTTTAAATTCTATTTCATCTTTCATATGTCCAAAAAATGTTTCTATTGGTGCATTATCTACACATTTCCCTCTTCGTGACATTGAACCTATTAAACCTAATTCTTCTATTTTTGTTCTATAATAATTACTTGTATAATGAAACCCTTGATCGCTGTGTATAATCGCATTTTCATTAATTCTAAGGATTCTGAAATTGCATAAGCTGGAATCTCACGTGTTGCTTGGTCTTTTATAGCTGATAAATAAGCAGTTTTTCTACCATGTGCATATTTAATATAAGTAATATCAGTATGGAATACTTGAGATGGTATTTGGCTATCAAATACTGTGTTAACATGATTATTAAAGGTATTTTGAATACGGTCTTTTTCAAAGGTACCTCCATACTTTTTAGTCTTTCTGATTTTACATTTTAAGTTATACTTATTCATAAGTCGAATTACTTTTTTATGGTTCATAATGATATCATGCTGATATAAAAGTTCCATAATAATTGTTCTAAATCTAGCAGTTTCGTTTTTTCTCGAAAATTTCTTTGATTAATAGAAAATCTCTTAATTCATTTTTAAGTCGTATATCACGTAACTGAGCATTCTTTAGCCATTTATAATATCCAGACTCACTTACCTCAGCTAACATACAAAGATCTTTTATAGTTATTTTCTGGTTGACTCTTTTCAAACGATTACTATTGTTATATTTATTATAAAGTTGAAAGATAATGTTATATTTATGGCATGGTTTTAATAATACTACTTGTTCATCCTCCTTTCTAGTTCGTCTAACTTTTTTAGAAATTCATTTTCCATCTCTAAATATGCAATTTTAGCTTCAGCAAGTTTTAATTTCTCTTCTAATGATAATTCAGATGTAACTGGCCTACCTGAATTTGAAGTGCCACGTTTCTCCCCCATAAGGCCCCTTGAACCGTCTTTAAAATATGATATACGCCAACGTTCTAAACATCGTGCTGGATTCTTAGAACCTATGATACTAGGGTCAATGCCGGCATTCTTAAAGATCTCATGAGGAATTTTACCCTTAGCGTATTCATCGATAGCGAGTAATTTAAATGTTTCTGCATAAGTAATAGATTTATCTATTACCTTTTTAATATTTGGGTTTGTTGATAATAAATTTCTTTGTTCTCGTGTAAAGCGTATTCCTGCCATAAATAATGTACCTCCGTTATTAGTCTGATATATAGTAACATGAAAATCAAAAAAGGTAGAGACCTTTTTTTAGTCTCTACCTTTCGGGGTACACTTTCTTTTTATATGCGCAAGGAGATTGAAAGCCTTTACGCACAACATAGTATTATCTATGTTATTTATTTAGGCGATGAGGTAAGGTGCCATTTGACTAGGTAATTCATCATTACTACAAGAAGTTCCGATCACAAAATCAACATTAAACTCATGAGAAAGCACTTTTATTTGCTCAAATATTTTAGCTATCTCATCTAGACTAGAGTGGGTGATTTTAATAAGTTCATCAATAAAAACAACTTGAATATCATGGTTAGATGCTAAAAGGCCACATAAAAAACCAAAGAAATGTTGTTGTGACTTAAGATCAAAACTACATGTTTCTACCAAGCGAATATGATGAGAAAGTGCTAAACGATGATTGTTGCAGCTATCAATATAAACGGCATGCCCAGTTAAGCTATTTACGGTGGCATTAGCTTCTTCAATCATCAATTTTGTTTTTCCTTCTCCTGTTTGTCCTGTAATAATCTTTATCATAGCACATCACCTCTTAAAATTTTATTTTATTATTATATTTATTCAAGTAACGCTTGAAAATAACTTAATTTTTATGAAAAATTTATAAAAATTATAATTAAGAAGTGAGGGGTGATACTAAAAATAAAAAAACCACTTTTTAAAAAGTGGTTTTAATGTGATTAGTTATTAGAATAAGGTTGATCGTAAACACGTCCATAGAGTGTGAAGCAATAAATGCCAGCGATACCAATAACAGCATAAATTACACGACTAATCCATGAACTCATACCACCAAATAAGAAGGCGACGAGGTCAAATTGGAAAAATCCAACAAGCCCCCAGTTAATTGCTCCAATAATGATGAGTGTAATTGCGATATAATCCCAAGTTCTAGATTTCATAATCTAAGTAACCACCCTTTCTTTTATTATAGCGAAGCAAGATGATACCTTTATTATGTGTGGATTATTCTTTTTTATGCACGATAAAATCATAAAATTATAAGTATAAGCATTTAAGAAGTGAAAACATAATCTAAGGAAAAAATCATATACTAGAGTAAAAGTATTTAAGTGAGGTCACTATGAAAAAAAAAATTATACAATTGACGCGTGAACGTTATGACTTTATTTCGTTAAAGTGGCAAATGATTACTCTTAATAAGTGTTATCCATTTTTACAAATCTATACGATTGGAAAGAGTGTCAATCAATTGCCGCTCTATGCTCTGAGATTAGGTTGTGGACCTAGAAAGATACATATTAATGCCAGTCATCATGGTAATGAATGGATTACTACATTTATTTTGATGCGATGTATTGAAATATTGTGTAGTGCGTTAAAAAATGGGGAAAGCTTATATGGTATGGAAGTTAAAACGCTTTTGCAAAGGGTAACCTACGATTTTGTACCTATGGTCAATCCAGATGGTGTAATGCTGGCTTTAGAAGGTAAAAAAAGTCAGTATTTTACCGAGGCACATTTAAAGTGGAATGAAGGAAATCCTGATTTCACGAGGTGGAAGGCAAATGCAAGAGGTGTTGATTTAAATCGCAATTATGATGCGGGTTTTTTAGCCTATCAGCATATTACAAAGGTGCATACGCCTTATTTTGCGTATTATCAAGGACCATTTCCAGAAAGTGAGCCAGAAAGTAAGGCTCTTGCAGACCTGACAAGGAGACAACAATATGATTTAGTATTAGCTTATCATACCCAAGGTGAAGTAATTTATTGGACTTATGACAATGAGTATGTTGCAACTGCCAAGGAATATGCTAAAATGTTTGAGGAGGTTAGTGGTTATATACTAGAAGAACCAGATCCCCTAGCAGCATCGGGTGGTTATAAAGATTGGTTTATAAAAACTTTTAAGAAGCCTGGTTTTACAATTGAATGTGGTCTTGGTGAAAATCCAATTAGTATAAGTCAAAGTGATGAAATTATAGAACGTACCTTACCTATTTTATTACTTGCTGCAAAAGACATAAGAAAAGAGGAGCATTAAGTGGAAGTTTATCATAAATACTCTAGTTATTTAAAAGAAAAGTACGGAGAAAAGGTCTATAAGATACCAGTTAATTTGCCTGTAACATGTCCAAACCGCGATGGAAGTGCAGGACATGGGGGATGTACATTTTGTGGAGATGTGGGTGCAGGTTATGAAATGCGTAGCAATAAAGAACTTATTCGTATACAATTAGAAGCTAATATTGAAAAAATTAGTCAGAAGTATAAGGCCAATGCCTTTATCCCCTATTTACAGAACTATAGCAATACTTATATGCCACTTGAAACATTTGAAGAAGTTTTAGAACAAGTAGCACATGAAAAAGCAGTAGGCATTGCAGTTTCTACAAGACCTGATTGTATTAATGAAGCTTATTTAGAGGCGTTAGATGAATGGTCTAGGAAATATAATAAGACAGTTAACATTGAATTAGGACTTCAAACAATTAATTATAAAACATTAGAGGTTATTAATAGAGGGCATGGTCTAGCGGAATATTTAGATGCTGTGATGCAAATTAAAGCTTACCCCCACTTTACGATTTGCACACATATTATTGTAGACTTACCTTGGGATAATATGACAGATGTTATTGAAACAGCTAAATGTATGAGTGCACTGCGTATGGATTATGTAAAGCTCCATGCACTTTATATTGTGAAAAATACAAAGCTAGCAAAAGAATATGAAAAAGGTGAATTAGAACTTGTGAGCTTAGAAGCGTATAAAGAAAGAGTTATTACTTTCTTGCGTTATTTATCACCAGATATTGTTATTCAGCGTATTATTGGGCGTGCACCAGAAGAACATACTTTATATGCTAATTGGAATACAAGTTGGTGGAAAATCCATGATGATATTGTAGCTGAAATGACAGAAAAAGGTTATGTACAAGGTGACCTTTGTGATTATTTAAATGGAAAAGCTGTACACAAGTTTGTCGGTAATAAGTAATATTTTTTAGTACATTAGGCGAGCCTATAGAGATTAGAGGAGAAACAGATGAAAATATTTGCAATAGGAGATTTACATTTATCCAGTAGCATGCATAAGCCTATGGATATATTTGGTGATAAGTGGCGAGATCATGAGGCCCAACTTAAAACCAATTGGCAAAGATATGTGACAGAAGAAGATTATGTACTTATTCCCGGTGATATTTCATGGGCTATGCGTTTAGCTGAGGCAGAAAGTGATTTAAATATTTTAGAAAACCTTCCTGGCAAAAAAATATGTATTCGTGGCAATCATGATTATTGGTGGGACCGTCCAGGTAAATTAAATAGGCAGTATGAATCTATTTATTTTCTTCAAAATACAGCCTATTTTATAGGGGAACTTGCAATTTGCGGCACTAGAGGATGGATAAGCCCTAATACGGTGAAATGGGATATGGAAGATGAAAGGCTTTATCAAAGAGAGTTAGAGCGCTTGAAGCTTTCCTTAAATGTAGCAAGAGGTATGAAAGAAATTTGGGTGATGCTACACTATCCCCCTACATATAACAAATTTGTAGATTCCCCTTTACTTGCTCTTTTGGAAGAATATGGCGTATCTAAGGTGATTTATGGGCATTTACATGATGAAAGCTCATGGCAGGACGCATTGCAGGGAAACTACAAAAATATAACGTATACACTTGTATCAGCAGATTACATTGGCTTTAAACCAGTAGAAATTGCACAAATACCAAGCAGTAAAATTAATGGAGAGACAATATGAAATTACCAGTTAGCTTTGAAAATAAAATGAAAGTCTTATTAAAAGAGGAATACGATGCTTATTTGGCATCTTATGATTTGCCTAAATATCAAGGTTTTCGTATTAATACCCTTAAGATTAGCTTAGAAGAATGGGAGAAAATCAATCCTTTTAAGGAAGTGAAAAATGTGCCTTGGTGTAAGGAAGGTTTTTATTATGGCAGTGATGAAAAACCAGGAAAGCATCCTTATTATTATGCAGGGCTTTATTACATTCAAGAACCAAGTGCCATGTCACCAGGTGCCTATATGCCAATTGAAGAAGGGGATAAAGTGCTAGACCTTTGTGCTGCACCAGGTGGGAAGTCGACACAGCTTGCTGCTAAACTGGGTCAAAGCGGCGTTCTTGTATCCAATGATATTAGTGCATCTCGTGCGAGAGCACTGCTTAAGAATCTAGAAAACTGGGGAGCCAGAAATATTATTGTAACGAGTGAAGATACACCGAAGCTTGCAAGTAAGTGGGTGAATTACTTTGATAAGATTTTAATTGATGCGCCTTGTTCGGGAGAAGGTATGTTCCGTAAAAGTGAAGATGCTATTAAAAGCTGGGAAACGCATGGCGTAGAACATTGCTGTAATCTTCAAAAATGCATTTTAGAAAATGTGGTAAAAATGCTAAAGCCAAATGGGATGATTTTATATTCGACCTGTACGTTTTCACCTGAGGAAGACGAATGTATGATTCAAAACTTTTTAGAAAATAATCCGGACTTTAGTATTGTACCATTAAAAGGTGTAGGTGGTATTTCAAATGGATGTCCAGAATGGGTACCAGGTGGCGGTAAAGAGGAACTTAAAGGTGCCCTTAGATTATGGCCACACCATATGGAAGGTGAAGGACATTTCGTATGTCTCCTTCAACGTCATGGTGAAGGTGAAGGAAGTGTGCCACAGGTTAAATGTCGCAAATGTATCAAGGATTATAAAGAAGCAGCAGAATTTATTGAGGCCCATACGTATATTGATTTAAATACTTCAGTGGAAGAAATAAAAGGAAAGCTTTATATTTTACCAGAAGAAGCACCAGATCTTAGTGGGATTCGAGCAATACGTTCAGGACTTTATCTAGGTGAGATTAAAAGTAAGCGTTTTGAACCTTCGCAGGCAATGGTTTTAGCCTATCCTAAAGAGATGTTTAAGAGAGTTATTGAAATTGGTGAAGATGAAGAAATGGTGAAACGTTATTTAAAGGGGGAAACATTGCTTATAGAAGCAACAAAAGGATGGCATATTGTATGTATGCAAGGTTATCCTTTAGGCTGGGTAAAAGCACAAAATAATATGTTAAAGAATCAGTATCCAGCATCTTGGCGTATGATGGGCTAATGAAAGTTAAAAAAATATTTTAATTGGAGCGAAAAATGGCAAAGATGAGACTTGATAAGTACTTAGTTCATGTGGGATATGGCACAAGAAGTACAGTACAAAAATTAATTAAAAGTAAAAAAGTACAAGTAGATGATGTGGTGGTACAAAAGCCAGAAACAAGTATTGATCCAGAAAAAGCTATCGTTAAAATTGGTGGGCGCATTATGGATTATCAGGAATTTTATTATTTTATTTTGCATAAACCAGCAGGTTACATTACAGCAACAGAAGATAAAAAACTGCCAACAGTAGTGGATTTATTAGATGAAGAAGACCGTAACAAGGATGTAGCACCAGTAGGAAGGCTAGATAAAGATACAGAAGGTCTTTTAGTCTTAACTAATGATGGGAAAACAACCCATGAATTACTTTCACCTAAAAAGCATGTGGACAAAGTTTATTATGCACGTGTAAAAGGAGCGGTTATGCCAGAAGACTGTGATGCTTTTGCAACAGGCATGACTTTAGAAGATGGTACAGTTTTTGCACCAGGTAAACTTGAAATCATTACAAGTGGTGAAGAATCTGAGATTTATGTGACAATTAAAGAAGGCAAATTTCATCAGGTTAAACGTATGGTGCAAGCTATCGGCAAGGAAGTCGTATACCTTAAACGTATTAAAATGGGTAACTTTAGTTTGCCAGAAGATTTAGCACTTGGAGAATATCGTCAGCTTACGAAAGAAGAGTTGATGCAGCTTAAAGGAGAAGTATAATCATGATTGAAGCAGTCCTATTTGATCTAGATGGTACCTTAATTCATTCTAGCTGGGTATGGCCACAAGTAACAGTCGCTTATCTTGGACAATATGGATTAAAGGTACCCGATAATTTAGATGAATTAGAAGGCAAAAGTTTTACAGAAATTGCCAAGTATTTCAAGGAACGTTTTCATTTGCCGCAGACCGTAGAAGAGATTAAAGCAACTTGGAATGCTATGGGTGAAGCACTC
Source organism: Clostridiales bacterium (assembly GCA_019418225.1). GTDB lineage: Bacteria > Bacillota > Clostridia > Lachnospirales > Cellulosilyticaceae > Cellulosilyticum. The sequence continues at coordinate 30,507 of DYCF01000022.1, read as the reverse complement.
TATACAAAGCAAGTAAGACTTAAAGAAGATGTACTAGCATTTTTAGAAATGCTTTCTAAGGCACATATAAAAATAGGAGTTGCTACAAGTAATAGTATAGAAATGACTGAGAAGGCCTTACTACATTTAGGGATAAGAAGTTATTTTGATGTGATTTGCACTTCATGCATGGTGGAGGTAGGAAAACCTAATCCTGCTATTTACCTTGAAACGGCTAGAAGATTAGGTATGAATCCTAAAAATTGCTTAGTTTTAGAAGATATGCCAAATGGCGTAAAGGCGGGGAAAGCAGCAGGCATGACTGTTTGGGCGATTCAAGATAGTACGAAAGAAGAAACAATTAATAAATTAAAAGTTTTAGCAGATGCTTACTTTGAAGATTATAAGTCGGTTAGAAGAGTATTTGAAAAAAGTATAGCATTTTAGAAGATAGCTTAACTAAAAAACACCTAGGATATTAGAGGATATCTTGGGTGTTTTTTAGTTAAGTAAGAGTAGATACTAAAAAGCATAATATAAAGACTTTGGGGATTTTCTATAATAAAGTTGTAATATAGAGGTAATGAATAATTAATAGCTATCATATATATTAATGATTTTAACAAATGGGGGAATGTGAAATGAAAAAGTGGTGCAGATTAAAAAGGATTCAGACCATATGTTTAGGCGTAATAGTGGGAATTTCAATTTTAGGCATGAATATATATGGTGCTGCAAATTGGAATCAACAGGGAAAAATTATTACAGCAGCCCAAGCACAAGAAATAGCAGAAGAAGAAAAATATAATGAAGAGATAGAAAATCAAAAATGGGAAGAAGAAGAAACGAATATTTATCTTGAAGATAAAACAAGTTATTTGTATCCTAATAGTCATATAGAAAAGATAGAAAGTTATGCGTTAAATTGGAATATTACAATGACATGCATTGGAAAATATGAAATTTATGCAAGGCATGGTGGGATAATAACGGACCCTAACTATACAAGATATTTTGAAAATAAGATATGGTATAATAAAGATAAAGAGATTTCGCAGGTTCAATTAAATGAGACTGAGCAGTATAATGTAGCATTACTTGATTGGTGGGAAAAAGTATTAAGAGAAGAAAAAGATCAGATGCAGGTACAAAGTACAGCACAAAGACTTTATTGTGATACTGTAGTTTATGAGGCTAATAGTCCCTTTAGCATAGATTTAAATGGAGATGGCAAAGTAGAGCAAATTAAGTATTTTTGTAAACCATTAGAAGCCGGGGGAGATTATAATAAGATGACATTGATGATTGACGGCAAAAAAGTTAAAACATTAGAGGTTTTTTTTGTATCACAAATTTGGCTTGTAGATATTAACCCGAAAGATGCGTATAAAGAATTAGTTATTTATGATATGGGATCAAGTAGCGACCCTGTTGATTATTTTTTTACCTATAATCAAGGAAAAGGCATTTTTATGGGGGCTGTAGAAGGTCATATTAATGATACATGGGCACGTAACTATATTTCGGATGGTATTTTACATGCTTTAGAAAGAAATGATGATGTTGGAACAGATTGCTATAACTGTGATTATATTTTAAATGAAAAACATAAACTTCAAAAGGTGGTAACACCTTATTATGAAATGCATAAGCCTGCATTTGTAAATTCATCAATCACTGTTTATGAAAAACAGGATTTTAGTAGTCAAAGTCAGATTTGTCCAGAAACGACAAGTGTAATAATTTTAGCCATAGATCACACCGGGTGGTACAAGCTACAATTGTCATCAGGTGAGATAGGTTGGGCCTATAATGTTGGGGAATCATTTTCAGGCTTATTATACTATGATTAATACACCATTTTTGAAAGCAAAAGGAACTATGGTATAATTTATAATTGAAATATTTTAATGAGTTTAAATATTTTGTGTTTTCATATAAAATAAAAAGACATATTTGGATAAGGAGACATAACGTGAATAATGCAAAAAAGATAAATGAAATCATTATACGACAAGTCAGAGAGGCGGATTTAGAAGCAGTAGTAGCAGTGGAAGCTACATGTTTTCCATCAGCAGAAGCAGCGTCTAAGCGCGCTATTGCTACAAGAATAGAAGCTTTCAAAACACATTTCTTTGTAGCGACTTATAAAGATGAAGTAATTGGCTTCATTAATGGGGCAGTTATTAATGAAGAAAGAATATATGATGAGCTTTTTGAAGAAGCTAGGTTGCATAACCCACTTGGACATTATCAGGCAATCTATAGTTTAGCTGTGCATCCAGCATATGGTCACTGTGGTATAGGAAGTTTGCTCATGCAGCAAATGATTACGAAAGGAAAAGATGATCAGCGAAAAGGTGTTATTTTAACATGTAAGGAGACGTTACTTCCTTTCTATGAACGATTTGGCTATAAAAATTTAGGTGTATCTGCTTCAGTGCATGGTGGAGCTGTTTGGTATGATATGCTACTGACAATATAATATAGTTTGGCTAAGAAAAAAAGCAGTAAGTATTTTAGTATAAAAATGCATTACTGCTTTTTTGCAGATATTTTTTATTCTATAGGTGGGGGTGTACATATGGGAGAAACAGCAGAATAAGCAGTGATGAGAGAGGTTTATTAAAAAATAGGGGTAAAGTATGAAATTGCCCATTTAGTTTTTATGCATAACTTTTTGTAGATAAGCTATTACATATGTCAAGCTGTATAGAACATATTGTGATGCAAGATTAGTAGGTTTAATATTTTGTCTTAAGCATTTTAAAGGGGAATAGAAAAACAGTAGGACTCTAGAATTTAGAACTACTGTTTTGAGTTTTTAAATAAAATATAAAAAATAAAGAAATATTATTGTTTTTTATATTTTACTCATGTATAATTGTATAATAATTAATAAAAATTCATGTAAATTTATAATTATACAGGAGGTAAACTTATGTTTGGATTAAAAGGAAAATCATTACTCACATTACATGATTTCACACCAGAACAAATTGGATATTTATTAGATTTAGCGCAGGAGCTTAAAGCTAAGAAGAGAATGGGAATTAAGGGTAATCTTTTAGCTGGTAAAAATGTAGCTCTTATTTTTGAGAAACCTTCTACACGTACACGTTGTGCTTTTACGGTAGCTTGTAATGACGAAGGTGCCTTTCCTGAATACTTAGGAAAAGATGATATTCAACTGGGGCATAAAGAAAGTGTAGCTGATACGGCACGTGTACTTGGCCGTTTCTTTGATGCTATTGAATTTCGTGGTTTTTCACAGGAAGTTGTTTCAGATCTTGCAAAATATAGTGGGGTACCTGTTTATAATGGCCTAACAGATCTTTATCATCCTACACAAATTTTAGCAGATCTTATGACAATGAAAGAGCATTTAGGAAGTTTAAAAGGTAAGAAGTTTGTTTTTTTAGGGGATGGGCGATTTAATATGGCTAATAGTTTACTTATTGGATGTGCGAAAATGGGTGTAGACATTGTCATTTTAGCACCAGAAGCGTTATGGCCAGATAAGGACCATGTAGCTATTTGTGAAGGTTATGCTAAGGAGAGCGGTGCCACAGTTACGATTACAAGTGATTTAGAGGCAGTAAAAGGTGCAGATGTTATTTATACAGATGTATGGTTCTCAATGGGGGAAGAAGATAAGGCGAAAGAACGTATTACCCTTCTGCAGCCTTACCAAGTAAACAGTCAGCTTATGGCCAAAACAGAAAATCCCAATGTACTCTTTATGCACTGCTTGCCAGCTATTAAAGGTTATGAAGTGACAGAGGACGTGTTCGAAAGTAAAAATTCAGTAGTATTCGACGAAGCGGAGAATCGTATGCATACGATTAAAGCAGTTATGGTAGCTACCATGTCATAATTTGTCCCAAAATCTAAATAAAATGTTTTGTGAAATATTGACTAATTTATAAAAAGTAACTATAATTTTACTAATATCAAAATATAATAAAATATACAACAATAAACAGAAAAATATAGGAGGCAAATGTGATGCGCGTATTTAATTTTTCAGCAGGACCTGGAGCATTACCACTAGAAGTATTAGAAAGAGCACAAAAAGAGCTTGTAGAGTATAAAGATACAGGTATGAGTGTAATGGAGATGAGCCATCGCTCTAAACCTTATGCAGCAATTATTGAAGCGGCAGAGGCTAAATTACGTAAGGTAATGGGGATTCCAGATAACTATACAGTACTCTTTTTACAAGGTGGAGCTTCTCTACAATTTGCAATGATTCCATTAAATCTACTTAAAAATTCTAAGAAAGCAGATTATATTGAATCAGGTGCTTTTGCATCTAAAGCACTTAAAGAAGCTAAAAAATATGGGGAAATTAATGTAGTAGGTTCATCTAAAGCTGATGGCTATAGCTATATTCCAAAAGTAGACAAAGCAAACTTTACAAAGGATGCTGATTACTTCTATATTTGTGGTAACAACACAATTTATGGTACAAAATTCAATGAATTCCCAGATACAGGAGATGTGCCACTTGTGGCAGATTTATCTTCTTGCATTCTTTCAGAAAAAATAGATGTTTCTAAATTTGGTCTTATTTATGCAGGAGCACAAAAGAATTTAGGACCTGCAGGTGTAACACTTGTTATTATTCGTAATGATCTTATTGGTTATGCTGATGAGAAAGTACCTGCTATGCTTAATTATAAACTAATGGCAGATAATGGTTCTATGTATAATACACCACCAACATATGGTATCTATATGTTAGGGTTAATGTTTGACTGGATTGAAGCACAAGGCGGCGTAGAAGCACTTGAAGCGAGAAATCGTGAAAAAGCAGCGCTTCTTTATGATTATCTTGATAACTCAGAACTCTTTAAGGGTACAGCTGCTAAAGAAGACCGTTCATTAATGAATGTAACATTTGTAACAGGCAATCCAGATCTTGATGCAAAATTCGTTAAAGAAGCAGCAGAAGTTGGTCTTGTTAACTTAAAAGGTCATAGAAGTGTAGGTGGCATGCGTGCAAGTATCTATAATGCCATGACACTTGAAGGTGTTCAAAAACTTGTAGATTTCATGACAAAATTTGAAGCAGAAAACAAGGAGGCATAATTAATGTATACAGTTCACACACTTAATAAGATTTCTAAAACTGGTTTAGCACTATTAGATGAAAACTATACAGTAAGCGAACAATTAGAAGGTGCTGATGCGATTTTAGTAAGAAGTGCTAAAATGCATGATATGGAAATTCCTGAAAGTGTTAAAGCTATTGCCAGAGCAGGTGCTGGGGTTAATAATATTCCAATTACAGAATGCGCTGAAAAAGGGATTGCTGTATTTAATACACCAGGCGCTAATGCTAACGCCGTAAAAGAGTTAGTTATTGCAGGTCTTTTATTATCTTCTCGTGATGTTATCGGTGGCATTAATTGGGCGCATACATTAGAAGCAGATGTAGCAAAACAAGTTGAAAAAGGTAAAAGTGCTTTTGCAGGCCAAGAAATTTTAGGTAAAACACTTGGTGTTGTTGGTCTTGGTGCGATTGGTGTCATGGTGGCTAATGCAGCTGCTGCACTTGGTATGAAGGTTATTGGGCATGATCCATATATTTCTGTAGATGCAGCTTGGGGACTTTCTAGAGAAGTAGTGCATGCTAAAAGCTTAGATGAACTCCTTACACAATCAGATTATATTACAATTCACGTGCCACTTTTAGATTCTACAAAACATATGTTAAACGCAGATGCTTTTGGAAAGATGAAAGATGGTGTACGTATTCTTAACTTCTCAAGAGATACACTTGTTGAAAACAAAGATTTATTTGCAGCTATTGAAAGTGGTAAAGTGGCTAAATATGTCACAGATTTCCCAGTAGAAGAAGTGATGAATAATGACCATGTGATTACAATTCCTCATTTAGGTGCTTCAACAACAGAATCAGAAGATAACTGTGCGATGATGGCTGTAAAAGAAGTAAGAGATTACTTAGAAAATGGTAATATTACAAATTCAGTTAACTTACCAGCATGTTCTATGGCATGGGTTGCAAGCTATCGTCTTGCACTTATTCATAAAAACACACCGGCCATGATTGGTCAAATTACAAATATCATTGCACAGGCAGGTATTAATATTCAAGATATGACAAACAGAAGCCGTGGTGATTTTGCTTATACTTTAATTGATACAGATACCGCTGTATCAGATGAGCAAGTTGCAAAAATCCAAGGTATTGAAAATATGATTAAGGTACGCGTGTTAAAAAAATAAGTAAAACCTAGATGCTAAGGTGAACTTATAAGGGATAAGCTATTCTAAAAATTAGGATAGCTTATTTTTTGTGAATTTCTAATGGGGGGATATTTATGAAGGATTTGTCATTACATCTTTTAGATATTGCAGAAAATAGCATTCGTGCAGGTGCAACAAAAGTGATGATGAGCATTACAGAAGATGTGAAAGCGAACTGGCTCTATTTTAAGGTTCAAGATAATGGTAAAGGGATGCCAGAGGCAATGCGAAAAGAGGTGACTAATCCTTTTGTAACAAGTAGAACATTAAGAAAAGTAGGAATGGGATTACCGTTACTAGCACAACGCTGTGAGCTTTGTGTGGGAGATTTGAAAATTGATAGTCAAGAAGGTAAAGGAACTATAGTGATAGCTAAAATGTGCTATAACCACATTGATCGGGTACCTTTAGGTGATATAGGAAGTACCCTTATGACACTTATGATAGCCTATCCACATATTCGCTATATTTACCAGCATCAATACGATGATAAAATTTTTAGGCTTGATACCCTAGAAATACAGGGAATTTTGGGAGAAAAGGCAATGCTTCAGAATACACAAGTCATCCTTTGGCTTAAAGAGTATGTAAATGATAATATTCAAGTACTATACGAAAAAAATAACTAAAAATATAAATCACCCCTACGAGTGATTGAATAAAAATTCACAATATATAAGATGAATACAAATATGAAAGTAAAAATATTTATTTATTTGTAATAAAATGATATAATTTAAAATATTAAATAAAATAAAGGGGGATTAATATGAGTAAATTAACCTTTAAAAAAGGTATTCATCCAGGCTACCATAAGGCTGAAACTCAAAACAAGGCAATTGAAGTTTTAATGCCATTGGATGAATTGGTTTTCCCTATGTCTCAGCATATTGGTACACCAGCTAAACCTATTGTAAAAAAAGGAGATCGTGTACTGGTAGGGCAAAAGATAGGAGAAGCAGATGGCTTTGTATCTTCACCAGTGCATAGTAGTGTTTCAGGCGTTGTTAAAGTTATAGAAGAGCGTATGACCCATAGGGGCATAAAGGATATGTGTGTAGTTATTATCCAAGATGGAATGTATGAAGAATCAGAAGAAATGGCTCAAAAAGCAAGACCTGATTACGAAAGGCTGACACAAGATGAGCTTGTGAGCTTAGTTCAAGAAGCAGGTCTTGTAGGGATGGGGGGAGCCACTTTCCCAACACATGTAAAACTTTCTGTACCAAAAGATAAAAAAGTTGAATTTATCATTATTAATGGAGCAGAGTGCGAACCTTATTTAACATCTGACCACCGTGTTATGTTAGAAAATAGTGAAGAAATTATTGCAGGACTTAAAGTACTGCTTAGTGTTTTTAAAGATGCTAAGGCAATTATTGGGATTGAAGATAATAAAATGGATGCTATCTCAAAACTGACAAGTTTAGTAGCAGATGAAAGTCGCATTGAAGTGGCTACTTTACATACAAAATACCCACAAGGGTCCGAGAAGCATTTGATTTATGCTACAACAGGCAGAGAAGTACCAAGTGGGAAACTTCCTATTGAAGTAAGCTGTCTTGTGCATAATATTGATTCCATTGTGGCGATTTACCGTGCAGTTGTTAAAGGACGCCCAATTATGAGACGCATTGTAACGGTATCAGGCAGTGGGGTGACAAATCCGTGCAACTTAGAAGTGAAAATAGGCTGCTCTTATCGGCAGCTTCTTGAAAAAGCAGGCTGGGATGATGCACGTACAGTCAAAGTTATTGCGGGTGGCCCTATGATGGGAATTGCAATGAGTGACATAGATGTACCCGTTGTAAAAGGCACTTCAGCAATTTTATGTTTTACTGATGAAGAGATGAAAAATGAAGTGGCAACAGCTTGTATTCGTTGCGGTAAATGTGTAGATGTCTGTCCGATGTCACTCGTACCAAACGTGCTGCATAGAGCTGCACTAAATGGACGTTATGAAACATTCTTAGAAAATGACGGAATGGACTGTATTGAATGTGGGTGTTGCGCATATACATGTCCGGCAAAACGTGATCTTGTTCAAAGTATTCGTACAGCTAAAACAGCTGTTCGTGCTAAAAAATAAAAAGGAGAATGAACCATGGAAAAGATGTTAACTGTATCTTCCTCACCACATGTTAGAGCCAAGCATACAACGAAAAGTATTATGTTGGATGTCATCATTGCATTGATGCCAACGCTTGTGGCAGGAATTTATTTTTATGGCATACGTGCACTACTTGTAACGACGTTAAGTGTGATTTGCTGTGTGGTATTTGAATGGGGATGGGAAAAGATTTTTAAAAGACCAAGTACTATAGGAGATTTAAGTGCGGTAGTTACAGGTGTTTTACTTGCTTTTAATATGCCAGTGGGTGTACCTGTTTATGCGATTGTCGTAGGTGCGTTTATAGCAATTATATTTGCAAAGCAAATTTTTGGTGGAATGGGTCAAAACTTCGTTAACCCTGCACTTGCAGGACGGGCGGCGCTGCTTGCTGCTTATCCTACAGCTATGCGTACTTTTACAGTACCTATTCCGGGAAAGTTTGTAGCAGATGCTGTGACAGGCGCAACGCCTTTAGAACTCATGAAAAATGAATTATATGATCAAATGCCAACCTTATTTGATGCTTTTGTCGGTAATATTGGGGGCTGTATTGGTGAAGCATCTGCGTTAGCACTTTTAATTGGCGGTATTTATTTATTGGTTCGCCGTGTGATTAAGTGGCATATCCCAGTCTTTTATTTAGGAACAATCTTCTTAATGACACTTATTTTTGGTGGTGTAGGCGTTACGATAAGCTTTATGTCTCTGTTCTTAGGCGGTGTGATGCTAGGGGCTTTCTTCATGGCAACAGATTATACGACAACACCAATGACAATCAAAGGGCAGATTATATTTGCTATAGGTGCAGGTATTATTACTGTTGTCATTCGTCTGTGGGGTGGCTACCCAGAAGGGGTAAGTTACAGTATTTTACTTATGAACTTAACAGTACCCCTTATTGATCGTTATATTAAACAAAAACGTTTTGGGGGAGGAAAAGTGGCATGAAAGATATTTTAAGGCTAGGCATTATTCTTTTCCTTATAACAGGTATTTGCACAGGACTTTTAGGGGGAATTTATCAGGTGACAAAACCTATTATTGAAGAAAATAATGCAAAGACGCAAATGGCAGCTATGCAGGCGCTTTTAACAGATGCTGATGATTTTGTTGCAGTAGAAGGAGCAAGTGAAGAATTGGTAGCAGCCATATTTGTGGCAAAAGCAGGTGCTAATCAGGTGGGTTATGTGGCAAAAGTGACACCATTAGGTTATGGTGGTACTATTGAGCTTTTAGTAGCTTTTGATGCACAGTGTACAGTACAAGGCATTAAGATTTTAAGCCACGCAGAAACACCAGGCTTTGGGGCCAATGCAGAAAAACCTACTTTTACAGAACAGTTTAAAGCTAAAAAAGCACCCCTTAGTGTAACAAAAGTGACGCCAGATGATGATGAAGTTCAGGCTATTACAGGTGCAACGATTACATCTACAGCGGTAACTGAAGGTGTGAATGCTGCGGCCACATATATTAAAGCACATAGCACAGAATGGGGGGATTTATAATGAAAAAACTACTTGAAAGATTAAAAGCAGGCCTTCTTACAGATAATCCTACTTTTGTACAGGTATTAGGGATGTGTCCAACACTTGCAGTTACGACAAGTGCAACGAATGGTTTTGCCATGGGACTTACCACGACGGCAGTGCTGATTTGTTCGAATCTTGCAATTTCACTTTTAAGAAAGATCATTCCATCTAAAATTAGAATTCCAGCTTTTATTGTTATCATTGCTAGCTTTGTAACAATGATTGAGCTCTTACTAAAGGCTTATATGCTAGATTTATACAATACACTAGGCCTTTTTATTCCACTTATTGTTGTAAACTGTATTATTTTAGGACGTGCAGAAGCGTATGCTTTTAAGAATGGTCCAATATCTTCTATATTTGATGGACTTGGGATGGGGCTTGGCTTTACAGTATCTCTTACAGTTATTGGAATTATCAGGGAGGTTTTAGGTGTGGGAGAACTCTTTGGTATGCGTGTAATGCCAGCAAGTTATACACCAGCTATTATTATGATTTTAGCACCAGGCGCTTTTTTCACTTTAGCAATTTTAATGGCGATTTTAAATACATTAAAGGCTAAAAAACATTAGGAGGGATAAAAATGAACTTGTTATTGCTGTTTATTGGTGGGGCACTTGTAAATAACTTTGTACTTTCTAAGTTTTTAGGGATTTGTGCCTTTTTAGGTGTATCTAAAAAAGTTGATACAGCTATTGGAATGGGGGCTGCCGTAACTTTTGTTATGAGTCTTGCCTCTATGTTTACTTATTTGGTTTATAAATTTATTTTAGTACCGTTTAAATTAGAGTATTTATATACTGTAGCATTTATTTTAGTAATTGCTTCTCTTGTACAGTTTGTAGAGATGGTTATTCAAAAGATGAGTCCATCCCTTTATAGTGCACTGGGAGTGTTTTTACCTTTAATTACAACAAACTGTGCGGTACTGGGAGTATCTATTTTAAATATGCAAAATAATTATTCACTTATTGAATCTATTGTCAATGGTGTAGGTGGGGCCGTTGGATTTACTCTTGTAATGGTGCTCATGGCAGGTATTCGTGAACGTATTGAAGATAACGATGTATTATCTGGTTTTAAAGGTTTACCTATTGCACTGATGACGGCAGGGTTTATGGCAATTGCTTTTGCCGGATTTTCAAATCTAATTAAATAAGGAGGGGGCAAGATGTTACAAGGAATTTTAACACCTGTACTTTTTATTGGGGGCATAGGTCTTCTATTTGGAATTATACTTGGGATTGCGGCCAAGAAATTTGCTGTGCCAGTAGATGAACGTGTAGAAGCTATAAGAGAATGTTTGCCAGGTGCAAATTGTGGAGGCTGTGGCTTGGCGGGGTGCGATGCATTAGCTAAAGCAATTGCTAGTGGTGAAAGTCCGATAAATGGCTGTCCTGTTTGTAATAGCGAGCAGGTGGCGGCAATTGGTAAAGTGATGGGCATAGCGGCAGAAAGTGGTGAAAAGAAGATTGCCGTTGTAAGGTGTAAAGGAAATCATGAGTATGCAAAGGTGAAGTTTGAATATGTAGGTATTCAAAGTTGCAAGGATGCCAACTTAGTAGGTGGTGGACCTAAAGTTTGTGCCTATGGCTGCTTAGGCTTTGGGACTTGTGCGGCAGCCTGTCCATTTGGGGCCATTCATATGGAAGAGGGGTTACCTGTTATTGATAAAGAAATTTGTGTAGGATGTGGAGCCTGCCAAAAAGTGTGTCCAAGACAAGTCATTCACATACAGCCAATTTCTACAAGTTATCATGTAAATTGTGTGTCTAAAGATAAAGGTAAGGTTGTAAAAGATGGTTGTCAAGTGGGTTGTATTGGTTGTGGTCTTTGCGCAAGACAATGTGAGCATGATGCTATTACAGTAGTTAATAATGTTGCATACATTGATTCAGAAAAATGTGTAGGTTGCGGTAAATGTATGGCCAAATGTCCGACGAGGGCAATTTCTAACTTATTAGATGAAACTTTTAAGGAACCTCCTATTAAACCCAATATTTCACAAGAAGCACCTGTTTCTTTATAAAGGTTAAAGGCAATAAGTGCTAGGGACACTTCACTAAAATAGGTATTTAAAAATAAATAATAAATGGGGATAGGTCGGTAAAAGTGATGTTTCGCATCAATTTTACCGACCTATCCCCATATTTTTATAGACTAGGGAAAAAATAATTTCCAATAAAAGTCATTTCAAAAGGATAAAATGGATGACGCATTAGGGGAAATATAGTATACTTAAGTAAGAAGTTAGAAAAATAAATCAAATGAATAATTTCGCATCACCAAAACATAAAGAATACCTATGAAACATAGATGTGAAATGTATACAAAAGAGGAAGAGGGATTAATAATATGGCAGGTAGTAGAACAGTGGAAAGAACTGGGGTAATGATTTTGTGTTTATTATCAGGTCTTACTGTAGGATACTTTATTGGTGAACTTTGTAAGGATATTCAGTTCTTGTCTTGGGTGAATTATGCAGGACAATTTGGACTAGATACACCTGTACAAGTGAATTTGGGTGTGATATGGTTTTCTTTACAGATTAAGTTTAATATAAGTATTGCATCTATTTTAGGATTATTAGGCGGTGTATTTATTTACCGTAAGTTATAAAGGAGTAAAATATGATATTAGCATCAGCGTCTCCAAGAAGACATGAATTAATTAAATTAGTAACAGATGATGTTCAAATTATTACAAAAGAAGTAGAAGAAGTGATTGATCAAAAAGCTTCTCCGCAGAAAAATGTACAGGCTTTGGCATGGAAAAAGGCTATGTCAGTAGCTGAGGCACATGAAGATGAAATTGTGATAGGTGCAGACACAGTTGTTTGTCTAGATGGGCATATTATGGGAAAACCTAAAGATGAAGAAGAAGCAAAGGCGATGCTCAGAAAGCTAGCAGGCAAGACGCATGAGGTTTGTACAGGGGTTGCGTTGATTGGAAAGAGTAAAGGCATTGAGAGAACTTTCGTTGAAATTACTTATGTGACGATGAAAGATTTAAGTGATGAAGAAATTGATTATTATGTAAGTACGAAGGAGCCGATGGATAAGGCAGGAAGTTATGGCATTCAAGGCAAGGGGGCTCTATATATTTCACATATTAATGGAGACTATTATAATGTCATGGGATTACCAGTGCACAAACTTTATGAAACACTATGTGAAATAAAAAAGTAATAAATGGGAAGAATAAAAAAGCAATCACCATATATATGGGATTGCTTTTTTATTGATGGAAATACTATTTATTACAGAAATGTTTATAAGGTGTTTTGGAATAATTTAAATAATGTGACAAAAGTAATGTATAAAATTAAATAAGTAAGGCAAGTATTTAAATGAGTTATGAAATGACTAGTTGGTTAATATGTATAGAGGGGATGAGCATAAATGAGGATGCGAGATTGTCCAATTGAAGAACGGCCCTATGAAAAATTTCAGCACTATGGTAGTGAAGCGTTAACAGATACAGAGTTATTAGCAATTTTATTACGAACAGGAACAGCTAAGTGCAATGTGATGGAATTATCACGGGAACTTTTAACGCATTTTCAAGAGGATACTATTGTTGCAAGGTATCCTTCATTGCTCACGCTTTATCAATTCTCTTATGAAGAGTTACAGAAGATAGAGGGCATTGGCAAAGTAAAAGCCATTCAAATACTTGCTTTAGTGAGTTTGTGTAAACGTATGGTAAAGGCTAAATATACAGAAGGTGAAAAGGTAAATTCACCTCAAATGATTGCAGATTATTTTATGGAAGAACTTAGGCATAAAAGAGAGGAGTGCTTTGTGGTTATTTTCTTAGATGCAAAGTGCAGAATGTTGGGAAATGAGGTGGTTTCTACAGGTAGTCTAACTGCATCTATTGTTCACCCAAGAGAAGTATATAAAAAAGCGGTACAAAAATCAGCCCATAGCATTATAGCTCTTCATAATCATCCGAGTGGTGATCCATCACCTAGCGAAGAAGATATTCAAATCACAAAACGGCTCAAACAGGCAGGAGATATTATGGGCATTCCACTTTTAGATCATATTATTATAGGTGATGGGATTTATCGCAGTTTAAAAGAAGAAAGTTATCTGTAATTGTTGAAAAGGAAACAAAAAAAGGTTATGATGGTAGATATGAGATTTTATTAAAAAACCATAGACTATGATATAGATTGAATGTAGGAGGATTATATAATGTTTGGAAAAGATATGGGTATTGACCTTGGAACAGCCAACACGCTTGTTTTTGTTAAAGGAAAAGGTATTGTTGTAAACGAGCCATCTGTTGTTGCGATAAAAGAAAAAACAAATGAGGTACTTGCAGTAGGTGATGAAGCCAAACAAATGATCGGTAGAACACCAGGTAACATTGTAGCGATTAGACCACTTAAAGATGGTGTAATTGCAGACTTTGCAACAACATCAGCGATGCTTCGTTACTTCATTGGTAAAGCATACAAACAATCATTATTCTCTTCAAAGCCACGTGTAATTGTTTGTGTCCCTTCAGGAGTTACATCTGTAGAAAAACGTGCCGTTGAAGAAGCAACAGAAAAAGCAGGGGCTAAAAAAGCACTTATTATGGAAGAGCCTATGGCAGCTGCTATTGGTGCACACCTTCGTGTTGAAGAACCAACGGGTAACATGGTAGTTGATATCGGTGGTGGTACAACAGATGTTGCAGTTATTTCACTCGGAGGTATTGTAGCAAGTAAATCACTTCGTATTGCTGGTGATGAATTTGATGAATATATTGTGTCTTACATTAAACGTGAGTACAACTTAATGATTGGTGAAAGAACAGCAGAGCAAATTAAAATTAATATTGGTGCAGCTTACCCAACAGGTGAAGACGAAACAATGGAAATCAGAGGACGTGACCTCGTAACTGGTCTTCCAAAAGTGTTAACAATCACTTCTACAGAAGTAACAGAAGCTATCAAAGAGCCAGTTAACGCTATTATTGATGCGATTAAGATGACACTTGAAAAAACACCACCAGAACTTGCTGCAGATATTATGGAAAGCGGTATTATGCTTACAGGTGGTGGGGCACTTTTAACAGGTCTTGATACACTTATTAGCCTTGAAACAGGTATGCCTGTTAAAATTGCAGAAGATCCTCTTGACTGTGTTGCTAAAGGAACAGGTTACGCATTAGAGGACATTGAAAAATGGTCAGCTATTTTTGCTGATGACAAATAAAACAAGGAGAGAGTGCCTTGAAACTTGATAAAAAAGTTAAAAAAGTAGGAATCATCGTAGGTGGAGTTGTCATTGCAGTGCTTATTGTAGGCAAGACCTTTCATATTCCAGTGATAAGTACAGGTGTGAACTATGTACTTATCCCTATTCAAAAAGGAATTACTTTCGTCTCTGACAAAACCACTAATTTCTTTAAGTACTTTGAGGAAATTGACACCTTGCGCACCGAAAATAAGACCTTAAAAGAAACTAATGAAAAGCTATTTTATGAGAATACGATTTTATCTCAGTATGAAGAAGAAAACAAAAACTTGAAACAACTTTTAGAAATGAAAAGTTTATACCAGGATTACGAAGGAATCGGCGCTAATGTCATTGGAAAAGATTCGAGTAATTGGTATAAAGTGATTACCATTGATAAAGGAACAAAGGATGGTGTCAAGGAAAATAGTGTCATTTTAGCAAGTGGTGGCCTTGTAGGTCATGTATGGGAGGCTTCAGATTTAACTTCTGCAAGTACCACACCTAATAGTGCTAAGGTATTATCTATTATTGATGACCGTAGTTCAGTAAGTGCCGAGGTCGTGCGTACAGGTGATGTAGGAATCGTTAATGGTGATATTGAACTTGTAAATGAAGGTTTATGTGTACTTGAAATTAATGTGGAATCAGAAGTTATTAAAGGTGATCAAATTGTGACCTCACATCTTAGTTCTATTTATCCACCAGGTATTCCAATTGGAACAGTAGAAGAAGTTGTAGACGGTAAAAATGGTTTAACTAGATATGCTTATGTCAAGCCTTATGTAGATTTTAAACATTTAAAAAATGTTTTAGTCATTAACTATGAACAAGGGGAGTAGATTATGCGTCCATTTGTAATTGGTACCTTACTTGTTGTGGTACATACCTTAAGTGCCACGTTATTTCAGTACTTAAAAATTGGCAATGTTGCACCTAATTTTATGATTATGCTTATCGTTTCTTTTGCCTTACTTAGAGGGAGCAAAGAAGGCAGTGTAATCGGTATAGCAGCAGGACTGTTACACGATTTAAGTTTTGGTATGTCCATAGGACCAACAGCTATAATTTATGGCCTTATTGGTTATGTGTGTGGTACATTTAACAAAAACTTTTATCGTGAGAATTTCATTTTACCTTTTGTTTGTACTTTATTTAGTAGTTTATTTTATAGCTTAACTTGCATATTTTCCTTAATGCTTCGTGGTAAACTAAATATTATTTTCTTTATGAAGTCTATTGCGATACCAGAAATGATTTATACAATTACTTTATCTTTGATTGCTTATCAAATCACATACTTAATTAATGAAAAGCTAGAAATGAGCGAGCGTAAAACAAGAAATATATTTTAAAAGGAGGAGTAGCCATGCATAATAAGTTAAGCAAGCTACTCCCTTTTTGCTCTCAAAGAGCAGGAAATAACCTGCGAATTTTGGGCATTGGAATAGTTTGCATGATAAGTTTTGGTGGACTTATTGCTAGATTTTATAAGCTGCAAATTATTGAATATGAAACGTATGCAGAGAATGTACGGGCAAGTACGCAGCGCACAATAGAAACAACTGCACAGCGAGGAGAAGTTTATGACCGATATGGTGAGCCGCTTGCGGTGAATCAAACGACAAATAATTTATATTACACATCTAACATTAAACTTAGTGACAAGCAACTGAATACACTTTTATTACAACTTATAGACCTACTTGAAAAAAATGGAGATACTTTAGTAGACGAAGTCCCTATTTCCTTAAATGAACCCTTTGAATATACAGAAGATCAAACTAGTTTAAATCAATATACTTATCAAATTCCATATACCAATGAAGCCGAGCGTAAAGTACTACTCACTTATACAGCAGAAGAACTGATTAATTATTTGAAAGAAGCTTTTCAGATACCAAGTAATTTAAAAGCTACTAAGGTGCGTCAACTCATTGCTTTACGTAGCCAAATTTATAGCTCTAGCTATAAGCAATATGAAGATGTTGTTTTAGCAAGAAACTTATCAGATCAAACAATAAGTTTTTTGAAAGAGAATGATGAAAGCTTACCTAATTTAGTTGTGTATACTAAGCCTGAGCGTTATTATCCTTTAGGAAGTATAACAAGTAATATTTTAGGTTATACAAAACCTTTAACAGGTAGTCAGTATAAAGCGTTAAAAGATAAAGGTTATGGTTTATCTGATGTTATGGGGCAAGTGGGTATTGAAAAAAGCCTTGAAGAAAAGCTTAGAGGAATAAATGGAACTCGGACAATAGAAGTTGATAATATGGGACGTGAAATATGTACCATAAGTGAAACCGAGAGTGTAAAGGGACAAGATGTCTATCTAACGATTGATGCTAGTTTGCAAAAGGATATATATCAGGCAGTTGCGTCGCGCTTGAGTGAGGCACTAATCTATAAATTAGAAAGTACTGACACTTATAATCTTAGTGGGAAAGATCTTTTAATATCGCTAGTGACATGTCACGGATTGGATTTGGATTTTCAAGGTGAACAAACGCTTTATTTAAATAAAATTAAACAACGTTTACAAAAGGCATATAATGAGATAGATCCACTAATGCGTACTAAGGTCAAGGAAGAAGAATTGCTAGTAGACTGGTTAAATGATGCTTCAAATGAAGATGAAGTAATACATGAAGTAATTTTAGCTTTAGCGGAACAAGGGGTACTGCAATTAAATGAAGAGACTGTGAAACAGCTAGAAGAAGAAGGCACATTGGATCTTACGCAGCTATTTATCAATCAGCTTGAAGAGGGTGTGATTACACCAGGTCAAATGGCGATAGACCCATTTAGTGTAGTGGCAGCTATGGTAGATGTAAAAAGCGGAGAGGTATTAAGTTTAGTTGATTATCCTTCCTATGATAACAATAAAATGGTTCAAGGATTTAATGATTACTGGAATGAAGTAAGTAATGATGCTAGAAGTTTATTATGGCAACGTTCTCTTAAAACTTTGAAAGCACCAGGTTCTACTTTTAAGATGTTAACGGCATTAGCAGGTTTAGAAGAAGGTTGTATTACAAAGGATACTATTATTGAAGACACAGGGATTTATAAGGAAGCAGGAAAACCTTATCCTAAGTGCTGGTATTATACAAATTATGGCGTAGGACATGGTCCATTAAACTTAGTAGATGCTATAGGAATGTCATGTAATTATTATTTTTATGAAGTAGCACATCGACTAGGAAATACATCAGATGGTATAGTGTTGCTTAGTAAGTATATGAAAAAATTAGGACTTACTGAAAAGACGGGTATTGAGTTAGAAGAAGAAATGCCTTGTGCCTCTATTCCAGAAGTGGTTGTCACAACTAAAATAAGTGGGCTTATAAATAACTTAGCACAATTAGATGAAACGACTAAGAGACAATATGTTGAACAAGATATAATAAACTTAAGAAAGCAGCTGCAAATAGGTGAGGAAGAGCTAACTTCTTCCGAAGAAGTTAATAAGGCTTATGAGGAGAGTTTAAATGAGGATTTAGTACCTGTAATTCAAGAAATCTTGGAAGCAGAGGATGAAGCGTTGTTAAATGAAGTTTATACCAGTTTGTCTCAATATATTGGAAGTGAGAGGTCAGCAATAAGTGAAAGATGTATCTCAGAAATTTTAGGAGAAGAAGACCTTACAAAACGTGCAGAAAAGGCAAATGCTGTGTTTTTAAATATTATTGATGAAGCTACGGGAAAAAATCTAGATATAGCACTAAATGAGAGCCTTTCAAAAATTTCTAGCGATACATTGTTAGATGCATATGAAAAAGCATTGACAAAGGCATATCGTAAGATGATACGAATGAGCGATAAAAGTGAAGAGGTAAATAGACTAAATGAGACAATAAAGAGTCTAAATCGTCAAGAAAATGAACTGCGCGAAAAACTTCTATTAAAACTTAGACAAAAATTGTTAAATATAATTGTCAGTAACTTACTAAATGGTGTAGAATTAGATTGGACAGAAGGTATAACTGTTCGAACAGCTATTGGTCAAGGGTATAATGCCTTTTCACCATTACAGGTGCTACGTTATGTAGCAGCATTAGGAAATGGCGAAACGTTGGAATCACTTAAAGTTGTTAAAAATGAAACTGCAAAAAAAGGTGAGCCATTAGGCATTGCATCTTCTAATATTCAGGCTGTGCAAGAAGGTATGCTATCTGTTACAGTCGGTGAAAAGGGAACCGCAAAAGGGCAATTTGATAATCTTCCAATGCAAGTAGCTGCTAAAACAGGAACGGCAGAGGAAGGAAGTCATGAGCATAGTTATATCGTGGCATTTGCACCGTATGAAAAACCAGAGGTTGCGCTCATTGTGGCAATTTATAATGCAGATGGACTAGGTAGATATAGTTCGCTAATTGCTAATGATATGTTACTTAGCTATTTTGGATTACAAAACAAACAAGAGAGTATCACCTTAGCAAATACATGGATGGAATGAGGGGGAAGACATGAGGGAGGAAAATCTTGTTGTTTTTAAAGGAACTGCAGATGGTATTATCGTTTATATTGACCATTTAGCAGACTTTGAAACAGTGTTACAACATTTTATAATGAAACTAGAAGAATCAAAGAGATTTTTTAAGGGTTCAAAGGTGAGTATACGTTTCAAGGGAAGAAGGTTAAATGAACGAGAACAAGAACAACTTTTAAGTATTTTAACGCGCCAAGAAAGTATTCATATTTCTTTTATTCACCCTTTTGAAGGTGAGGAAGAAAAGGAACAAACAGAAATGATGTGGGTAAGGGAGCAGCTACGAAGCTTTGAGGGCTCGATGACACACTTCCATTATGGTATTGTACGTTCAGGACATCATATTGAATATAAAGGCAATGTAGTTGTTGTGGGCGATGTAAACCCTGGTGGGCTTATTAGTGCAGGTGGAAATGTCATTATACTTGGTGCACTTAAAGGCAAAGTATGTGCAGGACTTGACAAGAAGGTACCGCATCCTTTTATCGTAAGTAATGCAATGACACCTATTCAAATTGGCATAAGAGATGTGATTGCAAAGGCACCTGAAGGTGAAATCGAAAATCTTTATAGAGAAGGCCAAAATGGTCCGCTTATTGCTTATTTACAAGATAATCAAATTTATATGAATCAAATAGATTCAAAAACATTGAATCATATGTTAAAATAAAATTAAAAACGTAACGGGGGACTTAAGATGAGTGAAGTAATTGTAATTACCTCAGGTAAAGGCGGGGTTGGAAAAACGACAACCTCAGCCAATGTTGGAACAGCGTTAGCATTACAAGGTAAACGTGTAGTATTAATTGATGCAGATATCGGGCTTAGAAATTTAGATGTTGTTATGGGACTTGAAAATCGCATTGTATGTGATCTTGTAGATGTTGTAGAAGGAAGATGTAGACTAAATCAAGCGTTAATTAAAGATAAGCGTTTTGATGGATTGTACTTATTACCCGCTGCACAAACAAGAGATAAAAATGCAGTAAGTCCAGAACAGATGAAAAAACTCTGTGATACTTTAAGAGAAGATTTTGATTATATTTTAGTAGACTGCCCAGCAGGTATTGAACAAGGTTTTAAAAATGCTATAGCAGGAGCAGATCGTGCCCTTATTGTAACAACACCAGAGGTATCAGCTGTAAGAGATGCGGACCGTATTATTGGACTTTTAGAATCTAATGGTGTTTCACATATGCATCTTATTATTAACCGTGTGCGTATGCATATGGTAAAACGCGGAGATATGATGGCAGTAGAAGATGTTGTCGGATTCCTAGCGATTGAGCTTATTGGCGTTGTGCCAGATGATGAAAATATTGTTATTACCACTAATAAGGGTGAACCAGCTACAGCTGAAGGTACATCACTAGCCGGGAAAGCCTTTAGAAATATTGCAAGGCGTGTTTTAGGAGAAGAAGTTGCTTATATTGACTTAAATACAAGTCATAACTTTGTGGATAAAATCAAAAGAGTTTTCGGATTTGGAAACTAAAAAAAGAGGGTGAAGGCAGTGGGGAGGCTAGATTTGAGTAGTTTGTTTGGAAAAAAGAATAATAAATCAAGTGATGTGGCAAAAGACCGACTAAAGTTGGTTTTAATCCATGACCGTATGAACTGTTCCACAGAGTTATTAGAAATGATGCGTGCCGATATTTTAGAGGTGATTTCTAAATATGTGGATATTGACACAGAGGAACTCAATATACAGATTTCAAATATGGAATATGAAGAAGGTGGTAAGAAAGCACCAATTTTATCTGCCAATATTCCAATTAAGAATCTTAAAAAGGTTAAATAAGGGATGCCTTATTTGCTTAAAGAAAGGATAACATTAACTAAAAATGCAAATTAAAGAGCTGTTTAAAAGAATAGATTGGTATCTGATTTTGCTGCTGATGTCTCTCGTTGGCGTAGGGATTTTAGCAATTAATAGTGCCACGGCCTATTCAGGAAATATAGATGTTGTGCGGATGCAAATTATATATTTTGCTGTAGGGTTCATCCTCATGATTATTGTTATGTCGTTTGACTATCACTTTATAGGTAATTGGTATATGATTATTTATGGTGTAACGATAGTCTTACTGTTAGCAGTTATTTTGTTTGGACATGAAGTAAATGGGGCTGCAAGATGGATTAAAATTGGACCTATTCAGCTTCAACCCTCTGAGTTTGCTAAGATTACAGTTATATTATGCAATGCAAAGCTTATTGCAAAGTATAATAAACGTATTAATTTATTATGGCCAGTTTTAGTGATTGGAGGCGTTGCTTTTGTACCATTTATTTTGGTAAATAGGCAGCCAAATTTGTCGACTAGTCTTGTCATATTAGCTATTTTAGTGATACAATTATTTGTAACAAAGTTAAACTTCAAATATATTGCCACAACGGTGGTGGTAGGCATCTTAGTAGTAACAACAGCTTTCGTATATATTGTAAATAATCCAGATCAGAAACTTATTGAAGATTATCAACGTAAACGTATTGTAAATATGGTTAATGGTGGTGACAGTCAGTCAGATAGTTATCAAACAGACCGTGCTGTACATGCTATAGGGTCAGGAGGACTTAAGGGTAAAGGTTTATATAATGGATCTATTAGTCAGCTGAATTATTTACCTGAATCACATAATGACTTTATTATGGCAGTTATAGGCGAGGAGTTTGGATTTATAGGAGTCCTTGGTTTAATTACGTTATTATTACTCTTTATAGGACGAGGACTGTTTATTGCAATGCGGGCACCTGATGATTTAGGCAAATTTATTGTAGTAGGTTATTTTGGAATGATTGCAGTACAGGCTTTTGTAAACATTGGCGTTGTAACAGACTTATTACCAAATACAGGTGTACCTATTCCATTTATTAGTTATGGTGGTAGCGCTTTATGGGCAAATATGATTGGAATGGGACTAGTTTTGAATGTTGCGATGAGCAGAGAAGAAACTTTGTTTTAAGGGAGGTTGTAAAGTGAACGTAGCATTAATTGCACATGATGCAAAGAAAAAATTAATGGAAAATTTTACAATAGCATATAGACATATCTTAACGAAACATACTTTATATGCTACTGGAACTACAGGGCGACTTGTAGAAGAGGCTACAAATTTAAATATTTATAAGTATTTAGCAGGTCATTTAGGCGGTGCACAGCAACTTGGTGCACAAATTGCACATAACCAAATTGATATGGTTATTTTCTTAAGAGATCCTGTATCACAAAAACCACATGAACCTGATTTAGGTAGTATTGAACGTTTATGTGATATTCATAATATACCAATTGCTACAAACTTAGCAACTGCAGAGCTATTAGTTAAAGCTCTTGAACGTGGTGACTTAAGCTGGCGTGAGGTTATGAGATAAAAAAGACTTTTTAAAAAGTCTTTTTTATTTTGCAAGTTAAGCATCTAAATTTTTAAAATCATTATGTAAGTTTGGCATAAAGTAGTAACTTGTCCCATATATTATAGAAACAATTAATCAAATTAAAATCTATACCCTAAGAATAATGGAGTGATTAATATGGAACATGTGAAAATAAGAAATAAGCAGGCACAAGAAGAGAGTAATTCTTATGAGATGCCGCTTGTGAATTATAATAAAGAAGAACTAAGTATAAGGCATGAAGAAGATGAACGTAGGTATAATGAAGCCCATAGTAACAATGATGAAATAGATGTAAGCCCATATTTGGAGGCAAGCTTAGAGGACAAAGCACAAGGGATACTAAGTGAAGCTGATAAGTTAGATACAACCTCAGAAAGCAAACAAAGACGGCAAGTCAGTTATATTTGGATAGAAGCTTTTTTTTGTGCGATTATATTATTAGGTATTTTAATTATACAAAATGTCAAAAATACAGAAGAATTACAGTTGAAATTGCGTCAGGAGATTCGCCATGACTTAACTGCCGAGGAGCTTGTAGAGGTGGGAGAGAATTTAGAGAGCATGATGCAAAAATATAAAAATGTAACCCCTTAGGGGCTTGCAATACCGGAGGAACTAATGACAAAAATAGATTTATCAGATTCAATATTAAATAAGGTAGATAAGCCAGCCCGTTATATTGGTGGTGAGCTTAATAGTTATAATAAAGAAGTGACAGAAGAAATGGTACGTATTGCTTTTTGCTTCCCAGATGTTTATGAAGTAGGGATGAGCCATTTAGGTATGCAGATTTTATATCATTTCTTTAATAGACGTGAAGACTTATGGTGTGAACGTGTATTTGCACCATGGCTTGATATGGAAAAAATCATGCGTGAGAAAAACATACCGCTTTATGGCCTTGAGTCTAAAAGTCCATTAAAAGAGTTTGACTTTGTTATGTTCACACTTCAATATGAGATGAGCTATACAAATATTTTAAATATGTTAGAACTTAGCAATATTCCTGTATTTGCTAAAGATAGAACAGAAGAAGATCCATTTATTATTGCCGGTGGTCCTTGTGCGTATAATCCAGAGCCATTAGCGCCTTTTGTAGATATCTTCTACATTGGGGAAGGTGAAGTAATGTATGATGAACTTATGGACCGTTATAAA
Source organism: Clostridiales bacterium (assembly GCA_019418225.1). GTDB lineage: Bacteria > Bacillota > Clostridia > Lachnospirales > Cellulosilyticaceae > Cellulosilyticum. The sequence continues at coordinate 6,327 of DYCF01000022.1, read as the reverse complement.
GCATGGCGTGCAAGTGGCAAGTCAAAAGAAGAATTCTTGGTGGAAATCTTAAAAATGCCAGGGATTTATGTACCTAAATTCTATGATATTGTTTACAACGAAGACGGTACAATAAAAGAGCGCGTAAGCCTTCACCAAGAAGCACCAGCAACGATTAAAAAAGTAATCGTAGAAGATGTAGATAATGTTTTTTATCCAAGTGCACAAGTAGTACCATGGATTCGTGCGGTACATGACCGTGTGACACTTGAAATGTTTAGAGGATGCATTCGAGGATGTCGTTTCTGCCAAGCAGGTATGATTTATCGACCTGTTAGACAAAAAAGCAAAGAAGTATTAATTGGACATGCTAAAAAATTATTAAAATCAACAGGTTATGAAGAAATTTCATTAGCTTCTTTAAGTACAAGTGATTATAAAGATTTAGAAAACTTCTCAAATGAACTTTTAGATCTTTGCAATAGTGAGTATGTTAACGTATCGTTACCATCACTACGTGTTGATGCCTTCTCAGTAGATTTAATGCAAAAAGTACAAGAAGTACGTAAAAGCAGTTTAACATTTGCGCCAGAAGCAGGATCACAAAAACAGCGTGATGTAATTAATAAAAATATCACAGAAGAAGAAATCTTAAATGGTTGCAAACTTGCCTTTGAAGGTGGTTGGAACCGTGTAAAACTTTACTTTATGCTAGGACTTCCTAATGAAGAGGATAGTGATGTAACAGCTATTGCAGAACTTGCGGAAAAAATTGCACAAACATACTATGAAGTACCTAAAGAAAAGAGACAAGGTGGCCTTCAACTTGTGGTAAGTACATCTTGCTTCGTTCCAAAACCATTTACACCATTCCAATGGGCACCACAAGATACAGAAGAAAGCTTTAAGAGAAAACACAACTTACTCAAAAATACGATCAAACGTAAACAAATCAAATACAATCACCATGATGCAGAAACAAGTGTATTAGAAGCTGTTATTGCAAGAGGGGATAGACGTGTAGGTGACTTTATTTATAGTGCCTTTAAAAAAGGTTGTACATTTGATAGCTGGAGTGAACATTTTAGCTATGAAGCATGGTGTGAAGCAGCTCGTGAAACAGGGGTAAGCTTTGATTTTTATGCAGCAAGAGAACGTAGCTATGATGAAGTATTGCCTTGGGACCACATTGATATTGGTGTTACAAAACGTTTCTTAATGCGTGAAAACGAATTAGCAAAACAAGCAGCAACAACACCAAACTGTGCGGAAAAATGTTCAGGTTGTGGCGCAAGTCGATTTGGAAAGGGAATTTGTCATGAGAATTAGATTAAAGTTTAGCAAAACAGGTCCAGTTAAGTTTGTAGGACATTTAGATACAATGCGTTTATTCCAAAGAGCGGTAAAGGTAGCAAATGTACCTGTAGCCTACTCACAAGGATTTAGCCCACACTCTCTAGTATACTTTGCATTACCACTTGGTGTTGGTGTACAAAGTATGGGAGATTATATGGAAATTGTGACAGCTATAGATGTTGACCCTACAGTAGTGAAAGATAATCTTAATGCAGTACTTGTTAATGGCATTCATATTGAAGATGCTTTTAAGATAGGAGATAAAAGTGATTCACTTATGAGCCTTGTGCAAGCAGCAGATTACGAAGTACTTATTCAAAAAACAGAAGGAGTTACTTTAGAACTTATTCAAAATAAACTTGCAGCGGATAGTCTTGTAATCATGAAAAAAGGAAAAGCAGGTATTCGTCCTGTAGATCTTAAACCCATGCTTTTAGAGTGTAATGTGTGTGAAAAAGAAGAAGGTATCTTAATTGATATGCATGTTTTAGCTGGAAGCAGTAGTAACTTAAATCCAGATCTTTTCGTAAAAGCACTTTTAGAAGGTGAAGTAGCTGAGTATGAAATACGAGTGACAAGAAAGGAAATGTATACAGCAGACGGCGATACTTACATTCCACTTGATACATTTGGGCGAGAGTAATGAAAAAACAGATACTTATTGAACAACAACTTTTAATGACACGTATTGCAGTGCTTCAAGAAGGTGAGTGGACAAACTTTTATGTAGAATCTCATTTAGAAGAAGATATGCAAAATCAAGTTGTCATCGGACAAATTGAACAAGTGGTTAAAAATTTAAAAGCTGTGTTTGTAAATTATGGCAGTGATAAAAATGGACTTTTACACATCAAACAAATTCCAGAGTGTTATCATACAAAACTTCACCCAGGCAGTAGATTGCCTGTACAGGTTGTTAAACAAAATGTAGGTAAAAAGGGCCATAAATTAACAGGTAAGATTAGTTTGAAAGGGAGATTCCTTGTGTGTCTCCCTTTTGAAACAGGTATCAATATTTCTAAAAAGATTAGAGACAATGCTAAAAGAACACAGCTTAAAGAAGTTTTAGGAGAAGTCAGTAAAGCTCAAAAGTCTGATTATGGTTTTATTGTACGCACTGGGGCACAGGAAGCCACTAAAGAGCAAATAGAGCGCGATGCTAAACAGCTGATAGAAAAGGCAAATCAGTTTATGGCTACCAAAGATTTTCTTTCAAGAGGTAGTGTGCTTTATAAGGAACCACCATTATATGCACAAGTCATAAATGATGAGCTAAACAGTGAAGATGAAATTGAGATTGTCTGTAATCATCAAAAGCTTTTAACAGAAATTGAAAGCTTACTTGAAGAATACGGTGTAACGCAGCAGGTGAAACTGATTTTAGTGGACGAAAAGGATGAGATGTTTATTAATTATGATATACAAAAACAGTTGACGCATTTAACAAGCCGTAAAATATGGCTTAAAAATGGTGGAAATCTTGTAGTGGACTATACAGAAGCTATGACGATTATTGATGTAAATAGTGCAAAAGCTGTTTTAACTAAAAATCCACGAAAGGCAGTGCTTGATCTTAATCTATTAGCGACAAAAGAAAGTGTTTTACAGATTTTAAGAAGAAACTTAGCAGGTATTATTATTATTGATTTAGTAGAAATGAAGGAAGAAGAAGATAAAATAGCTGTTTATGAAATGGCTAAGAAGCTTTTAAAAATGTATGGTGATAGCCGTACAAAGGTTTATCCCCTTACAGAATTAGGACTTTTGCAATTTTCACGTACAGGTAAATATGCAAGTTTGCACCATAAGCTCTTAGCGCCATGCGATGTATGTGGACATCCTTATAGTCAAAATAATATGATGTATGAGCTCTTCTTAATGGAGAAACAGATTAAACATGTGGTAACGCATACGATTCAAAAGCAATTGGTGATTCAGTGCACAAGTCAGCTCCTTCATGAAATAGGAAAATATAGCCTGAAAAACAAGTTGGAATCTGCTTATAATATTCAATTAACCTTTGAAAAAATGGAAAAAATATCAAAAGACATGTTTTTATGTCAATTTTATTCTAAATAGGTGTTGACAACCCGTATGCCCCATGTTAGAATACTTAAGTGCTTAAGCCGCACGAAGAGGTTTTAAACTGCTTGCAGTACCGTATTCGGCGAGTTTTCGGAATAAGGAGGTGTACACATGTACGCAATTATTGAAACAGGTGGAAAACAATATAATGTTAAAGTTGGTGACAGCGTTGTAGTTGAAAAATTAAACGTTGCTGCTGGTGAAACAGTTGTTTTTGACAAAGTTTTAGCTGTTGGTAAAGAAGATTCTTTCACAGTTGGTGCGCCATTCGTTAATGGGGCAACAGTAAAAGCTGACGTTGTAGGTGACGGTAAAGCTAAAAAAATCATCGTTTACAAATACAAAGCTAAAAAAGGTTACCACAAAAAACGTGGTCATCGTCAACCATTTACAAAAGTTACAATCACAGCTATTGAAGCTTAATTCCTAGCTATGATAAAGGTGAAACTTTATCAGCGTGATTTACATGTTTATCGAATTATGCTTGATGGACATGCAGGTTATGCTGAACATGGAGAGGACATTGTTTGTGCAGCAGTTAGTATGCTCGTCATAAACACAGTCAACTCAATAGAACTATTTACAAGCGAACCTATTAAGGCACGCCAGGTAGATAATGAGCGAGGTTTGATGGATATTGAATTCCCAGGGCGTAAGTCAGGAGAGTTTAACCCAGATGCTGAGCTTTTAATTAAAAGCATGATTAACGGTCTTGAGACTGTTAGAGAAATGTACGGAGAAAAATACATTCAAATCCAAAAACACTAGGAGGTGAAATATATGTTACGTTTAGACCTTCAGTTCTTTGCTCATAAAAAAGGGGTAGGATCTACTAAAAACGGTCGTGACTCAGAATCAAAACGTCTTGGTGCTAAAAGAGCAGATGGACAATTTGTTAAAGCTGGTAACATTTTATACCGTCAAAGAGGAACTAAAATTCATCCAGGACTTAATGTAGGACGTGGCGGAGACGACACTTTATTCGCATTAGTTGATGGTACAGTTAAGTTCGAACGCAAAGGCAGAGACAAAAAACAAGTTTCTGTATATCCAGTTGCACAAGAAGCATAATTGACTAGAGGAAGGTTTCAACGATTGGTTTGAAACCTTCTTTTTTATATATTTATATTGAAATCTATATATAACTATATATATAGATTTTTATTTCATAAGAATACATGGCATGGCATGATGAAATAGCTAGAAAATGTACAAACTATCATCATGAAGGGAGTGAAATAAATGTTTGTAGATAAAGTGAAGATATTTGTTAGATCGGGAAAAGGCGGCGATGGACACGTTTCTTTTAGAAGAGAGAAATATGTACCCAATGGGGGGCCAGATGGCGGCGATGGTGGTCGTGGTGGCCACATTATTTTTGAAGTAGATTCAGGGTTAAATACATTAATGAAATTTAGACACCAACGTCACTTTAAAGCAAAAGATGGTGAAGAAGGTGGTAAAAAACGTTGTCATGGTAAAGATGCAGAAGATCTTGTGATAAAAGTACCACAAGGAACGGTTATTCGAGAAGCTGAAACAGGACACGTTATTACAGACTTACATGCCACAGGACAAAGAGAAATTCTTTTCAGAGGTGGTCGTGGAGGTAGAGGAAATCAACACTTTGCCACAGCTACAAGACAAGCACCTCGTTATGCAGAAAAAGGAATGCCAGCTAAAGAATACTGGATTACTTTAGAACTTAAGATGATTGCGGATGTAGGACTTGTAGGTTATCCAAACGTAGGAAAATCTACACTTTTATCTATGGTAAGTAATGCACAACCCAAAATTGCAAACTACCATTTTACAACACTTGCACCTAATCTTGGTGTTGTCACAAATCAATATGGTAAACAGTTTGTTATGGCAGATATTCCAGGACTTATTGAAGGGGCTGCAGAAGGTGTTGGTTTAGGACATGACTTCTTAAGACACGTAGAACGCACAAAAGTACTTTTACATGTTGTAGATGCAGCAGGAACAGAAGGCAGAGATCCAGTAGAAGATATTTACACTATTCAAAAAGAAATCGCGCTTTATAATCCAAGTATTTTAGAAGATAAACCACAAATTATTGCGGCAAATAAAATTGATGTAGGGGGATGTGAAGAAAATCTTGCACGTCTAAAAGCAGAGTTTGAACCACAAGGAATTAAAGTTGTTCCTATTTCAGCAGCTGCGAATGATAACTTACAAGACTTATTAAAAGATGTAGCAGAGCTCCTTGCAACAGTACCAGAACAGAATATTGTCTTCGAACCTGAGTTTGAAGAAGTAAGTACAATGCCAGATGGTCCATTTGAAGTTAAAAAACTCTTTGATGGTTACTATACTGTAGAAGGTACAGCTATTCAGCGTATGCTTGGTTACACAGCTATGGATACAGAACAAGGATTTGCATTCTTCCAAAAATACTTACGTGAAAAAGGCATTATTGATGCATTAGAAGAAGCTGGTATTGCAGAAGGCGATACAGTTAACATTTATGATCTTGAATTTGACTATTATAAATAGCAGAAAGGAATGGACTTATGACCATTACAAGTAAACAAAGAGCTTATTTAAAATCGTTAGCTCAAAAAATTGAACCAATCTTCCAAATTGGGAAAAATGGTTTAACACCAGAAATTACAGAAGCAATTGACTTAGCTTTAGAAGCAAGAGAAATTGTTAAAATCAGTGTGCTTCAAAACTGTTTAGAAGACCCAAGAGATATGGCGGGTATGTTAAGTGAACGTACTAAATCTATCACAGTACAAATTATTGGGAAAAAGATTGTACTTTATAGACCTTCTAAAAAGAATCCAAAAATTACACTTTAATAAAAGTGAAAAGGGGCCTAGCCCCTTTTTTTATTATCTAGGAAAGTTCTACTTTCCTAGATAATAAGTAGAATTGACT
>DYCF01000021.1 GCA_019418225.1 Clostridiales bacterium | reverse complement strand
ACAAAAAAATATCCCGTATTTATACGGGTTACGGCGTTTCGCAAACGCCTATTACATCAAACAAAAGGAGGATATAAAAATGGATTATGTAATTAAGGTAGAAAAATTATCAAAAAGCTATGAAAGTTGTGTAGCGGTAGATAACTTAAGCTTTGCAGTAGAAAAAGGAACTGTATTTGGGTTACTTGGGGCTAATGGAGCAGGGAAGAGTACAAGTATTGAATGTATACTTGGAACTAAAAAGATAGATAAAGGGGAAGTTTCAATACTAGGATTAAATCCAATATCTAATCGTAAGGAGTTATTTGAAAGAGTTGGAGTTCAGTTTCAAGAAGCTAATTATCAAGAAAATATAAAAGTTGAAGAGCTTTGTGAAGTGACAGCATCACTTTATAAAAATCCAGCTAATTATAAGGAGTTATTACAAAGGTTCGGAATTAAAGAAAAAAGTAAAACTTTAGTAAAGGAGCTGTCAGGAGGACAAAAGCAAAGACTGTTTATTATACTTGCACTTATTCCTAATCCGGAAGTAGTATTTTTAGATGAGCTTACAACTGGACTTGATGCAAGAGCAAGAAGAGATGTATGGCAAATATTAAAAGACCTAAAGGAAAAAGGTTTAACAATTATGTTGACTTCACATTTTATGGATGAGGTAGAAGTATTATGTGATATTATTTGTATTCTAAAAAAAGGAAAGGTAGTATTTCAGGGAACAGTTAAAGAGGCTATTGAAGCAAGCCCTTATGAAAAATTAGAAGATGCATATCTTTGGTACACTGATAAGGAGGTAATGTAATATGAACTCATTTAATACAATGTTAAAAACGGAGTTGAAGCTGTCATTAAGAGGAATGGACATGGTCATATTTGCTATATGTATGCCTATAGTTGTACTTGTAGCAATAGGAGTTATTTATGGAAATAAGCCTGCTTTCGAAGGGGCAAATTATACATTTTTAGAGCAATCATTTGGAGCAATAACATCTATTGCAATTTGTGCTGGAGGAGTTATGGGCTTACCTTTAGTCGTTTCAGATTATAGAAGTAAGCATATTTTAAAGCGATTTAAAGTAACACCTGTTGATCCAATAGTTATATTATTAGTACAAGTTACTATTTATGCTCTATACTCTTTAGTATCGATGATTTCATTATTTTTAGTAGCGAAACTTTTCTTTAAATTTAATATGCAAGGAAGTATTTTAAACTTCATTTTGGGATGGCTACTTGTTATGATTTCAATGTTTAGTATTGGAATTATGGTTGGTGGTATATCAAAAGATTCAAAAATTGCAGGAGTTATAGCAAGTGTGTTATATTTTCCTATGCTTATATTTTCAGGGGCAACAATACCATATGAGGTTATGCCAAATATAATGAAAAACATAGTAGATGTATTTCCACTTACACAAGGAATAAAAATACTAAAATCAGCAATTTTAGGACAATCTGTTGAGAATATAATAATACCAATAGTTATTATGTTAATAATAACTGCTATTTGTTCAATAGTTGCAATTAAGTGCTTTAAATGGGAATAAAAATGATACATTTGTAGCTGTTATTAGAAGAGTGAGTATAAGCCGTATCAAGTAAAAAAGTATATTTTTGAGGAACGGCTTCAACATTATTTGTAAATGTGATATAATGATTATCCTTGGCAGGGGCACTACAAATTTATTTGTAAGGCAAAAATAGGAGCATTGCAGCAAAAGCAATGCTCCTATTTTTTGTTTGCAATTGTCATGCGATAATTACAAGTATAACTCCTTTGAATAAAAGCATAAGAAGAAAACAAAGGAGATGTATAAAATTGAAACAACGTGAGGTTGTATTAATGACGGGCTCTTCAACGGGATTAGGGAGAGCTGTGTATGAGAAAATGAGTCACATATGTAATGAATATTTTTATTATTTAGTTTATAATAATATTTAGCTGGATATATAGAGAAACCAACTAAAACCTGAAATATACATGTAGGTAAATTTGGATTATCCAAAGGCAAAGGGTAAGGAATATGTGTTGTACAGTATGCAAAAGGAATATTGGATGACACTGGGAAGTGAAATTTTAGAAAATAAATGTGATTTAGGCATTAGCAGATGCTATGAAATTCTTAAAGAGGTCATGAAGCAAGAAGTAGAAGCACCTTCTGATTTTGGAGGGCTATGCAATATAGATGCGGAAGACAGTTATTATTTAAGTGAGGGCATTTATTTTACAGGAAGAAATGGAGAAATTATAGAATAATATGAGATTTATATAGGAAATACTTTTGAAATGGCAACTGGAGAATATAGCTTGAGAGATGTGACGCATAATAAATGGTATGTCATTAAACAAGAAGCAATTGAACAATTAAGTGAATTAGGGACTATTGGAGAATGGGTAAGTATATCTAATACGATAGCATAAAGAAAAATAGCAGCAAACTATAAAACATACTAGAGATATAGGAGAAAATACTATGAAAATATTATTGTTTTTAGCAAAGGGATTTGAAACGATGGAATTTGCCCCTTTTGTAGATGTGATGGGGTGGGGAAGAAATGACTATGGGTATGATATTGAAGTGGTAACTTGTGGTTTTACAAAAGAAGTCATCAGTACATTTGGCATTCCAGTTATTGTAGATAAAACGATAGAGGAAATTAATGTGGATGAGTATCAAGCATTAGCAATTCCCGGTGGCTTTGAGGAGTTTGGATTTTATGAGGAGGCTTATGATGAAAAGTTTCTAGAGCTTATACGTGAATTTGATAGACTAAATAAGATAATCGCAACGATATGTGTTGGCGCACTTCCAGTTGGGAAAAGCGGTGTTCTTGAGAATAGAAAGGCTACAACTTATCATTTAAGTGATGGATATAAACAAGCAGAGCTCAGAGAATTTGGTGTGGATGTAGTAAATGAGCCTATTGTAGTGGATGATAATATTATTACTTCATATTGTCCAGAAACAGCATCGGGCGTAGCATTTAAACTTTTAGAAAAGTTAACATCTACGGAGCAGATGCTTATTGTAAAAAATGCTATGGGGTTTTAAAATAAAGGTTTATTAAAAAACAAAGGAATCAGAGGTAGAAGAGTATGTGGCAAATTAGAGAGTGGCAAGTAGAGGATGTAGAGGTTTTTTGTAGCATATGGAATGAAGTTGTAGAGAGCGGTGATTATTATATGGGAGAAGAAGCGCTGAGCTATGATGAAATGAAGGATATGTGCCAAAAGCAGACTAGGGTGTGCTGTGTTGTGAATGAGCAAGGAATCGTGGGCGGATTTTATATATTACACCCTAATCAGATTGGGCGAGGGGCACATATTGCCAATGCTACATATGCTGTGGACAAGAAATTTAGAGGATGTGGACTAGGTAGGATACTTGTTAAAGATTCTATTAGTAAGGCAAAGGCCTATGGATTTAAAGGTTTTCAGTTTAATGCAGTTGTAGCTACTAATAAGTTTGCTATCAAGTTATATAGAAAACTTGGATTTAATATTATAGGTGTCGTTCCAGAAGCATTTAAATTAAAAAGCGGCGAACTTACCGATTTATATATTATGTTCATGAATTTAAAATGATTTTAGTAAAGAAGTCAGTTGTTTAAGTTTTTGAATAAGTTTTTTTATGAAATTGAATAGGGGTTATGGCATAGTGCTTTTTGAAACTCCTAGAAAAATAATTGCTATCGGAAAAGCCACATTGCGCGGCAACTTCTGAAATAGGAAGTTGGGTATTTCTTAGATAATAAGAAGCTTTTTCTAGCCTGAGTGTCTGGATATATTGAATAGGTGTAGTTTGCTTTATTTCATAAAATCTTCTAGAAAAATGTCTGGGAGAAAAGCTGGCAATTTTAGCTAGCTCATTTAGGGTTAAGTCTTCCATGTAATGTGCTTCTATGTAGGCGATTGATTTTGCCATGCCAATGATTTCGTTATCTATGTGTTTTTCTGACTTAGAATATAAGCGTGAAAGAAGCACGGCAAGTGAATAAAAGGAACCTGTTAAAAGCGTCTTGAAGCCAATAGGTTGACTTGTATATTCTTTAATCATCATATTAATTGTTTTTTGTATCATTTCATAATTGTAAATATCTAATTTAAGCCTATTTTGAAAGCTTGTTTTTTGAGATAGAATGGGTTCGATAACAAAAAGTCCTTGAAATCCAGGGGCTTTTTTTATATCACAATCATTTGAAAAGAAAAAGTCTGGCTGAAACATGAGGTTACAAATATGAAAATCATGGGCATCACGATAGCCGTGAGCGGTGTCAGCGCCAATAATAAAAACATCACCTTTTGAAATATAAAATTCTTCATTGTTAACGATATGTGTAGCACTGCCATTTAAGACAATGACAAGTTCTGAGAAATTCTTATGACTATGTAGATATAAATCTTCTTCGTGGAAACCATACTGAATAAAAAATGGAAATGACGTATCAACAGTAAAATAATTTAATTCCATTTGAAACATAGCACCCTCTCCTATGTCTTTTTTATGCTAATTTCCGTCTTGATAGTCAAGGAAATTAGTAAGTTTATTATTTATAATTAGTATCATACAGCAAGAGTTAAAAAGCAACAAAGATGACCACAAGACATAAAAATAGGGCATCACATGTAACGGATTTGTACTATAAGGGTGGAAGGTGGTGAAAGATAAAAGTATTTTAAGCTTAAGGAAAAATGATGAGAGAGGAGATTAGAGAGATGTCAAAGATTAAATCAAGTAGGTACAAGGTTCAAGCATTAATGCTTTCAACACTTATGCTCACACTTACAGGATTTCCAGTAAATGCGGCAGAGGCTAAAGTAGCAAATGAATTTGATCAGTTAAATCAAGATGAGATTATCAAAGAAATGGGAGCAGGGTGGAACTTAGGAAATACTATGGAAGCCTTTAGTCAATATGGGCCCAATGAAGAAATGTGGGGAAATCCTAAAGTGACACCAGAACTTTTTGAGGCAGTAAAAGCGGCTGGTTTTGATACGGTTCGTATTCCAGTTACTTTATTAAGTGCCATAGATAGTGCACCAGAATATAAGATTGACTCCGCATGGCTTAATAGAGTGAAAGAAGTTGTAGATTATGCTTATAATGCAGGATTATACGTTATTTTAGATGGTGTTCATGGAGATGGCTATCATACCATTGATGGGGCATGGCTCTTAGTAACAGACCAAGATCAAGAAAAAGTTAAAGACAAATACCAAAAGGTATGGCAGCAATATGCTGAGATGTTCAAAGATTATGATGAACATTTAATATTTGAATCAATGAATGAAGTCTTTGATGGGAACTATTCAAATCCAGATACTTCTTTGTATAAAAACTTAAATGCTTATAATCAAGTATTTGTAGATACAATTAGACAATCAGGTGGCAATAATGCAGAGAGATGGCTACTTGTTCCAGGATGGAATACAAACATTGATCAAACAGCTGGAAATTATGGTTTTGAATTACCAACAGATAGCTATCGTTCAGATGATATTCCAAGTGATGAGCAGAGAATCATGATATCTGCCCATTACTATTCACCTTATGAATTTACCTTAGATAATTCTAGCTGGATTACGCAATGGGGTTCTATTGCTACAGATGAATCTAAAAAATCATCTTGGGGTCAAGAAGATTATCTGGATTCACAACTTGAAATGATGAATGAAGCTTTTGTCAAGAAAGGATATCCAGTGGTTATTGGAGAATACTGTGCAACAGATAAGTCAGATAAGGATGTGGACAATAATACATATCGTGCATACTTTGCGAAGATGGTTTCTATGACATGTAAGAAATATGGTGCCATCCCAGTTTATTGGGATATCGGTGCACAAGGCCCAGGCGGCTCATGCTTAATTGATAGAAGAACATATCAAATTGTTAATCAACCTATTGTTGAAGCTATTATGACAAGTATCAAAGGCAGTACCACACCAGTAGACCCTACAGATCCAGTAGACCCACCAGTAAATCCACCAGTAGATCCAGTGGACCCACCTGTGAATCCGCCGGTAGATCCAGTAGATCCCCCAGTAGACTCAACCGAAGTGATGCCTTCAGTTGAAATTACAACGACTGTAGGAAATTCTATTAATCAAACATGTACAATTACTTCAACAGGAAGTAACCCAGTGGAATTATCTAAATTAGCTATTCGTTACTACTATAGTAAAGATGGCAATAAAGATCAAAACTTCTGGTGCGATAATGCAGGTTTACAATTAAATGTAGCACCATATTATACGAGTTTAACATCAGACGTAAAAGGAACATTTTATGATGATTACCTTGAAATTACATTTGATACAAGCGAGCAGCTTACAACAGGGACAGGCAGCTTAAATTTAGGCATGCGTTTTGCACAAGCTGACTGGTCTAGCTATAGCAACTTTGTAGATAATGGATATGAAGTATATTATAATGGCGTTAAAGTGGAAAATTAATATGCAGATAAAAATAACCTTTGAGGAAGTAAGCCTCAAAGGTTATTTTTATGTTTAAAATTTAGAGGATTTTTGTTAGCTAGATGCCATAATGAACATTTAGCAGAGGAGTTAATGCAGGAGACTTTTTTTAGAGCGTATCAATCTTTAGAGCGATAGAATGGCAAGTGTAAATTATCCATTTGGGCTCCAACTAACTAATATAGGGCCTTTTATGGGTATTCAGTTAGATATTATTATGATAATAGAAGTTATACAGTGGCTTATAGTGGCTGGTATACATATTAGGACATCTCGTTTTTATAGTAGTTTAAGTAGTATGAGTATTATAGGATTTTGTATGGCTTTATATTTTTATCATGTGGTATCCCATACAGATACAAAGGGCATGCGCAAGATTTTAGAGGAAATAAATAGAGTATTAAAGCCTGGCGGAGAAGTTTATTTAATGCTATGCTCTAAGGAGACTTGGTCTTTTAAAGGGGCAGGCTATCCTAAGTTAGATGAAAATACTGTTGTTAAAACAGAAGAGGGATCAGAAAAGGGTGTTCCTCATTTTTATGTGGACTTAGACGATATTCTAGAACTATTTCATAACTTTGAGATAGAAAGGATACGTCATACGGATGACTGTTACTTTAATGGACAAAAGCAAAATAGTAAGCATTACTTTATCTTAGCTAAGAAAATTAAAAAATAATATTATAAAGTAGATTATATAGAACAGGAGAAGAAATAGTATTATGGGAAGTATTAATAAGAGCAGAATAATAAAGTTTTTTGGAGGTTTTATAGCAGGGGGACTGTTGTTAAATGCATTGCAGTGGAATGAGGTTATGGCTGCAAGGACAGTGGAGGTTACTTATAACAATATGGCATTGGAATTAAGTAATGAGCCAAAGATGGTAGAGCAAAGAATAATGCTGCCGCTGCGTGACATTTCTCAGCAGTTAGGATATGAGGTGAATTGGGAAAAGGCTACGGGGAAAATAGAAATTGTGGATGGCAGTTATAAAGTAATATTACAGTTAGGCAGTAAAAGCGCTGTAGTAAATGGAGAAGCAATTACTATAGAAACAGCCCCTCAAAGTATTCATGGCGTTACCTATGTCCCTCTCCGATTTGTAGGTGAAGCTATGGAACTAGGCGTTCAGTGGAATGATAAGGAGAGTAAAGTAAACTTAGAAGGTAAGTATACAGTAGATAAAAAGGCTAAAAAGCTGATGGTAAGAACACAAAATGGAAAGAAGGCAGTTGGGGATGTAGAAACTTATGAGGGATTATGCGTGGATTGGGAAGGCGTAAGTTTAATGAGAACGAAAGTTGGGAGTGAAATCGTTTCAGCAGACTATCTTATTCAGGGGGCACTTACCAATACAGCTGCGACTATCTTTTATATTAAAGATGGCAAGGTTATTGACAGGTTTATAGAGGAACCAAGTGTATTACCTAAAGCAGGAATACTTCTTAAAGAAAATCAAGTGGCTATCAGTACAGGTACTGAGTTTAAAATCTATGATGATCTAACAGGGATGCTTATTAAAAGCTATAATCTAAAAGAAAAATTAGGTGGGGAAGGTTTTGCGCCAATTAGCTATGGTGAGAATTATATTGTAGGAAGATATGAAAATACAATTCATGTGATTGATTTAGTAAGTGGAAAAGTAACACGCATATTAGATTTTATACCAGAATCCACAGAAGAAGAAAAAGAAGCTAAATACTATGTGTATATGGATGATATGAAACTAACAGCACAAGATAATATTAAGTTAGTATGGGAGACTGATAAGGCATTAGTATTTAAATATTATGATGCCGTAGAAAAGCAAGATAAGACAATTACTTATAGTATTGGAAAGTAATAAGATACATAATAGAAATAGCTAATCCTAAAGAATAAGCATGAAGATGTTTTAGGATTTTTGCGTTAAGGGGATGTTAAGCCATAAAATAGATAAGTTTATTGGTGAGAATTTAAAGGCTAGATAAGAGTTATTTATTTGGGGAGTAGGTATGAATTAAATCACTTAGGGTGTAATAAAGATAAAAGGATGAGTAAAAGCAGCAGTCAGAAAGGATGGTTTAGAGTGATATTCTATTATTCAGCTACAGGTAATAGCCTTTGGGCAGCAACAAAAATTGCAGCAGTACAAAATGATAAGGTTATTAATATTGCAGAAGAAATGAAAAATGAGGGAAACTTATTGTATCATTTAGAGGATAATGAGACAGTAGGATTTGTTTATCCTGTTCATGCATGGCGTCCACCAGAACGTATTTTAAAGTTTATCAAAGAAATGAGGCTTGAAAATTATCATAAGCAATACATATACACCATTGCGGTATGTGCTGAAAATGCAGGAAATACAACGAAAGTTATAAAAAAGGCTTTAGACAAGAAGGAAATGACCTTATCCTCCAGCTGGGAAATGGTATTGCCTAATAATTATATCGTAGCCATTGATGTAGACTCACCAGAAATCGTAAAGCAAGATTTTGAAAAAGCAGAAGAACTGCTCATAAGGATTAATGAAAAGATTACAAATAGGCAAGAAGATCATACCCATATTCCGTGTTCTATGGGAGTTTTTAGAACGAATATAATAGGTTCATTATTTAATACCTTCGGAAAAGGAACAGGAGCTTTTTATGCCACAGATGCATGTATATCTTGTGGACTTTGTCAAAAAATATGCCCAAGCAGCGCCATCAAAATGCAAGATGGAAAACCAAACTGGCAAGGAACCTGTGATAACTGCCTAGCCTGCATCAACCGCTGTCCCAAATCAGCCATCCAACACGGCAAAGGTACCCTAACCCGCGGCCGCTATCAAAACCCCATACTAAAAAGCAAGAAAAATAGCATTATAGACTAACCCATCAATAATAAATATCAAAAAGCTGTTATGAAACTAGCTAAGTAAAATGCCCTAATAAGTGATATTCTTAAATCTACTTATTAGGGCACTTCAAAGCGGTTCCATAACAGCTTTTTTGTATATTTTAAAAGTAACTAATTAACTTTTCCTTTTATCTTTCCGATTGAGTATTGTGAAATAGAGCTAGGTACTTGGTGACTGTCAGGCTACCTTCGGAGCAATCTGATGATGCTCTTAGTGAAGATAACAAAAGAGGTTTTAGGTGTGTGTTTGAACGAAGCGCAGCGCAGTGAGTTCACACCGTTTCTTTTGTTATCGAACTTAGCGCATCACAGATTGCGTAGAGTGTAGAATGGCAGTCACCAAGTGCTTAGCGGACCTATCTCGCAATACTCTTTATTTTTTACTTCATAAATTTATCAATAGCCTCATTTAACAGTTCAATGGCTTCTTGATCGTTATGTTCAACGGCTTCAACAATACATTCATTAATATGATTTTTAAGAATCAGCTTTCCTGTATTATTAATAGCTGAACGAACAGCAGCAAGCTGAATGAGTACATTGCTGCAATCTTCATCGGCCTCAACCATACGTTTAACGGATTGAAGGTGTCCTATGGCACGAGACAAACGATTGATAACGACTTTTTTTTCCTGAGCATTATGAACATGCTTATGCGGGTGATGCGGATTGTGTTCATTTTCATGTGTATGTTTATGGTGATGTACATGTTCTGGTTCATGGGAATGATGAGATATGTGTAGTTGTAGGTCTTTTGATTCCATAGCAATCCTCGAGATTTTTTTATTTATTATAGTCCTATCGAAATAAAAAGTAAAACCAATTATTTACAATATTATATAAAAAACAAGTGTTTTTATAAAGATAAAGGGTTTTAGTAGAAAAATTTCATAAACTGTATCCCCCTCATGGGCTTGTGCAGATATTGTACTATGCTATAATTCTATAACAGTAATATCTGAATAAACAAAATATAAAGATAAACGGAGTGGATTATGAGGAGAAGAAATAAAATTGTATGTTATGCAATAATAATGAGTTTATTTGTATTAATGAGTGTTGGATGTTCAAGTCATCAAAAGACGGCTGATGTAGATAACTTAAAAGATAAGAATAGTATTGTAGTGGCGATTTCATCTGAACCATCTAGTTTAGACCCTTGTGAGGGGGGAGACCATGGAACCACACCACTTATTCAAAGTACGCTTGTAGAATACAAGCAAGATATGACATTTTCAAATGATTTAGCTACTGAATACAACATTAGTGAGGATGGCTTAATTTGGACGTTTAAAATTCGCCGTGATGTAAAATTTACAGATGGGGAATCTCTAACAGCTGAAGATGTGGCATTTACATTTAATACAGCTAAGTCTGCTCAGTCTTCATTAGATTTAACATTCATGGAGAAAGCAGAAGCTGTTTCTGAGGATACAGTTGTGTTTACTTTAAATAGACCTACTTCCACTTTTTTAAATACGATTGCAACTACAGGGATTGTACCTGAACATGCCTATAATGAAAATTATGGACTAGCACCTATTGGTTCAGGACCTTTTATTTTTGTACAGTGGAATAAAGGGGAACAGCTTATGCTTAAGGCCAATAAGGAATATTATGGTACTGTTCCGACTATAGAAAATATAACGATTGTCTTTATGAGTGAAGATGCTGCTTTTGCTGCTGTTAAAGCAAGGCAGGTAGATGTGGCACTCACAACAGCAACATTAGCAACAAGTGATATAGAAGGATATACCTTAAAAGTTGTAACTTCTTTAGATAATCGCGGCTTTACATTACCTATGGCACCAAATGAAGGGAAAACAACTGAAAGCGGATTCTCATATGGTAATGATGTAACTTGCAATTTAGAAATCAGACAAGCTTTAGCCTATGGTATTGATAGAGAAGAAATTGCCAAGGCAGCCTTAAATGGCTTTGCAGATCCAGCTTATTCAGAAAATGATGGCATGCCATGGAATAACCCTGAAGTGAAAATTGAGACAAATAAAGATTATGCAAAGAAACTTTTAGCGGATAATGGTTGGAGTGATGTAGATAACGACGGCATCGTTGAAAAGGAAGGAATAAAAGCTGAATTTACCTGTCTTTATCCTGCAGGCGATTCTTTTAGACAAGCGGTAGCTCTTGCAGCAGCTGCGCAGGCAAAGGAAATTGGCATTCATATTATTGTCGAGGGAACAAGCTGGGATGATATTTCAAAAAGAATGTTTTCAAATGCAGTGCTTATGGGGTGGGGCTCTTCAAATCCTTATACAAGCTATAGTTTATATCATTCAAGTAATATGTTAAAAGATGATTATTACAATCCAGAAGGTTATATAAGTGCTACAGTTGATGGATATTTAGATGCGGCCATGAGTGCGCTTACAGTAGATGCGGCTTATGAAAACTGGCAGAAAGCACAATGGGATGGAGAAACAGGAACAGCTATGAAAGGGGATTGCCCTTGGGTATGGCTTGTAAATATGCATCATTTATATTATGTACGTGAAGGCATTGATATAGGTAATCAACAGCTTCATGCCCATGGTGCATCTATGCCTCTTTTACAAAATTTAAAAGAGTGGTCATGGAAATAACTAGGAGGAAATGTGTTTTGCACATGAATGATTATTTAAAAACAACTATTAGATATTTATTAAGGGTAGTGACCCTTTTATTTGCAGTCAGTGTGATTGCATTTACATTAGTAAAACTTTCTCCAGTAGATCCGGTGCAGCAGTATATTATAGGAAATGGGAATGTCTCAGCAGAGCAGAGAATAGCATTAGAAAAATACTGGGGAGTCAATGAGCCACCAGTAAAACAATTTATGAATTGGTTTGGGTCACTGCTTCGCGACGATATGGGAAATTCTTTGATTTATCGCAGGCCTGTTTTTGACATTATCAAAGAGAAGTTCTTAAATACATTAGCACTTATGATTTGTGCTTGGACGCTATCTGGGGTAATTGGATTTTCACTAGGTTGTGTCATGGGGATGAATAAAAATAAAGCATGGGATAAAATCCTAAAGAAAGTATGTTTAATTTTATGTTCCGTGCCAACCTTTTGGTTAGGGTTAGTGCTGCTCTTGATTTTTTCTGTAGGGTTAAAGCTATTTCCAATTGGCTTCAGTACGCCTATTGGGATGATTAATAGTGAAGTAAGTTTAGGTCAAAGGCTTCATCACCTCATATTGCCAGCAGTATCCTTAAGCCTTATGTCATTTTCAAATGTGGCATTACATACAAGAGCTAAGCTCATTGACGTCTTAGAAAGCGATTATGTACTTTTTGCAAAAGCGAGAGGAGAAGGCAAGTTTAGCATACTTAGAAGACATGGGATTCGTAATATTATCCTGCCAGCTATTACACTGCAATTTGCTTCTTTTGCAGAGTTATTTGGGGGCAGCGTAATGACTGAAAATGTATTTTCTTATCCAGGACTCGGTGCTGCTGTATCGGCAGCGGGATTAAATTCAGATGTCCCTTTACTTTTAGGCATTACTTTATTCAGTGCCCTCTTTGTTTTTACTGGCAATCTGATTGCAAACTTACTTTATGGCATCATAGACCCTAAAATCAAGGAGAATAGCGGTAATGAATAAGAGAAAGAAAACATTGATATTAACAATTATAAGTGGACTCATTATTATAGGAGCACTTTTAATGGGAATATGCATCAGTGAAGAGGCCACTGCAGTTGACTTTGCCAGTGTAAAGTTAACGCCTTCTTTTAAACACCCATTTGGGACAGATTGGCTAGGCCGTGATTTATTTGCACGTACCATGAAGGGACTTAGTGTGAGCATTATAGTGGGTATAGCTGCTTCAGCAATGAGCGCTGTCATTGGCGTATTAGTAGGCATTGCTTCGGCGGTAGGCTCAAAGAGTTTAGATGCAGTGATTAGTTGGGTAATTGACCTTGTAATGGGAGTCCCACACCTTATTCTCATCATCTTAATTTCCTTTGCCTGTGGCAGAGGACTCAAAGGACTGCTCATTGGGATTGCAGTAACCCATTGGACAAGTTTAGCAAGACTTATCAGAGCAGAAGTGCTGCAGCTACGCAGTGAACAGTATATTGCAGTTTCAAGAAAGCTTGGGAGGAGTTACGGCTTTATTTTAAAAAATCATATCTTGCCACATATGATTCCACAATTTATCGTAGGGCTTATACTAATGTTTCCTCATGCTATCTTGCATGAGGCATCTATTACATTTTTAGGTTATGGTCTTTCGCCAGAGCAGCCAGCTATTGGTATTATTTTAGCAGAAAGTATGAAATATTTATCAGCAGGCATGTGGTGGCTGGCATTTTTCCCAGGCCTTACTTTAGTCATCATTGTATTTTTATTTGACCGCTTAGGGGAAAATTTAAAAGCACTTATGGACCCTTATAGTGCACAGGAATGAGGTAAATCAAATGAAACATAATGAACCTTTGTTAGAGATTAAAAATTTATCAGTCTCATTTCAAATGTATACGAAATTAACAGAAAAACAGGAGCTGAAGGTGATATCTAATCTTTCCTTATCGGTGAAGCCAGGTGAAATTCTAGCCATTGTGGGCTCCAGCGGTTCTGGGAAAAGTCTTTTAGCCCTTGCAATATTAGGCATTCTGCCAGAAAATGCGGTCACTTGTGGCGAGATGACTTATAAAGGAAAAACATTGACACCTTCCTATCAGCAAGAGCTACGCGGCGAAGAGATGGCCCTTGTGCCACAATCTGTTTCTTACTTAAATCCGCTTATGAAAGTATTTCAGCAGGTCATTGGCCATAAGGATAAAGCAAAGGGCATGTCAGCACTTAAAAAGGTATTTAATAGATTAGGATTAGATGAACAAACCGAGACCATGTATCCTTTTCAGCTATCAGGCGGTATGGCAAGGCGTGTCTTAGTTTCTACAGCAGTTGTTGGAGATGCGAAACTTATCATAGCAGATGAACCAACTCCAGGAATGCAGCTGGAACAAGCTATAGAAGCACTAACAATATTTCGTGAATTAGCAGATGAAGGTAAGGGCGTTATCCTTATTACCCATGATATTGACTTAGCCCTTAAGATAGCTGACAAGGTGGCAATCTTTTATGCAGGGACAACGCTTGAAGTCTTAAAGCCTCAGGACTTTTTAGCAGGTGAAGAGGGCTTAAGGCATCCTTATAGCAAAGCTCTTTATAGAGCCATGCCGCAAAATGGCTTTGAGCCTCTCCCAGGTTTTCAGCCTTATGCGGATTCCGTTATGCATGGATGCCCATTTGTACCACGCTGCGCAAGCTGTACATCAAAGTGTAAGGAAGAATTACCTCCAATGACAGAAGTAAGAGAAGGATGGGTGAGGTGTTATAATGCAACTTGAAGCTAAAAATATTTGCTTTGGCTATAATAAAAAAGGAAAGTTCATATTAAACAATGTAAATATGACGTGTCAAACAGGTGAAAGAATTGCCATTGTAGGACCAAGTGGTTATGGAAAAAGTACCCTGGCTAAAATACTTGCAGGTTATTTAGCACCAATAGATGGGGAAGTGCTGATAGATCATCAGGCACTTCCTAAAAAAGGTGTTTGTCCTATTCAGCTGATTTATCAGCATCCTGAAAAGGCTATCAATCCACGCTTTCGTATGAAGCAGGTATTAGAAGAAGCCAAAGGCCTAGATCCAGGCATTATGACGAAACTAGGGATTGAAAAGCAGTGGCTGACACGATTTCCTAGAGAGTTATCAGGTGGAGAATTGCAGCGCTTTTGTGTGGCAAGGGCATTGCTTCCAGAGACAAAGTTCCTCATTGCAGATGAAATGAGCACTATGTTAGATGTGATTACTCAGGCACAGCTTTGGCATGTCATCCTAGAAGAAGTAAAAGAGAGAAATATGGGCCTTATCATGATTACCCACAATATGGCACTGGCTAAGCAAACTTGTGACAGGGTGATAGATATTACCACAATCAATCAAAGTTAAATAAGTTGCTATCAGGTAAATGTATTGTTAATAATATGATGATGATATGTAGAGGTTATATTTTAGATTACTCTTTTGTACTTAATGGGTTTGGCATAAGGTGCAGTAATAGCTAAGGTTGCTATAGTGGAAAGGTTTATAATTTCCCTATAGCAACTTTTTTGCATTTATGAGAGGTCAAACAATTAGTTGACAACGCAACTAGTTTTGGCGTAAAATAAATTTGTTGACTTGTCAACTAATTATTTTGAGAGGAAGTCATTATGAAAGAGTATTCAGGAAAACTGATTTCAATTCTTTATAGAAAAAGTCAGATATTTTGGGCACAAACCCTCAAGGCATATGATATTGCATCAGGTGAATATCCTATTCTTATCGTGCTTAACAGACAAGATGGGATTACCCAGGATGAAATTGCATCAGAGCTTGGAATCGATAAATCTGCTATTACAAGGGTTGTAAAATCCTTATTGGAAAAGGGCTTTATTGAGAGAAAAAAGGACCTGGAAGATTTAAGATGCAATCGTATTTATTTAACTGAAAAGGGACGTGAGAGCTGGGAACCTATTCAAAAGGGAAGAGAAGAATGGGAAGCCATCATGTCTAAGAATCTAAAAAAAGAAGAAACAGAAGAGGTCATAAGAATTTTATCTCAAATGGTAGAAAATATCGAAGAGTACTTTGAAGAAGATTAAAGGAGTTTGACAAAATGAGAAATATAGGCGGAAAAAATCCGTTAGGAGAAGAAAATATCAATAAGCTATTAAGGCAGTTTGCCGTACCGAGTATTATTGCTATGCTTGTAAGTTCACTTTATAATATCGTGGACCAGTTCTTTATTGGAAGAAGTGTAGGGGAGCTCGGAAATGCAGCCACTAACATTTCATTTCCACTATCTATTTCATGTGTAGCCATTGCGCTATTATTTGGGATTGGTGGAGCAGCAGCATTTAATATATCTATGGGTAGAAGCCATACTGATAAGCAGGAAAAAGAAAAGGCAGCATTTTACATGGGAAATGCAATAACAGTGTTATTTGGATGTGGCCTTGTATTGCTTGTAATCACACAGCTCTTTTTAACACCATTATTAAAATTCTTTGGTTCACCAGATAATGTATTAGAGCATGCTAAAGTTTATACAAGAATCGTATCATTTGGGTTCCCATTTTTAATTCTTGCAACAGGTGGGGGAAATCTCCTTCGTGCAGATGGACGTCCTAAGTATACAATGACTTGTAATATTGTAGGTGCACTTGTAAATACTGTTCTTGATGCCTTATTTGTATTTGTTTTTGATTGGGGTATGGCAGGGGCAGCTTATGCCACAATCATTGGTCAGATAGTATCTTTTAGTATGGTCGTATTTTACTTAACACGCTGCAAAAGTGTAAAGTTAAGAAAAGAACATTTAGTATTAAAAATGCAGTATGTGAGCCGCATTACTTCTTTAGGTGCTGCACCATGTAGCAATCAATTAGCAATGATGGTTGTACAGATTGTTATGAATCAATCATTAAAGCACTATGGTGCATTATCTGTATATGGAGAGGCAATTCCTATTGCCTGTGCAGGAATTATTTCAAAGGTAAACATGCTTTATATGTCATTTATCATCGGACTTTCACAAGGCTTACAGCCTATCGTAAGTTATAACTATGGTAGCGGCCAGCATGGGCGCGTGAAAAAGGCTTATTTACTTGCATCTGCATATGGACTAGGGATATCAGTTATTGCCTTTAGTTTATTCCAATTTGCACCAAGACAAATCATTTCTATTTTTGGAAATGGCTCAGATGCTTATTATGAGTTTGCAATTAAATATTTTAGAGTCTTTTTATTCTTTACAATGATTAACTTCATTCAGCCAATTACATCAAACTTCTATACAGCAATTGGCAAGCCAGTGGCAGGAATCTTTTTATCCTTAACAAGACAGATTATTTTCTTATTGCCATTATTAATCATTATGCCAATGTTTGTTGGAATTGATGGCATTATGTACTCAGGACCTATTGCAGACTTTATAGCAGGTTTTGTATGTATTATTATGATTGTCATGGAACTGAAACGAAAAGAATATAAGCAAGAAGCATGTCTTAGTGCGTCTTAATATATTAAATAGGATATTATAACAATACAAAAAGTTTGTCACGAAACTAATCGTGACAAGCTTTTTGTATTTAGATAATAATTCTTCCTAAATAAAGGAGAATATATTATAATAGGTAGGTTCTTATGGAAAACAAACTAAAAATTTATGATATGTATGTCATTAAGTTTTTTCTTCTCAGAATGCTACAGCATTAAAGGTTACAAGTGCGGCATTTATAATAAGGTATATATACTTACATAAAATAAGTTGGGCTAGGATAAAAATAGAGAAAGGAAATAAAAATTACATGAAGAAGTTTAAAAAATTAGTAGGTGTAGCAGGCTGCATACTTGCAGTTAGTATGTTAGCAGTAGGTTGTGGGAAGCGTTCAGAAACAATTACTTTCTATAACTATGGAGAAAATATTGATAATGAAACACTTAAGGAATTTGAAAGGGAATATGGCATCAAAGTAAAAATGAGCACATTTGATGATATGGAAACGATGTATCAGAAGATTGCTGGCAGTGGGGTACAATATGATGTGATTTTAGTATCAGATGCCTTAATGCCTAGAATGATTGAAGAAAACCTTCTTCAAGAGCTTAATAAAGATAATATCCCTAACATTGCACAAATGGACGAAGAATACTTAGATTTGGGAATGGACCCAGGTAATAAGTACTCAGTTCCGTATATGTTTGGAACGGTAGGGATTATTTATAATAAAGATGTGGTAACAGAAGGTGTGGATAGTTGGGATATACTATGGGATGAAAAGTATAGAGATCAAGTCTTTATGTTTGATACTTATAGAGATACAATCGGGGCAGCTTTAAAGAAATTAGGTTATAGCCTGAATTCTTCAAATCCAGATGAAATTGAAGAAGCAAAACAATTATTATTAGAACAAAGAGCATTAGTTGACCCTAAATATGGTGTTGATAATGGCACAACAATGATTGCAGATGGAGAAACAGCTATTAATATGATTTGGTCAGGTGAAGGGCTTAATCTTCAAGATGAATATCCAAATTTAGAGTATGTTGTACCAAAAGAAGGGGCAAACTTCTGGATTGATAGCTTATGTATCCCAGCTAATGCTGTTAATGTAAACGGAGCAGAGAAGTTCATTAACTTTATCAGTGATAAAGAAAGTGCACTTAGAATAGCAGATGAGATTGGTTATACAACACCAAACAAAGAAGCTAGACTGGAGCAAGATGAACATATTAGAAATAATCCTAATGCTTATATGACAGAAGAAATTATGTCACGTTGTGAGTTATACACAAATTTACCTCTTGAGGTAAAACAAATGTATGATGAGGCTTGGACTCAGATTAAAGTAAATTAAACGACTTGATATATTGCCTTCTATAAAATCTAAATATGAAAAATATGACTATAACCTAAGAAATATAGGGAGTAGTCATATTTTTTGTATATGATATAATAAAAGGAAAATATATGAATTTGGAGGGTGAAGCATGATTCAGTGGAAAGAGTCCTATAGGATAGGTGTAGATATTATTGATGAACAACACAAGAAATTATTTGATTTAGCAGAAGAAGCAGAGGGGATGCTAGAACTGCCAGAACACTCAGATAAATTTGATGAGATTGTAGAAATTGTAAATGAATTAAGAGACTATGTAAAATATCATTTTGCAGAAGAAGAAAAGATATTATTTGAGATTCAGTATAGCAAATTCTTTAAACATAAAGTTGCACATAATGACTTTGTAGATTATATTTATAAATTAGATATGGATGAGATTGATAGACATCAAAATGACAAAATCCTCGAGCTTTTAAGGGCATTAAATGATTGGCTAGTAGAACATGTTTTAGTGGAAGATAGGCAGTGGTCAGAAGTTTATAAAACTAAAATGTAAATAAAATTGAAATACTCAGAATGAATATTAACAGGGAACAGTTGATAGCTATATTTAAATGAAAGCTATCAACTGTTCTCTTTTTAAAGGAGGCGTTACGAACAAATTTCGTAGCGCCTCCTTTTATATATTAAATTTGTGTAAAGGGGTATTTTACATTAATTTAAAATAACACAAATCTACATTTAATTTGGACAAGTTATGATGACATTAGTAGAAATGTTAAACATGAGGAGAAAAGATATGTATAAACTGATTGCAGTTGATATGGATGGGACATTACTTAGAAGGGATGATACCATTTCAAAACGAAATAAAGAAGCGATACGAAAAGTGCGTGAAAAGGGCGTTAAGGTTGTAATTGCTTCTGGAAGGCCTATTCATGGTTTGGAACGCTACTTAGAGGAGTTAGAATTTGTAGCGGAAGATGAATATGTGATGAGCTATAACGGAAGTATTGTACAAAATGTAAAGACAAAGGAAGTTATTGCAAAGAACATGCTTAAGGGGAATGATTTACATCGTTTATATGAACTGGCACAGAGGTTAGAGATTGATCTTCATGCTTTTTTGATGAAGGGATGTATTACACCTCGGATGAATGAATACTCTCAGTTAGAAGGAAGGATGAATAACATTCCTATTTATGAAATGAATTTTGAGGAAATTGCTATACATGAAGAGATTATTAAGGTGATGTATGTAGGGGCACCTAAGGAAATTGACCGTGTGATTAGGCAACTTCCTGAAAATTTATATAAGGATTATAACGTTGTAAGGAGCATGCCATTTTTCTTAGAGTTTTTAAGCAAAGCATCTGGAAAGCAAAAAGGTATAAAAACACTTGCAGAACGATTAGATATTGCACCTCATGAGGTCATGTGCATTGGTGATGCAGGAAATGATGTAGAGATGTTGCAATATGCAGGTCTAGGTGTCGCCATGGGAAATGCTTTTGAAGAAGTAAAACAGATTGCAGACTATATTACAAAAACCAATGAAGAAGATGGCGTGGCATATGCCATTGAAAAATTTGTGAATGTAGGTTAGAAAGATAGATTAGTTTAACCATTTTAATAAGGAGGATGTTGGATGTCAGAAATAGCTTTAGAGTCATCATTAGAAGGAACCTTGAAAGTAAGCAAAGCAAAGAATCCTATATTAAGTAGGACGAAATTAGGCCATAAGGAGAAATTAGTACCGTATTTGTATTTATTACCAAGTTTTATCTTGTTTGGATTATTTGTATATTATCCATTCTTTAAAACGATTTATTTAAGTTTCAACCTTACAAATCGTAGGGGAGAAGCTGTAGAGTTTGTGGAGCTTGAAAATTACATAGAACTACTTACTTCAGCCAGTTTTTATAATAGCTTAGGAGTAACCTTCAAGTTTGCCATATTGATTATTATTCCTACAATGGTCATAAGTTTAGCACTGGCGCTACTTGCAGATAATAAATTAAAACATAATTGTATTTATGAGCTGATGTTTTCAATGCCAATGGCTATTGCATCAGCACCGGCAGCAATGATTTGGATACTTATTTTTCATCCGACAAATGGGATTGCTAACTATTTGCTAAATACAAATATAAGGTGGCTAGCGGATCCTAAAGTAGCTATTTATGTGGTGGCTTTCGTGACAGTATGGCTAGGCCTTGGAATGAATTTTATTTTCTTATTTACAGGGCTTAAGTCTGTACCTAAGGAACTAATTGAAAGTGCCAATATAGATGGTGCCAGCTATTTGCAAAAGGTTAAAGCCGTTATTTTACCGCTTTTAACACCACAGCTTTTCTTTGTACTTTTCATGAACTTAGTAGGTGCTTTTCAGGCATTTGGCCAAATCAAGCTTTTGACACAAGGAGGGCCAGGGGATTCTACCAATGTGATTGTTCATTCTATTTATAGAGATGCGTTCTTTAATGGTAGGTTTGAAATGGCGAGTAGTCAATCTATTATTTTATTTTTGATTGTTTTTAGTATGACACTCGTACAGTTGGCATTTGAGAAGAAAGGAGTGCATTACAAATAATGAGTTCTAAAGGTAAAAAAATCATTTTAAACAGCATAAGTATTATTGTTGGCTTATTAATTATTGCACCTATTTTATATGCTTTTTCGGTTAGTTTAATGAGTGCAGCAGATATGTCACAGAATCCGCCTAGGTTTTTACCAAGTGCACCGAGTCTTAGAAATTATATTAGGGCCTTGGAGATGGTACCTTTTACAAGCTTTTTAAAGAATAGCTTTGTCGTAGGAATCTGTGTGACAATAGGTCAGCTTATTACATGCAGCCTTGCGGCCTATGCCTTTTCTTTCTTTGAGTTTAAAGGAAAAAATGTACTTTTTATGGCTGTTTTAGTCACAGTTATGATTCCAGGCGAAGTCATTATTGTAGCAAATTATTTAACTGTAAGTAACTTAGGGTGGTTAGATAGTATGAAGGCGCTTATTATTCCATTTTTAACATCTGGAATGGGGATTTTCATGGTAAGGCAGTTTTATTTAACGGTACCTAAAGATTTACAAGAAGCTGCGGCACTAGATGGATGTGGTCATTTTAAGTTTTTAACTTCAATTATTATGCCGATTTCTAAACCGGTTATGGCATCATTAGGAATCTATGTTTTTATTAATACATGGAATCAGTATATGTGGCCTCTTTTAACAATTAATGATCCAAGTAAGAGAACTGTTCAAATTGGGATTAGCATGCTGCAGTTTTCAGAAGGGAATAACTATGAAATTGTATTGGCAGGTGCACTCATGATTATTATTCCATCGATTGCAATATTTATTTTAGGACAAAAGCAGCTGGTAGATGGAATGGTAGCAGGGGCAGTAAAAGGATAAGAAAGATTAAAGATAACAATATACATAAGAGGAAAATAGGAGAGATGAAGATGAAATTAGTAAACAGAGTTTTAGGCGCAAGCTTAGTTGGTATGGTGGCTATGGGAAGCTTGGTTGGATGTGGTGAGACAACGAGTGCAAGGGCAACATCAGCAGCTAGTGAGGCGCCTGTTGAGATAGTCTTTTGGCACTCTATGGGCGGTGTTGGCGGTGAGGCATTGCAGCAATTAGCGGATGGATTCAATAGTTCACAGGATAAAATTAAAGTAGAAGTGCAGTATCAAGGAAGTTATGATGAGGCTATTAATAAATTAAAGAGTGCTTCATTAGGCGCAGCTTCTCCGGATTTAATGCAGCTTTATGATATTGGAACACGCTGGATGATTGATAGTGAGTATGCATGTAAAATGCAAGATTTTATTGATGCAGAAGGGTTTGATACGAGCGAATTAGAAGAGAATATTTTAGCATATTACTCTATAAATGATGCGTTATATTCAATGCCATTTAATAGCTCAACGCCGATTTTATACTATAATAAAGATCTTTTTAAAGAAGCAGGGCTTGACCCAGAGGTAGCACCAAAGAGTATTGAAGAAATGATGGCATACTCTGAGAAGTTAGCTAAGAAAGAGGGCAACAATGTGACCACATATGGGGCAAATATTCAAATTTATGGTTGGTTCTTTGAACAGTTCTTAGTAAAATCAGGACTTGACTATGCTAATAATGGAAATGGGAGAACAGATGCGGCTACAGCTGTAAGCTTTGATGAAAATGGGGGAGGCCTTCGCATTATGGAAAAATGGCTTGAGGCAGTAGATGCGGGGAACATGGTGAATTTAGGACGTGATGAAGATGTAAATAAAGATGCCTTTACAGCAGGGAATTCAGCAATGCTTTTAGGTTCTACAGCTTCACTTTCAACAATCAAAGCAAGTATTAATGGCAAGTTTGAATTAGGAACAGCGTATTTTCCAGGTGTAACAAATGAGGATCAAGGCGGTGTTTCTATAGGTGGCGGCTCACTTTGGATTATGGACAAAGAAGATGATGCAAAGGAGCAAGCAGCATGGGAGTTTGTAAAATATTTGATTTCAGCTGAATCACAAGTTAAGTGGTCAAAGGCAACGGGTTATTTCCCTATTACAACTAAAGCTTATGATTTACCAGAAATGACTGCGCATTTAGAAGCGCAACCAGAGTTTAAAACAGCTATTGATCAGCTTCATGATAGCAAAGGTAGCACAGGTGCACTTTTAGCAGTATTCCCAGAAGCTAGAGCATGTATTGAAGAAAATATTGAGAAACTGCTAAACCATGAATTAACGCCAGAAGAAGCTGTAAATGCCAGTGCACAAACCATTAACAAAGCTATTGAAAGATATAATAAGACAAAGTAAGATAAAATAATAGTTTAAGTAGTAGTAAGTTATAGATAGCACAAATAGATTAGGTAGATATAAGTTTATAGGGGGAAGGTTTTATGACTTTAAATATAGCGCATAGAGGTGCGAGTGGCCATGCACCAGAAAATACAATGGTAGCCTTTGAGAAGGCCATTGAACTTGGCTGCGATGGCATTGAAACAGATGTACAGATTTCTAAAGATGGTGTATTAGTTCTTATTCATGATGAAAGAGTTGATCGTACCACAACGGGTACTGGCTATGTGAAGGCGCATACATTTGAAGAATTAGATGCTTTAGGTGTACCTGCACTAGAAGAATTGCTGATATTAGCGAAAAAACATGGGATTTTGTTAAACTTAGAGCTAAAAAATACAATTGTACAGTATCCTTTATTAGAAGAAAAGGTGATTCATATGATTATGGATTATGGCATGGAAAAGCAAGTGATTCTTTCAAGTTTTAATCATTATTCTATGGTAAAATGCAAAAGCATTCAGCCTACAATTGAGACAGGACTTCTTTATATAGAACCGCTGTATGAACCAGAAAAATACTGTTTAAATGCCGGAGCTAATGCAATTCATCCAGATTATAGAACGCTTAATAAGGAAGTTGTTGCAGCAGCCCATGCAAAAGGAATTAAGGTAAATCCATATACAATTAATGAAAAAGCAGATATTGCATATATGATTGAAATTGGTGTAGATATGATTATTTCTAATTATCCAGACCGTGTTAAAGAACAACTAAATAAATAAGAGAAGATAAAACCTGTTAATGAAAAGGAGGCATCATTAGCAGGTTTTATTTATATATATAATTAGATAACTTTAAAAAATATAGTCTATCTAAGCAATGAATGTTTATAATAAAAGGTAGAAGTTCTAGAAGAAGATAAAAAAGAAAAGAGGGGTAGGGGATGAAATTAGAAACCAAAAGATTAGAAATTGTACCATTAGAAAAAAAATATGCAAAACAATTACTTGAATTATGGCAAGATGAAGAAGTGATTCGTTATACCAATGCTATGAAATTATCTGATGTAGATGCTGTAAGAGATAAGATTGACATATGGCTCAAAAATGAAGAAAAGAGTGCGCATATAGGACATTTTGTTGTTTTAAAAAATAAGGAAGTTATAGGCGTCATAGGTATTCCAACAGTTGATGATGATGGGGAAAAACGTGGTTTTTATTATCAGCTTATTAGGCGATTTTGGAATAATGGATATGGCAAGGAAGCTGCTAAGGCAGTTTTAGAATATGCATTGAAAGAGGTGAAGGTCAAAGTATTATTTGCAGATGCTGTTACTGTTAATGAAGCTAGCATTAAGATTTTAAAAGATTTAGGATTTGAACTAATTGGCATTACACGTAATGGATTTACTGTAGACGGAAGACTATATCATGTCATGCATTTTGAATATAAGGGAGATAACATATGCGTATGACATTTTGTCAACAGAAATTAATTTGGAGGAATAAAATTAGGAGAGCATATGAAAAGAAAAACGTATTTAGAACAAGTAGAGATAAGTCGTAAGAAGATTCATAGCCTTGAACGAAGGATTGGGAAGCTTGGTAGCTTAAGAGTAGTGAGCTTCTTAGGCATGTTGGGGAGCTTAATTATAGGACTCGCATGGCAAGAGAAAATATATTATTTAGGCATTATACTTTTTTTAGGGATTTTTATAATTTTAATTAGACGCTACAATCAGTTAAATGAACAAAAGCAGTATGAACAGGCAAAACAGATAGTACTCGAGGGAAATTTAAAGCGTTTAGACAAAGGCTGGCTAGATTTTGAAGAGGATGGCAGTCGTTATGCAGATGACGCAATTCCTAGAATTAAGGACTTAGATTTATTAGGAAAAGGGTCTGTTTTTCAATATCTTTGTGTAGCACATACGCCTTATGGAAAAAAGGCATTAGCACAGGCACTTGTACAGGGCGTGAAACAAGAGGAGATTAAAGCAAGGCAAGAGGCCATTAAAGAGTTAGCACAAAATGAAGATTTTGCACTTCATTTAAAGACGCTTAGTCAGCTTATAGCACTTAAGAAGGAAAATGTAGATGAAGCTAGTATTACAGCATTCATAGAGATTTTAGGGAAGAAGAAACAGGGACAAAGTAGAGGGCTAAAAGTACTTAGCTTAGTGATCCCCTTTGTGGCGTTATTTTCTGTGGTAGTGATTGTTTTAAATGGTGAAAGCAAATTATTTGCCTTAACAGGCAGTACATCTATTACAATGCAGATTGGACTAGCATTCTGTTATTTTAGAAAACATAGTGAAATTTTTGATATTATTTTAAGATTTAGCAGAAATATAAATGTATATAAAAACTTTCTTCTGGCTATCGAAGAAAAGGAATTTGAAAGTAGCTATTTAAAGGCATTAAAACAAAGTATTTGTGAAGAAGGGGGCCCTAAGGAAGGATTAGAAACCCTCTATAAACTATCGGAAGCCTTAAAAGTTAGATTAAATGCTATTGCATATATGGTGGTAGCAGGATTTTTAATGTGGGATTTTCATTGCAATGATGTATTTGGTATGTGGTGCAAGCAGTATGGGAAATCAGTAGATAAATGGCTAAGTGTAATGGGGGAGATAGAGGCATTGTTAAGTTTAGCAGTACTTTGTGATGTAAAGGAAGAATATAGCTTCCCAGAGGTTGCAGAAAAAGATAAACCAGCTATTCATTTTAGTGCCTTAAAACATCCGTTGATACACGAAGCTATTGGAAATGACCTAGATATTCAGTCTGAAACATGTATTATTACAGGATCTAATATGTCAGGTAAGACCACATTTTTACGTACCATAGGCGTGAATTTAGCACTTGCTTATGCAGGCGCTCCTGTTTTGGCTAAGGACTTTTTTGCTACAAGAATGGAAGTACAGACTTCTATGCGTATGCAAGATGATGTCAATGCAGGTATTTCTAGTTTTTATGCAGAGCTTTTGCGTATTAAGGGGATGATTGATGCCTCACATACAAAGCGTCCAATGTTAGTACTAATTGATGAAATTTTTAAGGGAACTAACTCAGCAGATCGTATACTAGGTGCCAAGGAAACCATTAATGCCTTAGAACAGCCTTGGGTGATTGTGATGGTCAGTACGCATGACTTTGAACTTTGTGAACTTGAGATGCGTACAGAAAGGAAGCGAAAGGTTTATAACTATCATTTTGAAGAATATTATAAAGATAACCGCATTGGCTTTGATTATAGGTTAAAGAAAGGGCGATGCAGGACAACTAATGCACAATTTTTATTAAAGATGGTAGGGATTACAGGTAA
Source organism: Clostridiales bacterium (assembly GCA_019418225.1). Lineage (GTDB taxonomy): Bacteria > Bacillota > Clostridia > Lachnospirales > Cellulosilyticaceae > Cellulosilyticum. The sequence goes on along the minus strand of DYCF01000021.1, from coordinate 48,785 downwards.
TAAGTAGTGTCCATACTCATAATAAATTTTATCTTGTAAAAAATAAGGAGATAAGTTAGACTAGTTATTAAAAATATACATTATTTCTAAAAATTATGAGGGAAAATAATATGGCATATACGAAACAAGATTTACTAAATTATCTAAAAGAATTACATGTTGACCCTAAGGGGACATTACTTGTACATTCATCTATGAAGAGTATAGGTGAGGTAGAAGGCAGAGCTGATACTGTGCTGGATGCTTTAAGTGAATATATGCAAGATGGTTTATTGGTGCTTCCGACACATACCTGGTCTTATATTAATGCAGATAATCCTAAATTTTATGTAACGGATTCTAAAGTATGTGTAGGGATTTTACCTGAGCTATTTAGACAACGAGAAGGTGTTATTAGGTCTTGGCATCCCACCCATTCTGTAGCGGCATTAGGAAAAGAGGCCGCAGCATTTGTGAAGGATAATGAACTTTGGGATACGCCTTGTGCAAGAAAGTCACCATGGGGGAAACTTCTAGATCGTAAGGCACAGATTATGCTTTTAGGCGTAGATCTTAGAAGAAATACATTCATTCATGGCGTAGAAGAATGGGTAGATATACCAGGTAGAATGACGGATACAAGAGAGGCATTAGTTGTAGTAACGCCAGAAGGCAAGGAAATTAGCGTACCATCTAGAAGGCATCATGGCGATCACTGGTCAGAGTATTTCTGGAAAGTTGATGAATTTTTAGAAGAGAAAAAAGTAATGAGAAAAGGAAAATTTGGAGATGCTATTGTACGTATTTGTGAAGCAGCACCTATGACAGAAGTTTTAAATGAACTTCTTGCAATTAATCCAAATTTATTTTCTAATAATGATCCTTTTGAAAAAGAAAAGTACATGGCTATTAAATAATCAAAACAGAGGTTGCGCCAAAATAAGGGTGCAACCTCTGTTTAATTAGGGTAATATAAAATAGAGGTGAAGACAGTGAAAATATTAACTTTAAATACACATTCATGGCGAGAAGAAAATGGAGAATACAAGCTTAACCATTTAGCACAAGTTATTAAGGAAAAGGATTATGATGTTATTGCCCTTCAAGAGGTCAATCAACTCATTCAAATAGAAGGTATTATGCAAGGGTATCTTTCTGCTGAGGGAACAAGGCAAGAGTTTATAAATGGTAAATTTATTGAAGGAACGCCTATTCGTAAAAACAATTTTATTGAAATACTGCTTGAAAAGGTAGCCGCATTAGGTGGACCTAAATATTATTATTTTTGGGACAAGGCTAAATCACTTCGCAGCACCTATGAAGAAGGGTGTGCAATATTATCAAAAGTGCCATTTAAAGAAACGGAAGCCTTTTTAGTTTCAGGTATTACAGATGAGACAAACCCTAAACGCAGGACGATTGTAAAAGGAACAATTGAAGTTGATGGAGAACTTATAGATTTATATTCTTGTCATTTAGGCTGGTGGCATGATGAACTGGACCCAGCAAAGCCTCAAATGGACAAGCTGATGGCTAAGGTAAATATGAAGCGCTTAAGCTTTCTAATGGGCGATTTTAATAACAATGCCAATATAAAAGATGAGGGTTATGATTATTTAATAGACAAAGGGTTAGTAGATAGTTATGTTTTAGCAGAAGAAAAAGATGAAGGTGCTACAGTACAAGGCGAGATTGCAGGTTGGAGCGGCAATAAATTAGATTTGCGTATCGACCTTATTTTAATGAATAGACCAGTAGAAGTAAAAACTTCACGTGTTATTTTTAATGGGCAATATAAGGAAGTTGTATCTGACCATTATGGGGTGGAAGTAGAGCTATAAGGAGGTAGTAACATGCGAGCAGATTTACACGTTCATACATTTTATTCTGATGGAACCATGTCACCAGAAGAAGTCGTTAAGGTAGCTAAGGCAAGAGGTTTAGAGGCTATTGCTATAACAGACCATAATAAGATAAATGCATGGGAGAAGCTTAATAAAGCGGCAGCAGAGGAAGGAATTATGCCTATTAAAGGATGTGAAATTAACTGTAAGTATAGGGGAGAGGTACTTCATCTATTAGCTTATGGCTTTGAGAATACACCTGAGCTTATGACGCTTATTCATCAGGCAGATGATGAAATGCAGCTTATGAGTGAGCATTTAGTTCAAAAACTTGAGAAGGATTATTCACAGGTAAATATGGCGGATTATGAAAAGTATACGTATGATGTACATCAGGGGGGTTGGAAAGGCCTTCACTATATGTTTGATAGAGGCGTTACGAAGAAGCTTTTTGATGGCTTTAGATTATACAGTGCATATGACTGTGATTTTAAAAGTTATAATTTCCCGGAAATAAATGTGCTTTGTCAGGCTATTAAAAAGGCTGGCGGGGTAAGCATTTTAGCACATCCAGGAGAGTATTACAAGCATTTGAATGAAGCAGAAATTAAGGCTATCTTAGAAGATTTAAATCAGCAAGGGATTGATGGCATTGAATGCTATTACCCAACACACACGCAGCTTATGACCAAGACATGTGAAGCATTTTGTGACCAACATAATCTTATAAAAACAGTAGGCAGTGATGAACATGGTGAATTTGGAAAGCATGCCAAGGTAATAGAGCAAACGATAGGGTGTATAAATCAAACTATTTGTGTGGATACTCTTAAAAAGTTAAAGGGAAAATATTAAAAGGATACAAAGTGTGAAGGGAGAAAAAAGGTGACTAAGAAGTTATATTATGACAATAGTTATTTAACAGATTTTGAGGCGAATGTTGTAAAATGCGAACCTTATAAAGAGGGGTATACAGTTGTACTTGATGAGACTGCGTTTTATCCTGAAGGTGGCGGGCAGCCAGCAGATGAAGGCATGCTTAATGATGTGGAAGTGAAGTATGTTTTTATTAAAGAAGACATTATATATCATGTGGTAAATAAGCCTTTTGAAGTAGGCAGTAAAGTAGAGGGAAAAATAAATTTTGAAAGACGATTTGATTTTATGCAGCAGCACAGTGGGGAGCATATTGTATCTGGCATTATTCATGAAAAATATGGTTACAACAATGTAGGCTTCCATTTAAGTGATGATTATATGACAGCTGATTTAGATGGAGAGCTTACAGAAGCACAGATTAAGGAGATTGAAAGCCTTGCCAATGAAGCAGTCTTTCAAAATATTTCTGTTAAGGCGGCGCTTTTTGAACCTGAAGCAATTAAAGACCGTGATTATCGTTCAAAGATAGACATTGTTGGGAAAGTAAGACTTGTGGAAATTGGTCAATATGATACCTGTGCATGTTGTGGAACGCATGTAAATAGAAGTGGTGAAATTGGGATTATTAAATGCATAAGCTGGGAAAGACATAGAGGCGGTATGAGATTAACACTTCTTTGTGGGAAACGTGCCCTTAGAGATTATGACCAAAGATTAATGATTACAAGAGAAGTAGGTGCAATGCTTTCTACTAAAACAGAAAAGATTTTAGAAGCTTTTATTAAACAGCAAGAAGAGCTCGGAAGTCTTAAGCAGAAGCTTGCCGCAGTAACGAATGATTTATTAATCTTTAGAGCACAAGAGTATGTGCAAAAAGGACAAAACTTCATTTATCAAGAGAATTTAACGGCTGATGAGATGAGAAAGCTTTGCGTTTTATTAACAGAGCTTAGTGATGAAGTGTTCTTAGTGATTACTGTTCAAGAGGGGAATATCAAATATGCCCTAGGAAGCAGCAAGGAAGATGTCCGTCCATTAAGTAAGATGCTAAATGAAAGATTCAATGGACGTGGTGGAGGGAAACCAGAGTTATGTCAGGGTAGCCTCACCGGAGAAATTGAAGCAATCAAAACATTTATTAATCAGCAGAGAGAAAACTAAAAAGGTTATAAAAAAGTAGCGATTACATTAAAAATATTGGTGTAGTAGCTACTTTTTTTTGTGTTAAAAAGGAAACTTATATTGCAAGTTGCCTAGTAAAGTAATATATTTATTTATATATTACAAATTAATAAAATTTTTAATATGTTCAATAAAATGTTGAGAGGAGAGGACTATGTCAGAGCAGAAGCTTTGGTACAAAGAAGCGGCTAAAGATTGGAATGAGGCATTACCTTTAGGCAATGGTGCCATAGGCGCCATGGTATTTGGTGAAGCGACTAGGGAACTTATTCAGCTTAATGAAGAAAGTCTATGGTATGGTGGTTACAGAGACAGACATAATAAAGATGCTAAAAAGTATTTGCCACATATAAGGCAGCTTTTATGGGAAGGTAAAATCAGTGAAGCTGAAAAGCTAATTTCTATGAGCATGTTTGCTGTGCCAGATGGACAAAGGCAATATTCTGTACTAGGAGATCTTATAATCCAGTGTTATGGACAAGCTGGTGAAATAACCAATTATAAAAGGGAACTAGATATAGAAAATGCCATTTGCAGGGTGAGTTATACTGCAAATGGTTATGAATATATAAGGGAAATATTTTGCACAGCACCAGATCAAGCACTTGTAGTGAGGTTAAAGGGCTCTAAAAAGCTGGAATTAAGTACTTATATTGATCGCTGGAAGTATGTAGATGAAAAAGAGTATCACAAAGATGGTATGACGTTTCATGGCCTTAGTGGCGGTGAGGGAGGCATTTATTATGCCTATAGTTTAAAGGTCCAGAATATAGGCGGAAGTAAAGAAAATATTGGTGGGAGAATTTATATAAAAGATGCCGATGAGGTTATTATTTATTTAACGGCTACTACCAGTTATAAAGTAAGTGACCCTCAGCGTACTTGTGAGCAGCATTTAGAAGAGATTGCAAAGATAAGATATGAGACTTTATTAGCTAGACATATTGAAGATTATAAAGGTCTTTATAAAAGGATGTCTTTAGAAATCGGAAATTTATCAGACGATAGACAGACAACAAATGAAAATCTAAAGAGACTTACAACAAATGAACGCCTGGCAAGAGTTAAAGACGGAGCCGAGGATTTAGGCCTTATTAACTTGTACTTTAACTTTGGAAGATATCTCTTAATCAGTTGTAGTAGAAAAGGCGGTCTTCCAGCCACCCTTCAAGGAATATGGAATAGCAGTTGGCAGCCACCTTGGGATTCTAAGTATACGATTAATATTAATACCCAGATGAACTATTGGCCAGCGGAGAAATGCAACTTATCAGAGTGTCATCTCCCACTTTTTGAACTACTTGAAAAGATGAAGCCACATGGAGAGGAAACAGCTAGAGTGATGTATGGGTGCGAAGGATTTGTAGCACATCATAATACGGATATATGGGGAGATACAGCACCTCAAGATATGTGGATGCCAGCAACGATTTGGCCCATGGGAGCAGCTTGGTTATGCCTTCATATTTGGGAGCATTATAGCTATACATTAGATGAACAATTCTTAAGAGAAAAATATCACTTATTAAAATCGGCAGGAGATTTCTTCAAAGGTTATTTAATGGAAGATGAGGAAGGCCACTTGGTAACAGGACCTTCAACATCACCAGAAAATACATATATCTTGCCTTCAGGAGAAAGCGGAACAGTATGCATTGGGCCTACTATGGATAATGAAATTCTTTATGAACTTTTTACTGCCATTATTGAGGGCGGCAAAGTTCTTGGAGAAGATATAGCAGAAATTCAGAAATTTGAAGAGATGAGAAGTAGGCTTTTACCACTACGTATTGGTAAGTTTGGTCAGATTATGGAATGGCGTGAGGATTATGAGGAAGCAGAACCTGGACATCGTCACGTATCTCAGCTTTTTGGACTATATCCTGGCACGCAAATTAACGTAGAAGAAACACCAGATTTAGCACAGGCAGCTAGAAATACATTAGAAAGACGCCTTAAATATGGTGGGGGTCATACTGGTTGGAGTCGGGCATGGATTATTAATCTTTGGGCAAGGTTAAAAGATGGGGAACTGGCTTATGAAAATGTGCAACAGCTCCTTAAGAAATCAACGTTAAATAACTTGTTAGATAATCACCCACCGTTTCAAATTGATGGAAACTTTGGAGGGATTGCCGGTATTGCAGAGATGCTACTGCAAGATTATACAAGCCAGACACTAAGTCACACGACTTCTATAGAATTCTTGCCAGCATTGCCTAAGGCATGGAAAAATGGTGAAGTTAAAGGACTATGTACGAAGGGGGGATATGTTGTTGACTTTAGTTGGAGGGAAGGACATTTAAGAAATGCTACAGTAAAGGTACAAAATGGAGGAACTTTACAAATCTATACAAATAAAAGACTTGTGATTATAGAAAAGTCAACACAAATAAATAGAGAATATGAACCTATTGGAGAAAAGGTCATGTTTAGTACAAAGCCAAATGAGGTTTATGAAATAATTGCACAATAGTATCCCTAATTTTTAGAGGTATTCATATGAATATGTCTAATTTCCACTTATAAAAACCTGTATTTTTAGAGGTATAATTAACTCTATATTTATACTAATATATATTTATAGAAAAATTGTATAAATCATAGAGGGGAGTGGTAAATATTTTAGCGAAAACAAACAATAAAACACAACAACAGTATTATAAAGCTTCGTTTGGACAGAAATTAAAAGACCAGAAATATTTGATTGCGATGTCAGCGCCATTTGTTATTTGGGTCCTTGTTTTTAAGTATGCACCATTAGCAGGATGGCTTATGGCATTTCAAGATTATAAGCCGGCAAAGGGGATTTTTGGTTCGAAGTGGGTAGGATTTAAGCACTTTATTACCTTATTTAAGGAAGAGCAATTTTACCAAGCACTAATTAATACACTGGGTATGAGTATTTTAGCTATTGTATTTGGTACACTTTGTTCGATTACATTTGCAATTTTATTAAATGAAATGCGTGGTGTTAAGTATAAAAAATTAGTACAAACTGTTTCATATTTACCTCACTTTGTTTCTTGGGTAGTTGTTGCAAATATTGTAGGACAATTACTTTCACCAAACGGTGTTGTAAACGAACTATTAGTCAATTTACATATTTTAAAACAACCAATCAATTTCTTAGCAGTCCCCAATATGTTCTGGGGTATTGTAACAGCTTCTGATATATGGAAAGAAACAGGTTGGAATGCCATTATTTATTTAGCAGCTATTACAGGTATTGATATGCAGCTGTATGAAGCAGCTAAAGTAGATGGTGCCAATAGATGGCAACAGATTTGGAATATTACACTTCCAAGTATTAAAGGTACAATCATTATCCTTCTTATTATGAATATTGGTGGACTTGTCAACATTGGTTTCGAGAAACAATACTTATTAGGCAACAATATTGTAGCAGAGAAATCATTGGTACTTGATAAATATGTACTTGATTATGGTATTGGTATGATGCGTTATTCATATGGTACTGCAATCGGTATCTTCAAGTCAGTTGTAAGTATCATCCTCATTTGGTTTGCAAACCGATTGGCGAAAAAATCAGGTGAAGGTCAATTAATTTAAGGAGGGGAAACAATGTCAGCAGTTAGAAAAAGAATTACTATACCAGATGTTATCATTGCAATAATTATGACTATTATACTTATCATTACACTTTACCCCTTCTTACAAGTACTGGCTGTTTCATTTAATGATGCAACGGATACAGTAAGAGGTGGCATTCACTTATGGCCTAGAAAGTTTACATTAAATAACTATAAGGAAATCTTTTCTTCGAATACAAAGATTATAACAGGGTTCATGGTTTCTGTATCAAGAACTGTAGTTGGTACTCTTATAGGGGTTATATGTACAGCAATGCTTGCCTATACATTAAGCCGAAAAGACTATGTGTTTAGAAAACCTATCACAGTACTCTTTGTTATTACAATGTATGTAAGTGGTGGTATGATTCCCGAATATATGGTTATTAAAGGATTAGGATTAATTGGACATTTCTCAGTATATATTTGGCCAATGATTTTAAGTGGATTTAATATCATTGTACTACGTTCGTTTATGGATAATCTGCCTTATGAACTACAAGAATCCGCTAAAATAGATGGTGCTAATGATTTTACTATCTTTTATAAGATCGTTTTACCATTATGTTTACCAGTTATTGCAACAGTAGCATTATTCCTTGCAGTAGGTCAGTGGAATAGTTGGTTTGACACATATTTATATTGTCGTTCAAATGACAGTTTAACAACTCTTCAATATGAACTTATGAAGGTACTTGATAATGCATCAGCAGGTATTAAAGCGGCAGATATCAATTCTCAAGGTATTAAACAAGTAACATCTAATCCAGAATCTATTAAGATGGCAATTACTGTAGTGACTACAGTTCCTATTGTATGTGTTTATCCATTCTTACAAAGATACTTTGTATCTGGTATGACAATTGGAGCAGTTAAGAGCTAGATTAAAGTAAGAGATTTTTCATGAAAGGCAGCTTCAGCAATATCTAAGTAAACTTTTAAGACAGACAGAGAAAAAAAGTACAAATTTAGGTAAAAAAAGAGAGGATGAATGAAATGAAAAAAATGAAGTTTACAGCAATCTTATTATCTATGTGTTGTTTAGGGGGCGTACTTGCAGGATGTGGTAGTGATACAGCTAAAACAGCTTCTAGTGAGCCAGCAGAAACTCAGTCAGTAGCAAGTGAAGCACCAGCCGCTTCAGCAGATGCAGATGGTTTTGTAGGCCTTGAGGATAGAACACCTGTTACACTGACACTATTTGAAAAAGACGTTACAGAAGATATTGAATTCACAGACCCAATTGCTCAGAAAATTACAGAACTTACAGGTGTAACATTAAAGATTGAACATGCTGTAGGTGGGGATGAACAAGCTATTCCACTTATGATTGCTAGTGGCGATTATCCAGATATGATTTATGCAAAAGGTGATGTTAATAAATTAATTGATGCAGGAGCACTTCTTCCTCTTGATGATTTAATTGAAGAAAAAGGGGATAACCTTAAATACTTATATGGCGATATGATGCAAAGACTTAAATTTAGCCAAGATGATCCAACAATCTATACTGTAGGATGCTATGGTGTAAGTACAGCACTTTGGAAAACAGATGGTGTTATGCAAATTCAAAATGCTGTTCTTAAAGATCAAGGTTACCCACTTATTAATACAATTGATAAATATGAAGCAGCACTTCAAGCTTACAAAGATAAATATCCACAAATTGAAGGACAAGACACAATTGGCCTTTGCCTCATGGGTAGTGATTGGAGATGGCTTATCACTGTTGGAAATATAGCCGGTGCAGCAGCGGGCATATTTGATGATGGTGAATGGTCTATCAATGATGATACAGGAGAAGCTAAATACAAATACCTTGAACCAGGCGTTAAAGAATATATGAAATGGCTTTGCCATATGAATGATATCGGCTTATTAGACCCAGAATCATTTACACACCAAGAAGACGTTTACTATGCAAAACTTGCATCAGGTCGTGTACTTGGTAGTGCAACACCTGACTGGGGAACAGGAGATGCTAAAAAAGCCCTCATTGCAGCAGGTCTTGAAGAAAGAACAATGGCAGCACTTAATGTTACTTTAAATGAAGATATTGAGTCTCAATTCTCTAAAGACCCAGGATTCAGTGGTGGTCAAGGTATTGCAATTTGTGCATCTAGCGAAAATGCTGATAGAGCATTTGAATTCCTAGATTGGATGGCTTCTGATGAGGCACAAGTACTTAATAACTGGGGTATTGAAGGTGTCAACTACACAATTGATGAAAATGGTAAGAGACAACTTACTGAAGAAATGCAACAACAAAAAGTGTCTGATAAAGACTTTGTTAAGAAAACAGGTGTTGGTAAATATACATATCCATTCCCACAAAGAGGTGATGGTGCTGTAGACCCAACAGGTAACTACTATTCAACAAACAGCCCAGAACAAGTTGAAGCTGAATTCACAGAGACAGAAAAAGAAACACTTAAAGCTTATGGTAAAGAACTTTGGGTAGACTTCTTCCCAGCTAGAGATTCACTTCCTGTATCTAAACATGGTCAAGCATGGCAATTCTCTATTCCATCAGATAGTGATCTTGCAATCTTCAACAAAAAATCTGAAGATTACATTAAACAAGCTGTAACACAAGCTATTTTAGGAAAACCAGAAGACTTTGATGCAGCTTGGGATACCATTATGGCTAAACTTGATGAAATGGGTGTAGCAGAGGCAAATGCGCAAATGACACAATATACAAAAGATACAATTGCTTTCTGGAATAACTAAACATAAATTATAATAGCATAACAAAAATAAATAAGTAGGACATGTGCAAGCTTGAGAAAAGATAGCTCTTTTGTCAAGCTTGTACTATGTAAGGCATAGTGAAGGATAAAGAGAGAGGGCTAGGGGTAGCTTTAGAGATAGAGAAAACTATTTTCGATAAATAGAGACAGATGAAAAATGGGAGATAGGTATAAATACGGTGTGAGATAGGAGAGTGGATCTATGAGATTTAGTAATGGTTGTTGGCTTAATAAAGATGGGATTGCAAGTTTTAGTCCACAAGAAGTTTATAGCATTAAGGAAAAAAATGGTGCGCTAGAGCTTTATGTACCTTGTAAGAAAATTAATCATCGTGGGGATACCTTGGGTGGGCCTGTGCTTACTTATACAATTTCAGCACCTATGAAAGATGTTTTTAAGATTTCAATGGTACATTATAAAGGAATGAAAGATTTAGGGCCTCATTATGAAATACTAGAAAATGATAATTTACCACTTACATATGAAAAAGAAGATGAACTGACTATTAAAAATGGAGAAATGCGCATTGTCATTAGCGAGGAAAATGGCTTCCATATGGATTTCTATAGGGGCACGAAGAAACTTACAACAAGCGGCTTTAGAAGTGCAGCTTATATTACATCAGCAAGTGGCGAATTCTTAAATGATGACCTTAGCCAATGTTATATGAGAGAACAATTAGGTTTATCAGTAGGTGAACTTGTTTATGGCCTTGGTGAACGCTTCACACCATTTATTAAAAATGGTCAAACAGTAGAAACCTGGAATGAAGATGGCGGTACAAGTACAGATCAATCTTATAAAACAGTACCATTTTATATTACAAATAGAGACTATGGTGTATTTGTTAATCATCCAGAACATGTTTCTTTTGAAGTAGGTTCAGAAAAGGTAACAAAAGTACAATTTAGTGTGCCAGGAGAAAAACTTGAATACTTTATCATTGGCGGCGAGAGTATGAAAGAAGTACTTGAAAACTACACGTCTCTTACAGGTAAACCAGCTTTGCCACCAGCTTGGTCATTTGGTCTTTGGCTTACAACTTCATTTACAACTAATTATGATGAAGAAACAGTTATGAGTTTCGTAGATGGCATGGCAGAGCGTGATATTCCGCTTCAAGTTTTCCACTTTGACTGTTTCTGGATGAAAGGCTTTAATTGGTGTGATTTTACTTGGGATGAGGAAGTGTTCCCTGACCCAGTAGCAATGCTTAAACGTATGAAAGCAAAAGGGCTTAAAATCTGTGTATGGATTAATTCATATATTGCAGAAGCCTCTAGCTTATTTGATGAAGCAGCAGAAAAAGGATATTTAGTCAAACGTACAGATGGAAGTGTATGGCAATGGGATATGTGGCAGCCAGGCATGGCACTTGTAGATTTTACAAACCCAGATGCTTGCAAATGGTATCAAGATAAGTTAGAAACCTTATTAGATATGGGCGTAGACTGCTTTAAAACAGACTTTGGTGAAAGAATTCCAACCAAAGGCGTTGTTTATCATGATGGCTCAGATCCAGTTAAGATGCATAACTACTATACATTCCTTTATAACAAAACGGTATTTGATCTCTTAAAACGTAAGAGAGGAGAAAATGAAGCTGTTCTCTTTGCCCGTTCTGCTACAGCAGGTGGTCAGCAGTTTCCAGTTCACTGGGGAGGAGACTGTACAGCCGATTTTGAATCAATGGCAGAAAGTTTACGTGGTGGTCTTTCACTTTGTCTCTCAGGCTTTGGCTTCTGGAGTCATGATATGGGTGGTTTTGAAAGCACAGCTACAGCTGATGTTTATAAGAGATGGGCTGCCTTTGGCCTTCTTTCTTCTCATAGCCGTTTACATGGTAGCACATCTTATAGGGTGCCATGGCTCTATGATGAAGAATCTGTTGATGTTGTCCGTTACTTTACAAAACTTAAATGCAAATTAATGCCATATTTATTTAAAACAGCAGCAGATACAGCTAAAACAGGTGTTTCTACAATGCGTGCTATGGTTGTAGAGTTTGAAAAAGATCCTACTTGTGCTTATTTAGATAAACAATATATGATAGGTGAAGAGATTTTAGTGGCACCAATCTTTAATGAAGAAGGCATTGCACAATACTATGTACCAGAAGGCAAATGGACCAAACTGCTTACAAATGAGGTTGTAGAAGGCGGCAAATGGTATACAGAGAAACATGACTATTTAAGTCTTCCAATCCTTATAAGAGAAAATAGTATTATTCCAATAGGTGCTAATGATGCACAAACAGAATATGATTATAGAGAAAATGTATGTCTTATGGCCTATGAACTTCAAGAAGGTAAGGCAGCTAAGACAGAAGTTATTAATATGAGAGGTGAGGTGGAGCTATCTGTAACAGCTATGAAAATTGCTGACAAAGTTGTTATTACGACAGATGGCGATGATAAACCTTGGACCATGATACTTAAAAATGTAAATAGTGTAAAAGAAGTAACTGGTGCAAGTTTTGAAATCAAAGAAGATGGTACTTATATCACATCAACACTAGGACATAAAGAGATTATCTGCTTTTTAGGTGAATAAATAAAATAATTTGATAATGCTAAATTGAAAAGGGCATATGGACAGGATGAAGATCATGGCCATATGCCTTTTTGATATGGAGGAAGCGGAATGGATATTGAAAAAATAATTGGGGAAATGACTTTAGAAGAGAAGGTAGGCATGTGCTATGGCAGTGAGATTTTTAAATCTGGCGGTGTATCACGATTAGGTATTCCAGAACTTGTGATGTCAGATGGGCCTATGGGTGTACGTAAGGAGTTTTATGGCAAAAAGGAATATGTAAAATATATGCTAGATGGGGAGATAAGTTTTACACCGATGGGACTTTCAGATGATTATACAACCTATCTTCCTTGTAATATGGCACTTGCAGCTACTTGGAATAGAAAGCTTGCCTATGAAAGCGGCAGTGTTTTAGGAGAAGAAGCAAGAGGAAGGGGAAAGGATGTGATTTTAGCCCCAGGGATTAATATTGTACGTACGCCACTTTGCGGCAGAAATTTTGAGTATATGTCAGAAGATCCTTATTTAATAGGAGAAATTGCAGTACCTTTTGTAAAGGGGGTAGAGCAACATGATGTAGCAGCTTGCGTGAAGCATTTTGCCGTAAACAATCAAGAGACAAATCGCCTTAGTGTAAATGCCGAAGTCGATGAGAAGGCATTACGTGAAATTTACTTACCTGCTTTTGAAAAAGTCGTTAAAGAAGGTAAGGTTAAAACAATTATGAGTGCATATAATCGTTTTAGAGGAGAGTTCTGCTCTGAAAATAGTTATTTATTAAAGGATATATTAAGAGATGAATGGGGATTTGATGGCACCGTTATTTCAGACTGGGGAGCAGTGCATCATACATTAGAAGCTGCCAGTAATGGATTAGATATTGAAATGAATGTTACAAATACAGATTATTGTATGGCGCAGCCACTTATTAAAGCGGTTAAGGCTGGTAAGATTAAAGAAGAAGTAATTGATGAGAAGGTTAGAAATATATTAAAACTGATGCAGAAAATCAATGTGTTTAATGAAGAACGTAAGACGGGACAATGTAATAAAATAAGCAATCGTGAAAAAACATTAAAGGTTGCAGAAGAAGCTATTGTGCTACTAAAAAATGAAAAAGGATTATTACCACTCAGCTTAAAAACAGTCGGAAAAGTGGCTGTAATTGGTGATAATGCAGATAGGCTTCATTCTAATGGCGGCGGCAGTGCAGAAGCTAAAGCGCTTTATGAGATTTCACCACTTATGGGAATTAAGCAGAATCTCGGTGGCAATATTAAATTAAGCTATGCAAGGGGATATAGTCAGAATATAAGCAAGCAAAAAGCATTATTTGAAGAGGCAATTGCCTTAGCTAAAGCATCAGATACAGTTATCTTTGTGGGGGGATTAAATCATGAGATTGACTGTGAAGGAGCAGATAAAAAGGATATGCATTTACCATATGGTCAAGATGCGCTTATTAAAGCACTGCTAGAGGTTAATGCGCGAACAATAATCATCATGCTAACAGGTTCACCGGTTGATATGACGCCTTGGGTAAATCAGGCACATACATTGGTACAAACTTGGTACAACGGTATGGAAGGTGGTTATGCATTGGGCGAGGTTTTAACAGGTAAGGTAAATCCATCAGGGAAGTTACCTATTACATTCCCATATCACCTGGAAGATTGCAGCGTTAGCAAGTTTGGTGAGTTTCCGGGAGGAGAATCAGTCACATATAATGAAGGAACTTATGTAGGTTATCGTTATTTTGATGCATATGAAGTGCCAGTACTATTTGAATTTGGATATGGGCTTTCTTATACGAAGTTTGATTATAGTAATATGCAAGTAGAAAGAGAAGGAGAAAATATTAAAGTAAGCTTTAAGCTTAAAAATATAGGGCATGTACAAGGTAAGGAAATTGCACAGCTTTATATTAAAAAAGTAGCTCCAGATGGAAAAAAAGTATATCGCCAGCTAAAAGGCTTTGAAAAGGTAGAACTAAAAGCAGGAGAAGTGCAACAGGTGAAGTTTATGCTAAGTTCAAGTGATTTTATGAGCTATAATGTGGAGAAGAAAGCATGGGAGATAGAAAGTAACCAATTTGAAGTTGGCGTAGGTGCTTCAGTAAACGACTTAAGACTGAAAAAAATAATTAATATATATAATTATAGTTAAATTAATAATATTTTAATAATGTGATATAATAAGCATAGTAATTGATAAGTTAAGGAGTATATTATGCATTTAACAAATAAGCTATTAAATAACCTTAAAAACTTAAAGGTAAAAAATCAACTTATTGGCATGTATATTATTGTTGTTATCATCCCTGTGCTTATTTTAGGTCTTTTTTTAACTAGGCGTATGTGTGATATGGTTGTAGACCGCGCTGTCAATGAGGCAAGTGTTAATATTGACCGTATTAAAGAGCGTATGAATGAAACGATTAAAATTGCCAATAGTGTAGCTGATCGTATTTACATAGATGAAAGAATTAGGACAATCCTTACAACGCAGTATGCAACATATGGAGAGGTTGTAGCAGCTTATAGCTTAGAAACAACGATAGAAGAATGCTTGAAGAATTATAGTGAGATTATAAGTATCAGAGTTTATACGGATAATGTGACCCTGCTCAGTAATTCTAATTTTATGCATGCAACAGATGAGATAAAAAAGCAAGATTGGTATCAAGAAGCTGTTTTAAGAAATGACCGTTTAGAATGGGATTACAAATATGATGAAACAACTAAAAAAAGTTATTTAGCACTTATCCGTTCTATACATGACAAGAAGTCAGGGTTAATAGGCGTAGTTGCTATCAATATAAATCCAGAACGTTTACAAAGCATCATTAAGGACGAGCCTTATGATACGATTATTGCTGTTAATCAAGAAGTCATTGCTACGAACGGTGAAAAGGCAGTTATTGAAAAGGAGTTAGAGGTTTTAAGACAAAAAGAGATAAGTAGCAATGAAAACTATAAAATGAAGATTTATACAAAAAACCAAAAAACTAAAATGAGGGAAGCAAATTACATCATTTTTAATAGGTATACACCATCTAAGACACAAGAGACAGCCTTAGAGATTTGTATGAATATGTCTATAAAGAGTATTACAAGTACAACCCTCGCTATTATTGGTAGTAGTTTAGTGATTATGATGATTTGTATTGTACTATCGGGCATTTTAATCGCTTTGTTTTCAAGGAGTTTTTCAGAGCGTATTATTTTGGTAAAGAAAGAAATGCACAAAGTTGTTATGGGAGACTTTAATATTAGAGAAAGTATTGAGGGCCATGATGAAATTGGCGAACTTTATACAGATATCTATGCTACAGTACAAGAAATTTACCGTGCCCAGGTACAAAAGGAAGAATTAAAGCGTAGGCAAAAAGAAATGGAATTTGAGATGTTAGCAAGACAGATTAACCCACATTTTCTATATAATACTTTAGAAACTATTCGAATGAAAGCTTATTGTAGTGGGCAGACGGAATTGGCACGCGTTGTAAAACTGCTTTCGAAATTAATGAGACGTAATCTGGAAGTTACGGAGCGAGAAGTAACAGTGCAGGATGAAATGGATATGATTAAGGGCTATTTAGAAATTCAGAAATTTCGTTTTGGCAGCCGTATCAGCTATGAAATAAATGGACAAGAGGAAGCTATGCAATTAAGCATTTTACCACTTATTATACAGCCATTAGTGGAGAATGCCTTCGTACATGGATTAGAAGGTAAGGTAGGGGAAGGAAAGATTATTTGCACACTAGAGGCACAAGAAGAGCTTATTATTACGGTAGAAGATGATGGGCTAGGCATAGAGACAGAGCGATTAAAGGCATTGCAGGAACAGCTTGAAGAGGGTGAAGAGAAAATTAAGGGGAGTTTTGGACTATATAATATTAATCAAAGAATTAAGCTTTATTATGGCAAGCAGTATGGCATCCATATAATAAGTGAATATGAGAAAGGAACGAAGGTAATAGTAAATTTACCAAAGGTTATAGGAGGTTGCAATGAAGGTATTGATTATTGATGACGAACCAAATGTTAGAGAAGGACTAAAAATCATAGTGCCTTGGGAAAAACATGGCTTTACAGTTTGTGGTGATGCTGTAGATGGAATTGATGGCCTTCAAAAAATTATACTTTTAGAACCTGATCTTGTACTAATTGATATTCGCATGCCTGGTATGATGGGGATTGCGGTAATAGAAGAAGCACAAAAGAGAGGGTTTAAAGGGAAGTTTATTATTACAACAGGTTACTCAGAGTTTGAATATGCTAAAAAAGCTATTAGTCTAGGTGTCAGTTCATATGTTTTAAAGCCTATTGATGAAGATGAACTTATTTTGGAAGTCGATAAATTGGCCAAAGAAATTCATGATGAAAAAGAAATAAAGGGGAAGGTGAGCTTAGGAGAAAGCTTTTTACATAGTCAGGTTTTATTAAAGGCATTAACAACCAACCCACAAGAGTTAGGCGATGTAAGCCCAGAGCAATATACTCAGCTGGAAATTAAATATGGACAATATTATTTGGCAATTTTAGATATAGAAGTCCCTTTAAGTAGGCGAGCAGATATAGTAGAGAAGATTACAGCGTATGTCAGTACATATGAAGGGATAGAACTTGTTCAGATAAATAATGAGATTGTTTTTATTATGACAGAAGGTAAGATAGAGGTTCAAAAAGAAGCATTAGTGAATCTGCACAATAAGTTAATGAGTAGGTATCAGGTGAAAAATACAGTTGCTTTTAGCGGAGAAATAATGGGATTTGAAAGTATGCCAGCTGCATATAAAAGGCTTAAGGCATTAATAGAGAAACATTTCTTATTACCTCAAAAGCTTATTTGGGAGGAAGAAGAAGTAGAAAAGACAGAAGAAGTCATTCATATTGATGCAGAGAGTATAAGTGCCCAGCTTTATAGTTTGCTACAAGTAGGCGATAAAGAAAGATTAAAAGAAGAACTAAAAAGCATTAAGGAGACATTAGTCGCAAGTAGAGTCAATGTACATCGTACCATGGGACTCCTTATTAATATATTGATAAAATGCCTAGACCATATCCGTCATCAGTATGCACAGTATGAGATTAGCGTGCCTAATGGAGATTTAATCATAGAGGAAATCTATAAGTGTGTAGACATTGATGAAGTAATTGCCTATATGGAAAAAGAACTCATAAGTCTTAGTGAGCAGATTGAGCGTGAGGCACCAGAAAATACAATGGATAAGATTTTATATTACATTCGAAATAACTATAACAAAGAATTAAGACTAGAGCTGCTGGCAGAATTATTTAATTATAATAGTGCTTATCTAGGAAAGAGCTTTAAAAATTATACAGGAGAAAGTTTTAATGTTTATATTGATAAATTGCGTATTAATAAGGCAAAGGAACTACTCTTGAATAAAGACATGCGTGTTTATCAAATATCGAAACAGGTGGGTTATAAGCATATTGATTATTTCCATAGCAAATTTAAGAAATATGTAGGTCTTAGTCCACTGGAATATAGAAAAAGTAAAGGGGAGACAGGAGCAGATGAAGAGATTTGAGCCAATTAGCCAGAAGTTACCAAAGTTTTTGCATGGTGGAGATTATAATCCAGAGCAGTGGATGAATCATCCAGAGGTTATAGAAGAAGATATTAGATTAATGAAGGAAGCACATTGTAATGCGATGAGTATAGGCATCTTTTCGTGGGTAACCCTAGAACCGAAAGAAGGTAAGTTTGACTTTGAGTGGCTAGATAAAATTATTAATAAGCTTTATGAAAATGGTATTTACACCATATTAGCAACCCCATCAGGTGCAAGGCCGGCTTGGATGAGCTTGAAGTATGAAGAAGTATTAAGAGTAAATGAAATGGGAATTCGTAACTTGCATGGAGCAAGGCATAATCATTGTTATACATCACCTGTATATCGTGAAAAAACAAGAATTATTAATACGAAACTGGCGGAGCGTTATAGCAATCATCCAGGCGTTATAGCATGGCATATTTCAAATGAATATGGCGGCGAGTGTCACTGCGAACTTTGCCAAAGTGCTTTTAGGAAATGGCTCAAGGCGAAGTATAAAACATTAGAGGCGCTTAATGAGGCATGGTGGACGAATTTCTGGAGTCATACATATACCGATTGGGAGCAGATTCATTCTCCAGTATCACGGGGAGAGATGTGTATCCATGGACTTACCCTAGATTGGAAGCGATTTGTAACGGCACAAACAGTAGATTTTATGAAGGAAGAAGCAAAACCTTTAAAAGCGATAAATCCAGAGTTGCCAGTTGTAATTAATATGATGGGGACTTACGATGGCTTAGATTATTGGCAGTTTAAGGATGCAGTAGATGTCATAGCATGGGATAACTACCCCGCTTGGCATAAAGACCCTAAGGATGATGTGAACGAAGCAGTAAAAACAGCTATGATTCATGATCTCAATCGTAGCTTAAAGGATGGCAAACCATTTATGCTGATGGAAAGCACACCAAGTCAAACCAACTGGCAAGAGGTATGTAAACCTAAGAAACCAGGCATGCACTTATTGTCTTCATTACAGGCGGTAGCTCATGGTTCTGATACAGTGCAGTATTTCCAGTGGCGTAAAAGTAGAGGAAGTGTGGAGAAATTCCATGGGGCTGTAGTGGGCCATAGTGGTGGCAGCAAGACTAGAGTATTTAAAGAAGTGACTAGCGTAGGAGAAAGCTTAGAAAAAATTCAAGAAGTTCTAGGAACAAGTGTATCAGCAGATGTAGCAATTATTTTTGACTGGGAAAATCGTTGGGCACTAGACAATGCACAGGCTTTAAGAAACGGGAAGATGCATTATGAAGAGAGTGTCATAAGGCATTATAAGGCTTTTTGGAAAAAGGGGGTTCCGGTAGATATAATTAATGAAGACTGTGAGTTTGAGAAGTATAAGGTAATCGTTGCACCTATGTTATATATGCTTAGAAAAGGCGTGGCAGAAAAGATAGAGCAATTTGTGAAAAATGGCGGGAAATTTATCACGACGTATTGGAGTGGCATTGTAGAGGAAACAGACCTTTGCTTTTTAGACGGAGGACCATTACGTAAGGTGTTGGGGATATGGTCAGAAGAGTTAGACCCATTGTATGATTATGAAAAAAATAGTATTATATTTACAGAAGGACAAAATATTACCGGAGAATATGAGGCTGTAGAGGTATGTGATATTATTCATGCAGAAACAGCTAAGGTATTAGCGACATATGGCAGTGATTATTATGCTAATATGCCAGCACTTACAGTCAATCAATATGGCAAAGGAGAAGCTTATTATATAGCAACTAAATGCCAGGACGATTTCTATGATACATTTTATGAAAAAATTATAAGTCATAATAAAATAAAGCATACATTAAATGAGTTGCCTTATGGTGTAAGCAGTCAGCTTAGAGAAGGGGAAGAAGCTGATTACATATTTGTAATGAACTTTACTAAAGAGAATAAAGAGGTCTCTTTAAATCAAGGCAGTTATACAGATTTATTAACAAATGAAGTTTTAAAAGATCAAATAGTATTAGAACCATACGGTGTAAGCATTTTGAAACAACTGCATTAATGTAGAGATGTATTGTTATAGGGGAAAAGGGGGCTATTCCATGAAGAACATTTTTGAAGAGCTGAAGCCATTTGGTTTTGGTAATTTAGAGAAACTAGAAATTTTTACTAGTCACCAAGAGAAAGAAAAAAAGAATGAAGGAAAGCACGTTAATAAGTGTACCGTAGAAGAAATACTCTATGATAAGAGTTATGTATGTCCAGTATGTAATAACCAGTTTAAAGCAAAGACAATTCGTTCTGGAAAAAATCGTTTAATGACTGTGGATTTGGATTTGCGTCCGGTTTATGATATTGTAAATCCACTCATTTATGAACCTATTGTATGTGAAAAATGTGGATATTCAGCCCTTGCTAAAAATTTTAATACCCTTTCGACAATGCAGATGAGATGGATCAAAGAGCAGATTTGTGCTAATTATAAGGCACATCATTTTTCAACTATTCTAACACCGCAAGAAGCAATATATAAGTATAAGCTTGTCCTTTTAAATGCTGTTGTTAAAAAGGCAAAGGATGGAGAAAAGGCATATATTTGTTTGAAGACCGCTTGGCTATATAGAGACTTAGGGGATGAGGAAAATGAAAAGATTTTTTTAAATCATGCACTTACGGGTTTCTTAAATGCCTACAATAAAGAGCGGTTCCCTATCTTTGAGTTAGGTGAGCTTACAGTAGCTTATATTATTGCAGAGTTATATAGACGTTTTAAAGAATATGATAAGGCATTGCAATGGATTAGCTGCGTTATTTTAGACAGGGGTGTGACACTCAGACTTAAGACGAAGGCACTTCATCTAAAATCAGTTATTCGTGAAGAAAGAGATAAAGCTAAAGAAAAACAAAGTTAGGACAAGTTTTATAGGGTAAAAACTAAAAGAAGCAATAAGAAACTATGTTAGTTTCTTATTGCTTCTTTATTTGGATTCATTAAAAAAGTTAAAGTTCAATTTATTCAACAGTGATGGCTTCTACAGGACAAGATGAAGCAGCTTCTTGCGCATCATCTTCATGGCCTTCTGGTACAGATGGATTAATTGCTACAGCTTTGCCATCATCATCCATTTCAAAGACTTCAGAACAAATAGATGGACAAAGACCGCAACCAATACAAGTTTCTTTATCTACATGAGCTTTCATAATAATCCTCCTTTGAACAAATATAATAGTAGTATAAACATATTTAAATGAAAAATACATAAATCATAAGAAATGTAAGAGATTGGGATTAAAAAGTGAGAAAAATAGTAGTGAAAGGCAAAAAACTTGTATAATTGTATACAAAGTTGACGATTTGACTTGAAATAAGTTTAAAGTTCGTTTATAGTTTATAAAAAACAACGAGGAGATGATTTATGAAGAAGTTAAATTTATCAACTAAGATTTTTATTGGATTAGCTTTAGGTGTAATTTTAGGACTTGCAATTAATGCATTTCATTTAGATTTTCTACTTGTAAACATTATTGAACCAGTAGGAACTATTTTCTTAAATCTAATGAAGATGGTTATTGTACCACTTATCTTTTGTACATTAATTATGAGTATTACTAATGTAGGTGATATGAATAAGTTAGGATTCTTAGGAAAGAGAACAATTATTTATTATTTATGTACTACAGTTATTGCAGCTGTGATTGGGCTTAGTGTAGCACTTATTGTTCAGCCAGGAGCGGGCGTACCAATGAATACAGAAGGTTTCGTAATGAATGAAACAGCAAGCCTATCAAAAATGATAGTGGATATTGTACCTAGCAATCCATTTAAAGCCTTTGCTGAAGGCAATACATTACAAGTTGTAGTACTTGCATTCTTCGTAGGGATTGCAATGACTATACTTGGTAAAAAGGTTGAGAATGTAAAAAACTTTAATAACTCATGCGTGGATATTATTTATAAAATAGTAGAAATGATTATGAAAGTAGCACCGATAGCAGTTGTAGCGCTTATTGCAGATGTTGTTGCAACTAATGGTTTATCAATCTTTAAATCATTGTTTAAATTACTTATTGTTATTATTATTGCATCCATGCTTCAACTTGTTGTATATGGCGTGAGTGTAAAAGGATTTGGGAAAATGAATCCATTTAAATTCTTTAAAGCGATTATGCCAGCACAAATGTTATCATTTACAACAGCAAGTAGTGCGGCAACATTACCACTTTCAATGAAGACAGCAAAAGAGTCTTTAGGTGTTTCAGAAACAGTTGCAAACTTTGTACTTAACTTAGGTTCAACTATCAATATGGACGGCGGAGCAATTTATCAAGCTTCATGTGCGATTTTTATTGCTCAAATATATGGTATTAACTTAAGCATTTCACAAATGTTCATTATTGTTATTACTGCATCACTTGCTTCAATCGGTGCGGCAGCTATTCCAGGAACAGTTATTGTAATGATGACAATGGTACTTTCTTCAGTGGGTCTTCCAATTGAAGCAATTGCACTTATTGCAGGGATTGATAGAATTTTAGATATGATTACAACATCTGTTAATGTATCAGGTGATATTGCAGCTTGTGTATTTGTAGCAAGCGTAGAAGAAAAAGCAGGTAAATAAACATAATGGACAGCCCAACTTGAATATAGTAGTAATAAATAAGTCGAGGAGGGCGTCTTATGAGACAAAGCTATCCTACTGCGGAACAGATGCAACAATCTATTGATATGATTGCGGCTTCGGTAGAAAATGAGAAGTCAGATGCAATGTTCTATGATTGGCTCATACAAAACATACCTAAAATCATCAATTATGAAGTGCAATTAGAAGTTGCACAGATTATAGAAAGCATTAAAAATGATGAATTAGGACATAATCAAATATTTAAGATGATGTATAAACAACTTACAGGTAAAGACGTGCCAGAAGCTGAAGAAGAGCAAGTGGAGTATCCACAAAACTTCATTGACGGTATTTCAAAAGCATTAAAGGGTGAATTAGATGCTGTGAAACGTTATCGTGTGATTATCGAAGGATTACCTAATAATTCTTATAGAGATCAAGTCTTTAATATTTTAACGGATGAATTAAGACATGCAAATTTATATAACTATATTTATACATCTGTTTTAATGAGTTAAGAAAAATAAATACAAATTTAAAAGGTGCTGTCATAAAATCATGAATGATTTGATGACAGCACCTTTTTTATGGTGTCGAATGGAAGTATAAATTACCTAGAAAGTACTTAAAATAAGGGCAGAGAATATATGACAATGAAAGAATTTGAAAAATATAGAATAAATCATTAATTTTTTGAAGCTATTTTATATTGCATAAGCTATGTAAATTATGAGAAGGATATGGTATAATAAGCACGAAAATGTGACAAAAACATATTACGAAGCAAAATCTGAAAAGAGGAGACTAGAAAGACTAATATGAGAAAAACAAAAATTGTATGTACACTAGGTCCATCAACACAAGATGACAATATTTTAAAGCAATTAATGTTAGAGGGGATGGATGTAGCAAGATTCAACTTCTCTCATGGAACACATGAAACACACAAAGCAAACTTTGACAGAATCGTAAAATTCAGAGAAGAACTTGGTTTACCAATTGCAGCTTTACTTGACACAAAAGGCCCAGAAGTACGTGTTTGCCAATTTAAAGAAGGTAAAATCACACTTAACAAAGGGGATCAATTCACACTTACATCAAGAGATGTTGAAGGAACACAAGACATCGTAAGTATTACTTACAAACAATTACCTAAAGACGTTGAAGTAGGAACACCAATCTTACTTGATGACGGTCTTATTGAACTTTCAGTTATTTCTGTAGATGAAACTGATATTGTTTGTAAAGTACTTAACAGCGGAAACTTATCAAACAACAAAGGTGTTAACTTACCACAAACACGCCTTTCAATGCCTTACTTAAGCGAAAAAGATAGATCAGATATCATTTTCGGTATTAAAACTGGTTATGACTTCATTGCTGCATCTTTCGTAAGATGTGCAGATGACGTTCTTGAAATTAGAAAAATTCTTGAAGAACATAACTGCCATACAATCAATATCATCTCTAAAATCGAAAACCGTGAAGGTGTAGATAATATTGATGAAATCATCCGTGTATCTGATGGAATTATGGTTGCTCGTGGAGATATGGGTGTAGAGATTCCTGGAGAAGAAGTACCAGCTATCCAAAAAATGATCATTAAGAAAACAGTTGCAGCTGGTAAACAAGTTATTACAGCAACACAAATGTTAGACTCAATGATGAAAAACCCACGTGCAACAAGAGCTGAAATCAGTGACGTTGCCAACGCTATCTATGATGGTACAAGTGCAATCATGTTATCAGGTGAAACAGCAGCTGGTTTATATCCAGTAGAATCTGTTCAAACAATGGTAAAAATTGCACTTAAAACAGAAGCAGATATCGACTATGTAAAACGTTTCAAATTAAAACCAAACGAAGGTCATACAAATGTAACAACAGCTATCTCTCATGCAACATGTACAACAGCACATGACTTAAATGCAGCAGCTATCGTTACAGTAACAAAATCAGGTAGAACAGCTAGAATGATTTCTAAGTTCAGACCACTTTCACCAATTCTTGGATGTACAACATCTGAAAACACATACCGTCATATGGCATTAGTATGGGGTGTAAGACCAATCTTCATCGCTGAACATGACAACTCAGAAGATTTATTTGCAGATGCATTAAAATGCGCAGAAAGATCAGGTATGGTTTCAAATGGTGAATTAGTTGTTATCACAAGTGGTGTACCAGTAGGTGTATCAGGTACAACTAACATGATCAAAGTTGATATCATTGGCGATGTTTTAATTTCTGGTACAGGAATTGGAACAAAAACAGCTTGCGGAAACCTTTGCGTAGCAAATAGCACACAAGAAGCTTTAGATAACTTCAATGAAGGAGATATTCTTGTAATTTCTCAAACTTCAAATGAATTATTACCACTTCTTAGAAGTGCAGCAGGTATTATTACAGAAAACGAAGGCTTAAATTCACATGCAGCAATCGTTGGTCTTGCACTTGATATTCCAGTAATCATCGGTGCACATCATGCAACAGAAATCCTTAAATCAGGTTCAGTTGTAACAGTTGACGCAGCACGCGGAATTGTAGCTAGCAACTAATAAATAAAATAGAGGTGGTGGTACGAAAGTGCCACCGCCTTTTTTGTGGGGGGAGGTGTGGATAAGTGAAGTATATAATTTTCCTTCGGACTCGCTGCGCTCGAATCCGAGATAAAATTACATACTTCACTTATCCACACCAGCCGAGCTTAAGAGCGGCGAGGACACTTTCGCCCAACTTCAGAGAAACGCTTGGGCTGAAGTAGGAGGTGAGAGGTAGATATAGGTTAAGAGTATTAGTTTTCCTTCCAAATAAAGAGGAGCTACTGCAAAATTGTGAAAGATTTTGTAGTAGCTCCTCTTTGGTTTTAGTGGATGCCCATTCCTATAACACGCATGCTAAAAATCTCTTTTATCAAATAATATCTACTGAAACTCTTGCTTATAAGATGACTTATTCATTTAGTTAAACACAGCCTCCATTATATCAAAATACCCTCCATACATCATCACTTCGAGCAAAGCAAGAAGACAGAGCCCAAAGTATAAGGGTACGAAGAAAGGATATGCCAAACGGGTCAGCGACTGGTCTTTTAAGAAGACTAGTGTAGAATTGTCCTACATATCTTTTACTCGCGACTTCGAGCGTAGCGAGAAGGGAGAGACCAAATATGTACAAGTACGAAAGAAGAATATGACGAAGCTACTAGCGACTTGCCTTTTAAGAAACCAAGTGTGGATAAGTGGCATATATATTTTTATCGTGACTTCGAGCGTAGCGAGGGAACAGGAAAAATATATATGCCACTTATCCACACGGCCCCATCCTACAAAAAAAGCCAGGAGCGCCACACTCCCGTGCAACATCCTGGCTAAGATTTAAAAGAGTAGGTGCGCAATGATTGCGATAATTGGTAATGTAATTATCGTTCTTTCTAAGAAGATGATAAATAACTCGCTTAATTTTACTGGAATTTTAGAACCAAGTAAAAGAGCGCCTACTTCTGATAAATAAATAAGTTGTGTAACAGATACGCTAGCAATAATAAATCTAGTCATATCGCTTTCAATGTTAGCAGCCATAATGGATGGCAGTAACATATCGGCAAAACCTGCAATGAGTGTTTGTGAAGCAGCCATTGCTTCAGGGATACCAAGTAAATTTAAAACAGGTACAAGTGGTAAGCCGAGTATTTTAAAGAGTGGTGTATAAGTTGCAAGTATTAAGGCGATGGTGCCTACCCCCATAACAACAGGGATTACTGCAAGCCACATATCAATAACATTCTTAATACCATCTACAACAATACATTGGAACAAGTTTTGGTTTTCAGCTTTATCAAGTGCTGTTTCTAAACCTTGTTTAAAGTTAGCAGTTTGTGAAGAATCTTCCTTAGGTGGCTCGGAGCCATCGAATAAAACATCTTTCTTTCTAGAAAGAGGTGGAAGCTTCGGCATAATAATGGCTGCTATAATGCTTGCAAATGTTACTGTTAAGTAGAATGGAATAAACATGTGACTAAGGCCTACTGTATCAATAACAACAAGGCTGAAAGTAATAGATACAAGAGAGAATGTTGTACCAATGACAACGGCTTCTCTTTCTGTATAAAATCCATCTTCATATTGTTTGCTTGTAAGGAGTACGCCAATTGTTCCATCTCCTAACCAAGAAGCAATACAGTCAATAGCAGAACGACCTGGTAAGTTAAAAATGGGTCTCATCACTTTAACCAGTAAAGCACCAATGAATTCTAATAAACCGAAGTTTAAAAGAAGTGGTAAGAATAATCCTGCAAAGAAAAAGATAGAAAAAAGTATAGGTAATAAATCATTCATTACCATTGTTCCAGTATCACCAGAAGCAATCATGCTCATAACAGGTGATAAAAACTTAGGAAGCATTGCTATATCTAAATTTTGCATGATTAAAATAATACTTACAAAAATAAAAGCTAAGATTCGAATAATAGCCCAAAGCCATGAAGGATTAAATAAGCCATATAAGAAATCATTATTTGTAATAAATTTTGGTTTAAATAATTTAGTGATAAGTGTACCTACTGCTGAAAAAAGTACAAGCCCAAAGAGTACACTTGTCATAATAGGTGCTAATAGATTTTGAAGTCCTTTAGAAAATATTGCAACTGGAATAGTAATCGACCCATCTTGAGAAATTGGTGTCATAAATAAAAAGACACCGATTAAGGATGGGAGGATGAATTTAAGCAGTGCAGTCTTTTTACGAGTCTTATGCATAGTTATCAAATCTCCCTTTTATAATAAAATTTTATGTCTACTCAATATAGATTATTATAAATGAGCATGAATAAAAATTCAACAGTAATTTTACATAAGTATTCAAAGAGTTGAATGGTTATGCATTCGGGATAGATGTTAGATGAGGGTATAAACAATATTTAAAACAAAAAGAGTATGGTCTAAAAGAAAGGCTGACCATACTCAGTGAAAGAATATTGCAAAACAGAACATAATTAGAATATAGCACTTAGGGATAAAAAACAAGGTGCTAGGCGTATCTAAAATCTAAAAATAATACCAATGAAGGCCCCCAAAGTGATATATATAATGGGGTGCACTTTAAATTTACGAATAGCTATTAAAAATAAAAAGAATAATATTGTGGCTTTAAGGTTAATGAGCTTAAGTATATTACCTGTAGCTGTAAAAGTATCGATATTAAGAAGCGTTACCTTAATGACTTCATAAGCTGCTAGTGCAATCAGGGCCGTAACAGCAGGTCTAAGACCATAAAAGGCACTTTTTACATATTTATTTTCATTAAATTTACTAAGAAATTTAGCTATTATAATGATGATAATAACAGAAGGTGTCACAATGCCTAAGGTGGCGATGATACTTCCGGGAATACCAGCAGTAACGAATCCTGCATAAGTAGACATATTAACACCTATGGGACCTGGAGTAGATTGAGAGATTGCAATCATATCTAAAAGCATATCAGAACTAAACCAATGATAGCGGTCAATTAAATCATATAAAAAAGGTAAAGTGGCAAGTCCACCGCCTATAGAAAACAGACCGATTTTAAAAAATTCATAGAATAGAGTAAGGTAAATCATACGTTTTTATACCCTCCAATTTGTTGTACAAGTATACCTATGATGGCAGCGCCTATAATTGTATAAATAGGTGAGATCGCAATAAATAAACCAATAAAGAGCACTGCTAAAAAGATAAGGATACCAATCCAATCTTTAAGGCTAGTACGTAACATTTTGATGACTACATTGATAACTAGAGCTGCAACAACAATACGTATACCTACAAAGGCGGATTGTACAAATGCAAGGCTACTAAAGTTACTAATAACAGAAGCAATAACAGTAATGATAACGAGAGAAGGGAAAACTACACCTAGTGTGGCGGTAATGCCACCTATCAATCCCTTTTGTTTGTATCCGATGAAAGTGGCTGTATTGACTGCAATGACGCCAGGTGTACATTGTCCAATGGCGTAAAAGTCCATAAGCTCCTCTTCTGTAGTCCAGTGATATGTGTCGACTACTTCTTTTTGAAGCATAGGTAGCATTGCATAACCACCACCAAAGGTAAAAGTGCCGATACGTAGAAATGCCCAAAATAGCGTCCATAATTCATTCATTAAAAAAACCCCTTTAGTATTGTTTTGTATTATAGATTTCACATTTATAAATTGTAGTTATTCATGATTTTTAGTCATGTGAAATCATTGGGAGAAACCAATTTACCTACATGTATATTTCAAGTTTTTAGTTGTTTTCTCTATAATAGATTTCACATTTATAAATTGTAGTTATTCATGATTTTTAATCATGTGAGATCATTGGGAGAAACCAATTTACCTACATGTATATTTCAAGGTTTTAATTTGTTTCTCTATAGTATAAGCATATAAAGGGAATTTTAATAGCATTTTTGAGTTATAAAGAAAAACTATAAAGTGGTAAAAAATTTGTAATTTTATAGTGTTTATTTTATAATGAATGAGTCGAAATATATTTATATAAGAGAGCTACCATAAAATACAGTTTGTAAAGGAATGGATAAATATAGTATAATTTGTAAATAAACATTAAAAATACCAGTATAGTTGAGGAGAAAGCATGGGAAAATTTAAAGAGGCCTTAAAAAGGTATAAGTGGATTATAGTGAGTGGTTTGACTATTGCTATACTTGCAGGGTTAATAACCGCTAATATACATATTTTTCAATTTATGAGCTATAAAATGCAAGCCAATACCCCAGCCATTGTACAGTTAATGGAAAGTAACCTTGCAAGTAGCAAGAAGCAAGATGGTTGGTATTTCTCAGAAGGAATGAAGTACCTGCTTCAAGATATGAGTGAACAGTCAAAGACTTTCTTTGAAACGCATTTTGAAGAGTTTATACCAAGTGTTCAGGAAGATATTATTAAGGAATATAATAGACGTAATTTATTCTTTGCAAAGCAAAGTACATTAACAGATGTTATATTAGATCAGATTGATCAAGACACATATGCAGGATACTTCAAGCGAATGGATGAAGCAAGTGTAGATGAAATGCTTGCTGACTATTTTGGTGAGGATGTGGCATTAAATGAGACATTTGTAGATAAACTTTATAAGATTACAAGCATTTATCCAAAACAGTTACTATTAGATAAGTTTGAGTTTGACGTATATGGATTATTAGTGTTAGAAGATACTACTAAGGTAGATTCAGAAGAAGCTTCAGGGGCAACTTCGGAAGAAGCAGTGCAATCACAAGAAAATAAAGAGCAGCCACAAAAATCGCAAGAAGATAGTGAGACTACAGAAAGTGAGCAAACAGAAGCGCCAGCAAATGATAATACACAAGTATCAATAAGTGATAATGCACAAGCACCTGTAGCCACAACTGTAAATGAAACCACAATTGCAAATGAAGCAACAAACACAAATGAAGCAACAAACACAAATGAAGCAACAAATGTAATAACATTAGAAGAGAAGAAAAATACTATTTTTAAAAAACTTGCACCAGAAAAAGCAAGAAAGATGATTTTTGATAAATTAAAAACAAGTCCAATTCAAGGTGAGACACTTAAACAGTTAATGGACTTCTTAAACCGCAATAACATTTTGGATACAAAGACATATACAAGCTTTAGTAATTTATATAGTGAAGTATATTTAATCCGTAAACAATATGGAGAAATTGATGGTAAAGAAATAGATCTTAAAAATAAGAAGTCTGCCATTGAATTACAAATTAGTGAGCCACAAAAGAATATTGAAAGTAAACAAGTAGAACTTAAAAATGCACAAGCGGCAGTAAGTGAAGTAGAAAGTAAGCTAGAACAACTTACAGGCTATGCCTATATGGCACTTTATATTGAAAAGGCGTATGGAAATGGAGAGTATGAAGCATCTATTCCAACGACAGGATTATTTGGAAACTTTAAGCCATCAAGTCAAAAATATATTATCAAGCTTACAACAAGCCAGTTTACAACACCTGGTGTTTACTATGTAAATATCTCTCTACAAGGAACAAAAGTAAATAATAAAGGTAATGAGTATCCATATTATGTAGAAGTATCTCAAAGCCAATTAGATCAAATTGCTACCTTGCAAACAGAACGTCAAGCAAAAGTAAATGCAGTTTCTAATATTCAAGGAGAGATTGCAACAATCGAAGCTAAAATTGCTGCCATTAAAGAAGAGAATGGCTATGCAAAAATTGAATCAGAACTTAAAGCTTTAGCGGTAGAAAGAGAAACTTTCACAGAACGTTTAGATGAAAAGGCAGTAGAAATTCAAAATCTACTAGGGATTGGCCGCGTCCTTATAAGCTTAACCTAAAATACCCAGGCAGCACATAAAAAATCAATAAGTATACAAAAAAGGATATGGGTCCAACGAGCATGTTGACGCCATATCCTTTTTTTATGCTATTTATTTTAACTTATTGTGATTTTACTTTTTGTTTCGAACTTATACGTGTACGGAAAAGAAGATGGAATAATGCATTCGCATTAAAGGGTATAAGTGGATAAAGATAAGGTTCACCTGTAAACGTTTTGGTAAAGGCCACAGTTAAAATAATGACAATGGCAGCAGCTACAAATCCCCATATGCCAAATAAGCCGGTAAGGAAGACAAGCAGCAGTCTAGAAAACTTGAAGGCGTAGGTAAGTTCAATGCTAGGCTGTGTAAAGCTAGAAATGGCAATAACAGCTTCATACAAAATTGTATGTGGTATGAACCACCCTGTATCAACGGCAAAGTCTCCAAGTATAAGTCCACCAATAATAGAAAGAGAAGTGCCTAAAGCATTAGGGGTATTGAGCGAAGCTAAGTTTAAGCCATCTAGTGCGATTTCTAATATGATGAACTGAAGAAATATTGGAATAGCATACGGCATGTCCGGCAGTAGAAACTCTATAGCACTACCTCTAATCCACTGGGGGTTATCTGTAAAGAGTACAAATAAAGGAGAAATAAGCAGGTTCGTAAAGAAAACAACATAGCGAATAAGGCGTAAGTAATTTCCTGTAATAACGGGCATATAATAGTCATCTACAGATTGCATAAAGTCAAAGATATTAGTAGGGAGAATAAGAGCCGTAGGTGTATTATCAACTAAAATTGCGACTTTGCCTTCCATGATATGTGCTGCAGTGACATCAGGTCTACCAGTATAACGTGCCTTAGGAAAAGGATTACACCAAGAGTAGGAATGAATAGCCTCTACTAAGCTTTGGTCACCCATAGTTAAGGCATTAATATTAAGCTTTTTTACAGCATCTTTTACTTTATCTAAGGTCTTTTTATCTACCTTGTTACGCATATATGCAATAGCTACGTCTGTGCGTGATATATCACCTATAGTATTCATCTCAAATACAAGATGAGGGTCTCTAATGCGTCTACGGATAAGTGAGGTATTAATGACAAGGGTTTCTACAAAGCCATCATGTGCACCGCGAAGTACCTTTTCTTTTTCAGGTTCTTCAGTACCTCTCGTTTCATAGGTTCTGACATCTATGATAAGTGCTTCAGTAAAGTTAGGGCCTAGAAGAATTGTTTGGCCTGAAAGCATAGCCATAATAATTTTATCTAAGTTTTTTTCAGTAGAGACTTCTACACTACTAATTGCTTTTTCACTTAATTCCTTAGCAGTTTTTATTGTTTTAAAAACATTCTCGCTAAGGTTAGTCATATCTCTTCGGACATATTCCAGATTAGTATCTTTAATAAAACCATCTAAATAATAAAGATAGAAAGTTGTGCTGTGCACAGTAATAATACGCTCGAGTACATCAAAACTCTCACCAACTTTAAGGGCAACTCGGATTTTTTGCACATTGTCCTCTAAGTTATTAGTTAAATCCATAAAATCACCACCATTCACAGAATAAAGATAGGATATGCACAATACAAAAAAATATACTTCTTGCACATTTACTATGGAAAGATGACGAAATAAAATATATAATTTAAATATGAAACACACCAAGACTATTACTGAAGACTAATTAAAGGAGACATCATGGAAGAGGATATTCTATTTATGAATGAGGCACTCATAGAAGCTAGGAAAGCATATGAGTTAGATGAGACACCAATAGGAGCTGTAATCGTTCATAACGGCCAGATAATAGGAAGAGGTTGTAATAGACGAAATACAGATAAGAATTCCTTAGCTCATGCTGAAATAATTGCTATTAATGAGGCTTGTAAGAGTATAGGGGATTGGCGTTTAGAAGAATGTACAATGTATGTGACGCTAGAGCCATGTCCTATGTGTGCAGGGGCAATAGTACAAGCTAGGGTACCTAGAGTTGTATTTGGTGCAACAAGTCCAAAGGCAGGCTTCGGTGGTTCCGTAATAAATGTGCTACAAATGGAAGCCTTGAACCATAGATGTGAAGTCATCCAGGGAATAGGGCAAGAAGAGGCAAGCGATTTATTAAAACTTTACTTTAAAAACATGAGAAATAAAAAATCTAAAGAATAATATTGGAGGCAATTATGGCAACTTACCCAAGACACAAAAAAGCAAGAATGATTAGGGATTACATGATTGAAAAAGATGTAATCAAAATGTTCAAAGAAGAAGAACAAGAAAAAGTAATTTTATTTAGAACTGTATATCCTATGAAAGGTGATAATAAACCAGTTGTAATTAACGTAGATGATACACCTTATGTAGGGACACAAATTTTAGTTGCTGCAGAAGTACCAGCTGAGAAAAGAGCAGATGTATTAGAGCTTATCAATAAATTCAATTTAGAATTACCTACTGTAAAATATGTATTAACAGCAGATGACGGTATTGTAGCTTCTATGTTCTTCCCAGCAGATGAAGAGCACTTTGATGCGGAACGTATTGTAAGAACAACTGTTGAAATTATGAGAGTTATATCTGATAAACAATATGAAACACTTAAAGCAGCACTTTTGTAAAAAACAGTAATTGACATATAGCATGAAAGGTGCTAGAATATGTTCGTGACATAAATAAGTCAAACCATTTCCGTGCTAGCCGGGGAGGTAGCGGTGCCCTGCACTTGCAATCCGCTATAGCAAGGGTGATGCTTCGTCTGAGGCATTAAGTTGTATGGTCTGCCTTTAGTAAGTGGCGATGAGAATTGGGTCTTACGCAATAGGCACTTGTGAACCGTGTCAGGTCCGGAAGGAAGCAGCACTAAGCAAGGTAGTCTATGTGCCGTGAGGGTGCCTAGTTTGAGTTAACTGCTAGAGTAACGCGTATGGCTTACTGTCGAAGCGAAGTGCACGGATTATTAATAAGAGACAAGTAACGAGCGAAAGCTCGTTTTTTTGTGCGCATATATATAATTTGCAATCAATAAAGACAATGATTATTCTGCATATAAAATAAGGGACTGTATCTCACAACAGTCCCTTATTTTATATGCAGAATAATTTAATTATGATTTAAAGACTGGTAACGCTGTCTATACTCAGAAGGTGTATGATGAATATACTTTTTAAATAGCTTAGCAAAGTATGCTGTATCATTAAAGCCAACATCAGAAGCGATATCTGAGATAGAAAGGGTTGTATCTCTCAGCATAATAGTAGCCATGTTAATGCGTTGTTTATTAAGATAAGTGATAATAGTTTCCCCTGTTGCTTCATAGAAGCGATCACTTAAGGTAGTGCGATTAACATGAAATTTTTTACTGAGCTGAGGAATTGTAATTTTCTCTTTATAATTATTATGTAAGTATAATAATACATCATGCATTTCTAAAGAGGCAGTAGAAATGATAGATTTGGACAGCAACTCATTTATTTTTACGAGATGACCGATGTAAGTGATAATGCTATAAATAGGTGTATTAACACCATAATTTGTTGCATTATTCTTTTCTAAAAGTGTTAGATACTTTTGAAGCTGCAAAAGAGCAGGTTCAGAAGATTTAACTTGTCCAATGTAATTGTCTGTTCGTGTAAAGAAAACAGAGAGTTTAAGTGCTGTTTCAATATCATCAGCAGAAAAATTATGATCAAAATATCGAACGGTTTCAAAGTTAAAAGAAGCATTTAAAATGCTTGGGTGGAAAGAAAGAACCTTTCCGCGAAAATCTTTGCCACTTGTAATACAAAGATTTTCTGTCTCGTTAATACATAGTACCATTGGTGAGATAAGTGTTAAATGGGAATCATTGATAGTACATTTACCATGACCTTTTTCTATAATGACAATACTAAATCGATCCGTATATTTAATATGATAAGGGAATCGATTGCCTTCAATGACTTCCAAAGAATATTTAAATGGTACATTACTAGGAGCAAACCTACTTACGAAATCCATATAAGCACCTCTTTTATAAAAAATTGGAAATACAGATATTTACTAATCATTATAAAAAATATAGCATATTTTACAGTAAATCGCAACTTAGTTTATGAATATTATAGTATAAAAAAATAAGATGAAATATTGATGAATATGATAAAAGAGAGAATTTATCCTCTCTCTTTTATGAATTATGCCGTATATATATTTCATATGTGTAAATTTTAACTATTCTTTATATTTTTACCATGTGAAATCATTAAGAGAAACCTATTTACCTACATGTATATTTCAAGGTTTTAGTTGGTTTCTCTGTAGCGTGTGTTTTAAAGAAGATTAATAATTGCAAGTACAATGAGTATGAAACCACTAAGCCAGGAGATATCTATATCTAATGCTTCAGCACACTTTTTGCCTAGCAAAGCCCCGGAGAATATGGCAAGACCATTTAAAATGAGAGAAAGAGGGATGATTTGTAATAGGTTAACGGTAGTTAAACCGAATCCTAAACCGACTACAAGACTGTCTAATGAGAGGGCAATGCCTAGATAAAGGGCTTCTCTGATACTTAAGCTTTTAGAATGGTCTAGGTCAGCTTTAGTGGCATCAGCATATACATTAAGGATAAGTTTGAAATCAAAGATTTTGAATTCAATATGGCTAGGATCTTCCGCTTTTTTATTTAAAAAGTTTTTAAGTAACCCTTCAAAAAGTCTACTTATACCTAAAATAAGCAAAATACTAAATGAAATAAAGGTCGTTAAACCAATGGGTAAAAATGTTTTAATCCAGGAACCAAGTCCTATAGAGATAACTAGGAATACAGTAGAAATAATGGACATAATTGCTCCGGATATAAAGGGAATTTTGATTTTATTGGTACCATAAGCAAAGCTGGCGGCAATAGCATCAATACATAAAGAAAGAACTAGTAAAATGGACTCTAACATGATATAAACCTCAGCGTAGTATTCTAGTATATATATTATGGAAATTATGTTGAAATGTAGCTTGCCCCCTTATTTTTTGTATTAAAAAGGTTTAAATTAAAAAAAGCCGTAGCATTTAATCAGCTAACGGCTTTTTTATATTTAGTTTAAGTAATCTTCATAAAAAGCAAATATTGTATTTAAGTAAGGAATGAGAACATCATTACCTGTGCTAAATAGTTCATGTTTAGCTTCTGGTACGAAAATCATTTGTGTGTTAGGTGCATTGTTTACAAATTGATGTTGAGGTTGTGGAAGCACTAGACTATCGTTTTCAGATTGGAAAAGTAAGATAGGTGTTGTAGCGCGTGCTGCATTTTCTGGTTTAACCATTTCTTTAGTAGCAGCGAGTGCTTCTTTAATCCACGAGTAAGATGCACCATTTGTTTGTAAGTATTCATTTGCTAATTTTTTATTGAAGTAATAGTTAAAACGAGCAAGTGAACTTGATGAGCTTTCTTCAAGATTTGCAATGCCATCAAATGGTCCATGTGAAATAACATATTTTGCACCTTGTCCAATAAGTGTTGCAGAGTTAGCAAGCAAGTTAGCTGCGAATCTTGGAATAGAACCAAGGTTAACGCCCATCATTGGAGAAGAAAGAACAGCTGCATCAAATAAGTCTGGATATTGTTCTAGAAGTAAGGCGCTAATACCACCGCCCATAGAGTGCGCGTAGAGGAAGAGTGGTAAATCACCTGTTTGAGGTAATACGATTTCTGTAGTAAAAGTATATAAATCATTAACATAGCTATTGAAATCTTTTACATCTACTAAAGAGAAATCTGATGTAGTGCGTTCTGATAAACCATGACCACGATGATCGATAGTAAATACGTTATATCCTTCTTGAAGGAAGTAATAAGCCATCTCAGTATACTTCTCTAATGATTCAGTAAAACCATGAGAAATAACTATGTTACCCTTTGGTGAAGGTGCACTATAGTATTCATAATAAATATCTGTATCATCAGAAGATGTGAAGTAACCAGAGGTAGAAACAGAGGCTACAAAAGGCTCTACAACTTGAAGCATTTGTTCTTCAAAATTATCTTCTGATAAAACATAGTTGTTTTCGGTTAAAGATAAATCTAAAGTTGTCATTTCTGCCGTTGTGGCATTTGTGTTAAAAGCAAATAAACTAATTATTGCAAGAAGTGCAATAATGGCAACCCCACTTAAGGGTTTTAAGTATTTTTTATTCATTTGTATTCCTTTCTGTAAATGAATCTTGAGAATGAATAAGTTCATTCGAATTTTCTTTTACAAATTGAGCATAGGATGAAATCTCTTGGAATGAAACATTAAGTTGTTCAATGACAGAAGTAATGTTTACAATACTATCAGCTGTTTCAGTACTTTCAGAAAGTGTTTGTGCAATAGCTGTTTGTACTGTTTGCATTTCTTTTGCTAAATTTGCAATAAGTGTTTGTGATTCAAAAATTTTATCAACTACTAAATTTTGGATAGAAACCATTTTGTCAAAGTCATCTTTAGTCGCCCCCAACATGCTAAGATTTTGAGAAACAATATTTTCAATATCAGTAATCGAAGCTAATGAATCATTTGTATTAAGATTTACCTTGTTAACAATGTTATTGATGTAGTCGGCAGACTTATTAGACTGCTCTGCTAATTTTTTAATCTCAGAAGCAACAACAACGAATCCTTTACCAGCTTCTCCAGCTTTGGCAGCTTCGATAGAAGCATTAAGAGAAAGAAGATTTGTTTGTTCTGAAACATCATTAATAATCTTTAATGCATTTGAGATTTCAGTAGTACTTGCAGATAAAGAACTAAAGTGTGCTTTAGAATTTTTACTTGCTTCATTAATCTCATTAATATTATGTACTAAGCTAACAATATTATCTTTATTAACTGAAGTGATTGTACTTAACTGCTTTGTAAGATTACCTATTTCCGAAGATTTTTTAGATGTTTCTTCAATGTTTTTAAGAATTGAAGAAGCCGCAGTAGAACTGTTTAAGGCTGTTTGAGTCATACGTTCAGCTCGGAGTGCAATATCAGAACTTGACTGGCTGATTTCTTCAACAGCACAAGTGCTTTGTGTAATATTTTCGTATAGTTGTTCAACAGTCTCATTAGTTTTTGAGGCATTTTCTAAAGTATGCTCGAATATGTTTTGTATTTGTTCTGTTTGAGCTACAGAACTCGTAAAAATCTTATTAGCTTTAGATGAAAATGCTACGAATAAAGCGCCCATTGATAAGATTTCAAGAGAGTAAAATATAATAGTAGAAATCATTGTTTGCGTATTATAAATAATAACAAACTCGGTGTTAAAAAATACTGGCAGAATAGTTGTAGCTATAAGTACTGGTATTTTAATAAACATGACGCGTTTTACTAATGCAGTATCTAAATACAAAGAAGCAATCCCTAAAGATAATACCCATAAAATAGAAGCATACACCCATGAACTCATGTAAATACAAGCTGTAAGAAGTTCTACACATGTAATGGCTACTATAGGAAAATGGGCAGTGTTTTTAGTTCTTGAATAGTAGATTTTAGGGATAAAACAAAAGATTAGCGATGCAAAAATAAGATAATCTTTTGGTTTAAAGTGAAATCCACCACGATGAATAAATAGATAAATAATGTTGACCAGAAGTAAAATAGTACCTAACTTAAATGCATTAAGGACTAAATTATCTGATTCTTTTGTACTACGAGTAATAATTGAATTTACTGACATAATTCCCCCTATATAGATGATAATATCTCCTTTTACATTATCGGCAAATTATTACAAAACAAGTAGGGATTTTACAAAAAAATATTAATGGATTTTATATTAAAGTGTGACACGTGATATATAGTACATAGAAGTTATGAATTGGAAATACAGAAATGCAAAGTGTTAGAAATAATAAAAATGTGGTATAATAAAAGATAGTGATTATTTATTAAAGAAGGCAAGAATGCTTTCTAGAAAGGGGAAAACATGAGTTACTTAGCATTATATAGAAAGTATAGACCACAGACTTTTGATGATGTTGTGGGACAAGAACATATTGTAAGAACGTTAAAAAATCAAATAAATTCGCATCGTGTGGCTCATGCCTACTTATTTACAGGAAGCAGAGGAACAGGTAAAACTTCTATTGCAAAAATATTTGCAAGAGCTGTTAACTGTGAGTCGCCTGTTAATGGTTCAGCTTGTGGCCAGTGTGAGACCTGCAAAAGGGTACAAGATGGTACAGGGATTAATATTATAGAAATGGATGCTGCATCACATAACGGTGTAGATAATATTCGTGAAATAAATGAAGAGGTGAAGTATACACCAGCAGTAGGAAAGTATAAGGTGTATATCATTGATGAGGTGCATATGCTTTCTATTGGTGCTTTTAATGCACTTTTAAAAACATTAGAAGAACCACCAGCTCATGTTATTTTTATATTAGCAACGACAGATCCGCAAAAGATACCCGTAACTATTCTCTCACGTTGTCAGCGTTTTGACTTTAAACGTATTTCTGCTAAAGAGATAGAAACTTGTTTAAGAAGTTACATGGAAAAAGAGAATATTGATATTGAAGAAAAGGCACTTGCTTATATTGCTAGAATTGCAGATGGCGGGATGCGTGATGCGCTGAGTATACTCGAACAAAGTATTTCGTTTTATTTTGGTGAAACGATTACTATGGAGAAGGTGTTATATCTTGTAGGTGCAGTAGATAGTAGCATACTATTTAATATGATTAATGCCATTGGTGAGCAAGATGCAGCCAAGGTATTGGCGCTTTGTGGTGAGGTAAATAGGCAAGGGCGTAGCATTAGGCAGTTTGCAAGTGATTTACTAGAACATAGTCGAAACCTTTTAGTTGCAAAGACAACTAATAATTCTGAAGAGGTACTGGATTATAGTAATGAATATATAACAGCTTTAAAGCAACAAGCAGAGAAAATTAATACAAATGAGATTATGCGATATATCAAGCAGTTTGGTACATTGGAGTATGAACTTAGAACGGCTATTTCACCTAGAGTTTTACTAGAAGTAGCAGTGCTCAAGCTATGTGAAGTGCAAATGGATGATTCTCCAGAGAGCATGATGACAAAAATGCAGATGCTAGAGCAGAAACTTGAAAAACTTATGTCACAAGGTATTCCAGCTGCGGCGCCACAACAGGTGATTCAACAAGTACCACAAAAAGAAGTTGTACCTACGAGACTTCCTAAGGCAGTTCCGGAGGATATCAAGGAGCTTGTGGCAAGATGGCCAGAGGTACTTAATTCATTAGATAATCAAACTACGCTTAAGACGGTTTATGCTACGACAGAAGCGGGCTATATTGAAGATGATATTTTGTATATTGTCTATAAACATAGTATGGAGTTTGGTGTTAAGAAAAGCTTTGAAAAAATGGAAAAGGCAATTTGTGATTTTGCAGGAAAAGAAGTTAAAGTACGTCTTATGCCAGCAGAGGAATATGCCAATAAATGTATAGAAACGTATGGTTCAAGCCCAAGTCCAACGACAGAAGTTAAGAGTATTTCGCAAGTTTTAAAAAATATTGAGTCAAAAATTAATTTTAATATCGAAGTTCAAGGGTAAAATGTTGTATTATTAATAAGAATAAGTATAATAAATAGTACTGATAAGCATTAAGCATAAGTTAATCTATGCTTAAAAACTAGGAGGATGAATTATGAAAAATTTCGGTGGCATGCCTAATATGCAACAACTTATGAAACAAGCACAAAAAATGCAAAAACAAATGGAAGAAGCACAAGCTGCTTTAGAAACAAAAGAACTTACAGCTACAGCTGGTGGCGGTATGGTAGAAGTTGTGATTACAGGTAAAAAAGAAATTAAATCTATCAAAATCAAACCAGAAGTAGTAGATCCAGATGATGTTGAAACATTAGAAGATTTAGTTCTAGTTGCTGTAAATGAAGCAGTTCGTCAAGCAGATGAACTTACTCAAAAGGAAATGGGTAGACTTACAGGAGGTCTTCCAACAGGAGGATTATTCTAGTGGCTGGATACTATGGAGATAAGATGATAGCTCTTATTGATGAGCTTTCAAGATTACCAGGGATAGGTGCTAAATCGGCACAGAGACTTGCTTTCCATATTATTAGTTTACCTCAAGAAAAGGTCGAAAGATTGGCGAATACACTTGTAGAAGCTAAGAAAAATATTAGCTACTGTGAGAGATGTTGTACAATTACAGACGATAAACTATGTCCTATATGTAAAGATCCTCAAAGAGCAAATCATCAAATTATGGTTGTTGAAGATTCAAGGGATATGGCGGCCTATGAAAAAACTAAAGAGTATAAAGGACTTTATCACATTTTACATGGTGCAATTTCACCTATGATGGGTGTAGGTCCTAGTGATATTAAAATTAAAGAGCTTTTAGAACGTATTGGCAAAGAAGAAGTTGAAGAAGTTATTATTGCTACAAACCCTAACATAGAAGGGGAAGCAACAGCAATGTATATTAGTAAGCTTCTTAAACCGCTAGGTGTTAAAACAACACGTATTGCACATGGCGTACCAGTAGGTGGCGACTTAGAATATGTAGATGAAATCACACTTTCTAGAGCGCTTGAAGGCAGAAGAGAAATGTAAAGAAGATTGCTGTTAGCATATGGCTAATGGCAATTTTTTTGCATTTTATATTTAGGGCGAGCTAGACAAGAGGAAAAGTAGCGTGTAGACTAAAGAAGAATTAAAGGCAGTAAGATATGGAGGATTAATCGATGAAAATTGAATGCACAAAAGAAGAGTTTAAAACACTTATGGATTTGGTCTATGCAGGTAATTTATTAATTAATGGGCCAAAAAGTAAAGAAGAACGCGTTCAGAGATATTCAGATATGGAACAACAAATATTTGCTATGGCTAAAGAATATGGTTTAGATGATTTAATAGAGTATGATGGAGAATTTGAAGAATATATGCCGACTCATGAATATGAAGAAGATGAGTTTAATGAATATATTGATGAATATGATACATCTGTATTTTGGGATGAGTTAGTAATGCGTTTAGCACGACGTGATGCGCTTAACTATGCGGGCGATGTAGATCAAAATGTTTCACCAGGTGCGCTTAGAGAAATGCAGCTTAAATGGGAAGAACAATATGAAGAAGAAATTGCTGAAAATGGCATTATGAATTTAAAAATTGTGAAGATAGAAGAATAAAAGAGAGTATCAAAAGGAAGCTGTTATGAAACTATTTGAGTAGTTTCATAACAGCTTCTTTTTATTTTATATTCTTTTTATTTTATATAAGGAAATGATTGTATATCAAGGGGAGTATAAAGAAAATGAGGGAGGCGGTCGACATAGTATATAGAAAAAACGTTAGAAGAAGCAAGAGGTGATGAAATGATTGATGCGGTGAAACAAGGTGTGTATGGTGCCTATGGGAGTTTTATGGCGAGTAGTGCAGGGGAAAATAAAGAAATTAATAGTACTAAAAATGTTCAGGCGAGTAAGTTTGATATAAAGGAATTACTAGTAGCAATTGAAGGATGTACATATTCTGAAGAAGATGTAGAAGGTGTAGATGAAAAACTTTTAAAGGGCCTTCAAGAGAAATTTGATTTAGAAAAAGAAGAGGTGTACAAGCTTAAAAACAAGGGATTTGATTTAGAACAGCTTTATATGGAAGATTATAGCGGTTATATGATGGAGTGTAGAGCAAAAGGGACTAGTAGGGCGCTAAGTGAGGATGAAGAAGAAGCACTAAATGAAAAGGTTGAGACCATTAAGAATGGAACAGATAATATGTATTTATCTGCCTTGACAAGTCAAAAGGACATTACAATCAATAGTTTGTATGAAAGTAATTTTAAAGGAAATTACAAGAAAAACAACCTTGTATTTAAAGATTCTGATGTAGCTAATGTTTTAAAAATGAATGGGCTTGAAAATAATGAACAAAATAGCTGGGCGGCAAAGATGCTGTTAAGTCATGGGATGGATGTGAATGTAGAGAGTGTAAAACGACTAGATAATATTCAGACTGCAGTAGATTCTTTAGATGCCTTTGTAGAAAACGAGAAAAGAATCGAAGAACTTCAGGGTGGAAAGCCTATAGGTGACCGCTTGTTGTTAAAAGATGGTAAGATTGTCTATGACTATGACGGTATTAAAAGTTTAAAAGATGACCTAGCCAAAGTAACAGAAGAAGATATTAAAGAAGTTTTAGAAGAAGGAAAAACAGTTAATATCAAAAATCTTAAAGAGGTAATGTATAAAAATACGAAGGCGGCTTTAGAAGGCAGTAATGAAAATATGGCTAAAGCTGTAGGGGAAGAAGTAAGTATTCAAGAAGTAGAAGAAATTAAAGGGCAAATTGATCAGATTCGCGCAAAACTT
Source organism: Clostridiales bacterium (assembly GCA_019418225.1). GTDB lineage: Bacteria > Bacillota > Clostridia > Lachnospirales > Cellulosilyticaceae > Cellulosilyticum. The sequence continues at coordinate 5,178 of DYCF01000021.1, read as the reverse complement.
ACTGTGGAAGCAGCGCAGAAGATTAGTGATAAGATGCCTCTTGAAAGTTCCAAGTTAAATGATGTTGTTCAGGAGATGCTTGCAGTACAAGATGAAAAGATTGAAGACACTTTAAAAACATATGAGGTAGAAGTTACAAACGAGAATAAAAGTATTATTAGAAATGTAATGGATACTAAGGCGCTTATGATGGATCACTTTAATGAAGTTATTAATTTAGAAGTTCAAAGTGATGAGAATATTACACTTGAACAGATAAATAATGCACTTGCTACATATGGTGAAAATGAAAGTGTGGCAGAAAAACGTTTTGGTGAAACAATTAAAACGGTAGAGAATCAAATTGAAAAGGTACTTCAAGGACAAGGTATAGAAGTGAGTGAAGAAACAGTGGCAGCAGCTAAGGCGCTTATTACAAATGGATTAGAAGTTACACCGCAGCAGATTGAAAGTGTATTACAGATTACGACGAAAATGAATACCTTTTTAGAAGATCTTACACCTGCAGTTGCAGCTAAATTTATTAAGGAAGGATTAAATCCTTACAAAGCAACAGTAGATAATATTTTAGAGTGGATGAGTGCACAGAAAATCGCAGAGCTTAAAGGAAGTGTAGCGGAGTCTATTGTGGCATTAGAAGAACAAGGTATGTTAAATGAAGCGCAAAAAGAAACGATGCTTGGTTTATATCGTATTATGCAGGCAGTGGATGTAAATCGTGAAGAAGTTATTGGTTATCTATATAAAAATAACTTATCGCTTACAGTTGAACATTTACAAGAAGCAACGAAATATATTTCTAGTAAAGGCAAAACAAATCACGTCGCTGTTACAGTGGATGATAGTTTTGGAGAAGTGAGCAGTCGTAGTGAAGCTAAAACGGCTAAAAGTATGATTGAAGCAGGCCACCTTGAAAATGCTAAGGCAGTAGAAATTACACAGTCTTTAGAACAAATAGAACTTGAACTAGGTGATGATTATGAAAATAAGATGCAAAAAATAAATGCTGTCTTATATCCATTTATAAAGGAGCAGTTTAAATCACAAATGGGTCAGTTTGAAGGAATGTCTACACTGCCAGAGAGCTTTTTAGAAAAGCTTGAGTATATTAAGGGTGTAAAACCAGAAGTGATAGAAAATATGATGAAAAATAATGTGCCACTTACAGTGTCCAATATTTATTGGATGGATAAAATTAATGAGAATCCTAATTTATATGCACAGGTTTTAGAGGAACATCAGTTACTAAAAGAGGAATTACCAGAGCATCTAGAGGAGTTAGAGGCACAACTTGAAGCTTTAGAAGCAAAGGCGAAGGCTGAGAAGGAATTAGCTGTAACAACAGGAGATTTTGTGGGATATAGAAGTTACAAGCAAATGGAAGAAGTTGCACATACGCAAAAGCAATTAATTCAGCAAGAGGGGTTATATCAAATACCTTTTGTTGTAAATGGTGAGCAAAAATTAATCAATCTCTATATTCAGAAGGATGGTAAGTCAGCTTCAGAGAAGGAAAATAGCCTTAAGGCTATTATAAGCTATGAAACGAAAAATTTAGGGACAGTAACAGCCTATGTGGAGATGAAAGATAGTGGTATAAGTTACAAGGTGCAAGGTGAAGATGAAGTGGCTACTGATAAGCTTAAGCAAAGTGGAGAATATCTTAAAAATTTAATAGAACAGCTTGGATACAGTATTTATAAAAGTGAATATGATGTAGCTAAAGAGGCAAATATAAGTAGTGCCCCAGTACAGGTTATGAAAAAAGGTGATAGTTTATTTGAAGAAGTGGTTTAAAAGTTTGGGGGATGGAAGTAAGTATGATGAAAGAAAATGAGAAAAAGCAAGAGTTTGAAGAAACAAAGGCTAATAAAAAAAGACCTAAAGACGATATATTAAATATAGTAAAGCAATTTGTAGGGTACTTCGAAGAAGTGGATAGGAGCGAAAATGATGATTACAGTATCTAATGTGGTAAATGCCACAAGAGGACAATTACTTTGTATTACATATGAGCTGCTTCTGGAGAAGATAGAGCTAGCAAGACAAAAAGAAGGACAAGAGCGAAAAATTGAGGCTAAAAAAGCTATTGATATCGTACAGATGCTAGCAGGAGATTTAGATTTTAATGTGGCTATTTCTAGGGACTTGTTTAGAATTTATGTATATGTACAAGGTTTGCTTATTCAAAGTAAGGATTTACATAAGTTAGAGGAAGCTTATAGGCTTATAGAAAAAATATATGTAGGTTTTAAGGAAGCAGTTAAACAAGAAGAAATGCAACAAGGAAAAGCAGGAACACCAAGTATTCAAAATGCAGAAGTTATTTATGCAGGAATGACTTATGGTAAAGGAAATTTAAATGAAATAAGCTTAGGAAGTAATAATAGAGGCTTTGAAGCTTAATAAAATTATATATAAAGGGAAGTGTTAAAATGAAAATTCGTCAAAATATGCCAGCGCTTGTTACAATTAATGCATTAAACAAGGCAGAAAATGCAGCATCAAAATCTATGGAGCGCTTATCATCAGGCCTTAAAATTAATTCAGCTAAAGACAATGCAGCGGGGCTTGCTATTGCTAACAAGTTAGATACACAAAGTAAAGGGTTAAATCAAGCTAATAGAAATGTTATGGACGGCATTTCTATGATTCAGACGGCAGAAGGTGCATTAAATGAAGTAAGTGATATGCTTGTTCGTATGAAAGAACTTGTAACACAAGGGGGAAGCGGTACATACGATGATGTAGATAAGGCTAATATTCAAATGGAGATAGATACTTTAGTTGAAGAAATTAATTCAATTAAAAATAAGACAAACTTTAACGGCCAAAAGATTTTAAATAGCAATGGAAATATTATGTTGCATATAGGTGCTGATCAAGATGAGAACTTAGTGGTAGATGGGGCAGCTATTAATTTATATCAAACAACAGATCAGATTAATGGATTAAAAATAGAAGATGGCGATGCGCAAAGCAGAGTAGAAGAAGCAATCAAGCAAACAGCCACTATTAGAGGTCATTTAGGGGCTTATCAAAATCGTCTGGAGCATACAGCTACAAATCTAGGTGTAAGTGAAGAAAACATGGTTGCAGCTTTATCACGTATTCAAGATGCAGATATGGCAGAAGAAATGACAGCGTATACACAATATAATGTTATTACACAAGCAGCAAATGCCATGCTTGCTCAAGCTAATCAACGTCCACAACAAGTATTACAACTTTTAAATGCCTAATGAAAAGTTAATAAGTAGTCAGTGAAATAGGATATTGCACTAAAAATGGTGCAGTATCCTATTTTTTTGGACATCGGTTGTTATTTTTCTAAATGTTCATGAATATACTATGTATTAATAGAAAAAATGTATAGAGGGTTAGGGCTTTAGGGTATACTTCTAAAAAAGGAGGGAATTTTATGCAAGAAGAACAAAGGCTGATTGAAAAAGAGAAAGAATTATTACAAGAAGAACTAAATAGAGCGCAAGAAGAAATGGCAGCAGCATTTAATCAATTCCAAGTAGTGGTAGAACCAGATCTTATCGATTATTATACCTATGCATATAAAGCGAGTATGGTGAAGCATAATTATCTCATAAAGAAATTAAAGAAATTATATTATCAAAATGAAGAATAAGGCATGAATTATAAAAGAAGGACATATTGATGTAAGGTACCAGTTATGAAGAAAGAGGGGGAGTAAATGGATATACAAGTGATAATGATTGCAGGAGTTAGTATTGGTATAGTATTACTGGTGTGGTTTTTATGTCGTGATTTTATATGTAAGCTTATTGAGAGGATATTGTTAGGCGTTATATTAATGTTTATGATAAATTGGCTTATACCGCAATATGCTATAGGTTTTAATTGGCTTACTATGGGGTGTGCAGGCGTATTAGGCGTTCCTGGCGTGATGACACTTTATGTAGTGAATGCGGTTATATAAATAAGTTATCCTTGGCATGTTGATAAAGTGGTGTAAAAGTGTGGATAAGCTAAGGATAACTTGAAAAACGGTGGATAAAAAGATATAAACAAATTGTGGATAAAGGAGAATAAAAATGATAAAAAGCTTGTTGTAACAAAGGAAAAACTATTGACATGGATATGTGTATATGTTAATATAAATGTGGATATAGGTGTGGATAACAATTTATATCCAACAATGACGTAAGTATAACATATCAATCCCTTTTGCTCTATATATATTAATATATAGAGTATTTTTTTGTGATTTACCAAATAAAGGTATAAAACATGACTAATATGTATAAACTATAACTACCAATGATAAATATCATATAGATGGAGGAGTATATGCACATATTAGATCGTGTTAATTTATATACACAAGAGATAAAAAAGAACCCATATATTTACTCACTACAAAAGCTTGGCATTGAACTATTTAAAGAATATATTACAAGTAGCGGACTAGATGTAGAAGAGAAATATCTGGGGCGTGAGACATTGAGCAAGCTAGTATTATATTGGATTCCTAGAAATAAGAGATACTTAAGTGAGGTTCAAGCATACCAAGTCATTTATACAATACATGATATTTATAATTATATTGCGGCAAATAGGTCCGAATTAATGAATGATAAGGCCAATGCACCACTAGATAAGGCGCTACCAGATACTAATAATACTGAAGAAGTAAATAAAGACAAGCAACAAGAGACGCCTACAATTCTAGAATTATATGGCGAGGAATACATGCGGTTATATAAGGTAAGAAACAAGTTATCAAGTTTAACGAAGGACCCTGTTATAGCAGTAGACCCCATAGTAATAGATTTGAGTAGATACCGTCAGAGAAAAAACAAAGGTGGTTATCAAGAACTTGCCACAACTTATGAACAAGCCATTTTTAAGGTGGTGGAATGCAAAGAAGGCGGGCAAGTTACACTTACCAAATCAAGACAAAATAAAGAGTATAAACTTCTACTGGAGTATCCTATATATAAAGATTTAAAGCCAGGAGACTTAATACATGCGACGATTAAGAGAAAGTTATTTTATGTTTATTGGGAATTAGAAGAAATTAAATCTTATTATTTGCCAGAGGCTATTGTATTTTTATAAAGTAGGAATTATATTACTTATAATTCCTGCTTTTTTTATTATCTAGGAAAGTTCTACTTTCCTAGATAATAAGTAGAATTGACT
>DYCF01000020.1 GCA_019418225.1 Clostridiales bacterium | reverse complement strand
TGATGTTATTTTACATGACCTTAAAAAAACTGTCTAGTTAATTGTAACCTATCCAATCCTTACCTTGACCCAGAGCGTTATTATTCGATTAGCGATATGTTTACGGATACAAATGATAAGTTTGTATTTATTATTGATGAATGGGATTATATCTTTAATAATAAGCTTTTTGTAACCCATCAAAATGAGTTTTTAGAGTTTTTAAGAAATCTTTTAAAAGACCAGCCTTATGTGGCATTGGCTTATATGACAGGCGTATTGCCTATTAAAAAACATTCGAGCACTTCAGCACTCAATATGTTTGATGAATATACAATGTTAAATGATATGTTATATGGTGAGTATTTTGGATTCACAGAAGAGGAAGTGGGAGAACTTTGCAAAAACAGCATAAGGTTTCTTTTGAGGAAATCAGTCATTGGTATAATGGTTATATGAATGAGGTTGGCGAAAGAATTTATAATCCCTGATTAGTGGTGAAGGCGCTTTAAAATGGCAAGTGTATCAGCTACTGGACCAATACAGGTGCTATGGATGAGGTTGCTCAGTATCTGAAGTACAATACAATGGCTGTACGTGAAGATGTAATTAATATGGTAGCTGGATATGAACTGGATCTTGTGATTGACGAGGAATATCGTGCAGGACAAGGTGCACCAAGAAATAAGGAAGAAATCTATTCAGCCATGATTATATTAGGATTTCTAGCATACCATGATGGTTACTTAAAAATCCCTAATAAAGAATTAATGAGAGAATTTGAAAAAGCATTAGCAGCTGAATCTTTTGCATCAAAATAGAGGCGTTCTAGTTTGTGGAACGCCTCTATTTTGCGTGATATATTTAAATTTCTTCATAAGTATGTGTCAGTTCCTCTTCTTTTTCAATGAGTTCATTTAACCAATTCTCCACCTTTTCAAAGGCAGGTGGCAGCTGAGTTGGCGTAACGACAGGCAGTGAGAAGTTGGGGATGAAAATCATGGTTTTATCGGGATGATTGATGCCGAAGGCACGCATGGTCCGTGGTTGACGGTCTTTTGGGATGCTGTGAGCGTTGATGATTTTGATGCAGAGTTTGAGACAGCCGCAGGTTAATAGGTCATAAAAGTCTAGGCGGAAGATGGTGGTATCATGAAAGAGTGTGCGTAGGTGATTGAGGGATTCTGCGTTGAGGCTATAGAGATAGTAGAGGTAATTGTAAGTCCAGTAATCATAGTCATTTTGTGCCTTGTAGATTTCTTGGCAGATGAGATGACGTTCTTTGATAATATTTAAACGTGCATTTAGATAATCTTCGTATGTAGGTAAAGTTAGTGTATGCATAGATTCTCCCCCTCATTATAAAGTCTTAAAATAAGAATGGGTGAAGCAATAAATATTATTAAAGTATATGTGGTGTGAGACAGATTTATTTGTAGAAATGGACTTTTTAAGGAAAACCTTTCTTGCAAGTAGGGCGAGAAATTTGTATAATAATAAGATATGAAATATAGAGAAACACACTCAATCTATAGGAGCGGCAATAGGATAATCTATATCATTACATAAGGAGGTAAAAATGCTTAAGTTAACAAAAACGCAACAAAGATTCGTGACACAAAAGAATATAGGACAAGCAGTTATAAGAGGTGAAAAGGCTGCTGGCAAGACAGTTATGGGGATCGGACGTATGCTTTATTTAGCAAACCATAAATGTCAGCAAAATGAGCGTATTGCGTTTGTTGCAGTAAGTGAGGCAAAGTGTCAGGCAGCGCAGTCACTTTTTGAATCAGAATATAATATGCAGACCATGAGTCTATTTGAAGGCGAAGGTGTGAAGGTTGATATTTTAAGCATTGATGCCCTTATGATACAGTGGTATGAAAAGTTATTTGGCCCACTTACAGCTGAAATTTTAGATGAGATTCCAGTTGAAACTTTAAACGCAGTATTAAGTGATGTGAAGAAGCAATATCCAAGAGTGAAATTTTTAAATGAAGCGGGTATGGCTTTTATTTGTGATGAATTAAATTGGATAAATAGTTGTGGATATGAGACTTTAGAAGCCTATAGCAGAGCGGATCGTAAAGGGTGCATGATTAAACTTCCTAAAGGTGGTAAAGGGCGACTTGCCCTTTGGGCAGTGAAGGAAGCTGTGACACTTAGCTTAAGTAAGGAAAACAAAGTCTTAAAGTTAGCATTACAAGCGAAGGTTTTAAATAAACTTACAAGTTTATCAGTACTTAGTGAAGGGTATGCCCACATCATCGTTGATGATGCCAAAATGTTAACGAAGGTGCAGCTTCAAGTGATTAAAGCATTGTATCAACAAGGTGAGCTATTATTTTTAATGGATAAAAAGCCTTGTGAAAGTCGTCTGGCTTGGCTTAAGAGAGGTCAGACGTTTAAGCAAATAGGCTTTGATATGACAGGTCGCATTAGAAATCTAAGAGCTAAGGCGTCTAAGAAAAGTGGACTTAAGAAAAAAATGTTGGAGGTAGCCCTTACACCACTTGAAATATTCATGGCAGAAATGACACAAAAAGCAGCCACAGAAAAACAAGCAGTAAAACCACGTAAAAAAGGTGAAATGAATACGGCAAAAGCTTTACAAGATACAGAAGTGATGCCAAATCAAATGAATTTATTAGGGAACATCACACATAAGTTGCCAGACCAGTCACAAAGCAAATTGCCTTGGTATGTGGAAACTTACAAATATGTCAATAAGGTGACAGGAATAGAAACGATTTTCCAAAAAGATACAAGTGCGGGTGAAACTTATATTGATGAAGTGAAGCAGGAAGATGTGGAAGCTTTACCACTTTATTCATCAGATATTGCAGCAGGTGCGCCTATTGAGGTCGTAGAGGAAGGGAGCGAAAGTTTCGAGATTCCAAGTGAACTTTTACATCATAAACGCAATACGTATATGCTGCATGTACAAGGGGATAGTATGATTGAAGCCAATATTGATGACGGTGACTTTGTCGTGATTCAAGCTGGAGCAGTTAATAATAATGAGATTGCAGCTGTTTATTACAACGGTGCAACAACGCTTAAACGCATTGTACAGGAAGAAGACCATGTCCTTCTTGTCAGTGAAAATCCTAAATATCGCCCAATCGTCATTGAAGATGGTGATTTTAGGGTGATGGGAAAACTTGTAGGAATTATAAAACCTATTCTTTAATAAATTAAATAATAAATTAAATTTGATTCATTAAAGTGGAAAGGAGTGTCGTGATACTACTAGACAGTATTGCGAGACTCCTTTTGTATTTTTAAAGCGACCGATTTCGCAATTCTCCCTTTTAAGTTGTTATAATGTACAACGCCTCTATCATAAGATAAATAAGTATTAATTGATGCGTATTGGAGGTATGACATGCCTGAAGATACAGATAAAACAAGAATGGATAAAGCAAAGGTATTAACAAATACAGTGGGATTGCCTGTTACAAGTGACCTGGCATCTATGACCACTGGTAAGAAAGTAGGCTATACCGTATTAGCAGATGCCTACTTGCAGGAGAAGTTATCACACTTTAATAGAGAACGTATCCCAGAACGTGTGGTACATGCCAAAGGCGGCGGCGCACATGGCTATTTTGAAGTAACTAATGACTTGACCAAATATACTAAGGCTAAATTTCTAAATCAAGTGGGTAAGAAAACCCCTGTATTTATGCGATTTTCTACAGTTGGTGGCGAAAAGGGCTCAGCGGATACGGCAAGGGACCCAAGGGGATTTGCTATGAAATTTTATACAGAGGATGGCAACTATGATTTAGTAGGTAACAATACGCCAATATTTTTTATCCGTGATGGCATTAAATTCCCAGACTTTATTCATACGCAAAAAAGAAATCCTCAGACGAATTTAAAAGATCCTAATATGTTTTGGGATTTTTTGTCACTCACGCCAGAATCACTGCATCAAGTGATGCGACTATTTTCTAATTTAGGCACGCCTATGGGATTTAGACATATGGATGGATTTGGTAGTCATACGTTTATGTGGTATAACGAAAATGGCGATCATGTATGGGTTAAATATCATTTTTTAACAGATCAAGGTGTGAAAAACTTCACAGGGGCTGAAGCCGAAGCCATGGCAGGTGAAAATCCTGACTATGCAGTGCAAGATTTATATGATGCCATTGAAAGAGGGGACTATCCTTCATGGAGCGTCTATGTACAGATTATGCCACCAGAAGATGCAGCCACCTATAAAGTAGATCCCTTTGATGTGACAAAGACTTGGTATGAGTCTGATTATCCACTGATTCCATTAGGTAAGTTGGTATTAAATAAGAATCCTGAGAATTTCTTTGCAGAGGTAGAGCAAGTAGCTTTTGCACCAAGTCATTTTGTGCCTGGCATTTGGACCTCACCTGATAAGCTATTGCAGGCAAGACTTATGGCGTATACAGATGCCCATCGTTATCGTTTAGGGGCTAATGCGGACCTTATCCCTATCAATAAGCCACTTAATAAGATGTATACCACACAAAGAGATGGGGATATGCAAGTGGATGGCAATATGGGAAATGCACCGAATTATTATCCAAGTTCATTTGCGAATGTGGCAGTAACACCAAAGGCTGCGCCACCACCTGTACCTGTTGAAGGTGAAATTACGCGTCATGTCATTGATTCATCAGACATCGATTATGTACAGCCTGGAGAGTTCTTTAGAGACCACCTAGATGATGATGGTAAGGCGCATTTTGTTTATAACGTATGTGAAAGTTTAGGGAAGGCTTATCCCGCACTTCAATATCGTCAGACAGCCTTGTTTTATAAGGCAGATGAAACAATGGGAACGCTTATCGCTGATTGCTTAGGTTTAGATATGGCAGAGATTAAAAAACTTGCGGCAATGACACAAGAAGAACGTGTTGCAGCAACGATGCCAAGTGGCAATGAAATGGTTTAAAACAAAAGGGTAGAAATGGAAGATATGTGAAGTTGCTGTAAATAAAAAAGAAAGAATGTGGTATAATAATAAAGACTTGATTATAACTAGAAAGATAGGATGAGGAATATGTTGAATATACCATTAATTGAATGGGTAGGCTATGCAGCATCAGTAATGATTGCTATTTCACTTATAATGACTTCTATTGTAAAACTTAGAGTTATTAATACAATTGGCTGTATATTGTTTGTAATTTATGGTTTTTCAGTAGGGGCTTATCCAGTAGCTATAGTTAATGCCTTTATTATATTTGTTAACTTATACTACATTTATAAAATTTATCAGGAAAAGAAATGATTAAAAGCGATTTTAAAAGGCTTTGCCCTTTGAAATCGCTTTATTTGTATGTATAAAAATCACAATAAAAAATTAAATATTATAAAATTTATTGACTTTTTAGATGAAAGAATATATCATATATTTTAATAAATGAAAAATATTTTCTACCAGCTATAGCAATGATTATTTTTTTCACTATGTTTTGGAAACGATACCGGTATTAAGTTTCTAGAACAGAAGGAGGGAAGCAAAGGCATTAAGGAAACAAGGATAAAAAATTTATAAAAATTATGCAAAATAATTAATAAAAGACAAGCTATACATCATACAAATAGACAAAAGGATAAGGTGTCAAGAAGGAGACATATTTTTTAGGTATCATTTAGAAACGTTTCCAACGTCTGATAAAACAGGCTAAATGACAACTTAAACTTTTTAAAATTAATAGGCAGAGAGGGGAATTTTCATGAAAATGAAACGTATATTTAGTGCAGTATTAGGTAGTGCAGTAGCAATGAGCATGTTAGCTGGTTGTGGCGGTGGTACAACTGCTACAGAGGGTGGCACAGCTAGTAGCAGTGCAAGCACAGGAACTGGTGAAATTTACTTCTTGAATTTTAAACCTGAAATTGCAGAAATTTATGATAAAGTTGTTGCAGATTATGAAAAGGAAACAGGTGTTAAAGTTAAAGTTGTAACTGCTGCCAGTGGTACATACGAAACCACACTTAAGTCTGAAATGGCGAAGTCAGCACCTCCAACAATTTTCCAAATCAATGGTCCAGTTGGTTATCAAAATTGGAAAGATTACTGTGCAGACTTAAAAGATACAAAACTTTATAGTTACTTATCAGACCCAAGCCTTGCGGTAACAAGTGGTGATGGCGTTTATGGTATCCCATATGTTGAAGAAGGTTATGGTATTATTTACAATGATGCAATTATGCAAAAATACTTTGCACTGCCTAACAAAGCAGTAGATGTTTCAAGCATGGATCAAGTTAATAATTTTGATACCTTATCAAAGGTTGTAGAAGATATGACAGCTAATAAAGATGCATTAGGCATTGAAGGTGTATTCGCATCAACATCTCTTGGTGCTGGTGAACAATGGCGCTGGCAGACACATCTTGTAAATGTACCTTTATACTATGAGTTCTCTGAAGACACAAATTATGATAACTCTATTTTAGCTGGTCTTGCAGCTGAAACAATTGATTTCAAATACGGCGAGAATTATAAGAATATCTTTGATTTATATATTAATAACTCTTGTACAGCACCTGCAATGCTTAGTGGTAAATCTGTAGATGATTCTATGTCTGAATTTGCACTTGGTAAAGTAGCAATGGTTCAAAATGGTAACTGGGCATGGTCACAAATTAGTGGTGTAGAAGGTAACACAGTTACTGAAGACAACATTAAATTCTTACCTATTTACACAGGTATGCCAGGTGAAGAATCACAAGGCTTATGCATTGGTACAGAAAACTACTTCTCAATCAACGCGAAGGCTTCAAAAGAATCACAAGAAGCTTCAATTGCTTTCCTTGAATGGCTCTTCTCAAGTGATACAGGTAAAGCTTATGTCACAAAAGATTTAGGTTTCATTGCACCATTTAATACTTTTACAGATGCAGAAAAACCTGCTGATCCACTTGCAAAAGAAGTATTAAATTGGATGAGCAAAGATGGTATTAAAACAGTACCATGGACATTTAGCTGCTTCCCAAGTGAAGACTTTAAGAACACATTTGGTGATCAACTTGTTTCTTATGCACAAGGTCAAGAAGACTGGACAGCTGTAGAAACAGCCGTTAAAGATGCATGGGCAAGTGAAGTAGCTAATAAGGCTGAATAATTATCGCATGCAATCCTAATTTATTTTATAAATGAGTGGGTCAGGCAAAAGCCACTGGCTCACTCTTTTTTAAATTTTTTGCCTAGGAGGGGGACAATTATGGAGAAGATTTTAAAAAGGTATTTTCCGCTGTTTGTCTTACCGACACTTATTGCATTTACTGTAGCCTTTATTATTCCATTTGTATTAGGTTGTGGTCTTTCATTTACAAAATTTACGACTGTTGTAGATGCACAGTGGGTAGGACTTAGTAACTATGTAAAAGCTTTTTCAAACAAAGACTTTTTAAGCGCACTTTGGTTCACAGCTAGATTTGCTATTGTATCTGTTCTTTCAATTAATATTTTTGCTTTTGCCTTAGCATTGCTACTTACCAAAGGGTTCAAAGGCACCAATTTATTCCGTACAATCTTCTTTATGCCGAACTTAATTGGTGGTATTGTACTTGGTTATATATGGAAGCTTATTCTTAATGGATTTTTACAAAAATGGTCAGTAACATTAACATTTAGTCCTTCATATGGTTTCTGGGGACTTATCATTTTAATGAACTGGCAGATGATTGGTTATATGATGATTATCTACATAGCAGGTATTCAAAGTGTACCCGATACATTAATTGAAGCTGCTAAGATTGATGGTGCAACACCAGGACGTATTTTAAGAAGTATTACTATTCCACTTGTTATGCCATCTATTACGATTTGTATGTTCTTAACAGTTTCAAATGCTTTTAAATTATTCGATCAAAACTTAGCTTTAACGGCTGGTGACCCTGCCAACAGAACGTCTATGCTAGCCTTAGATATTTATAATACCTTCTATGGTAAAGTGGGCTGGGAAGGTGTCGGTCAGGCAAAAGCTGTAATCTTCTTTATCTTGGTTGCCCTCATTACATTACCGCAGTTATTGATTACAAGAGGTAAGGAGGTTGAGCAATAATGAATAAAAGCACAAAAAAAATCGGAGAATGGGCATTATTTGTATTCACTTTGATTTTAAGTATTTTATTTTTAATGCCTATTTTAATTGTTTTGATGAACTCCTTTAAAGGTAAGCTTTATATTAGTGATACACCATTTAAAATGCCAACAGCGGATACCTTCGCAGGGATTTCCAATTACATTACGGGGCTTACAAAAACTGGCTTTTTAAATGCTTTTGGCTATAGCCTTTTTATTACCGTGTTTTCTGTAGCCGTTATTGTTCTCTTAACAGCTATGACAGCTTGGTATATTACAAGGGTTAATAGTAAATTTTCAAAGGGACTTTATTATCTTTTTGCTTTTTCTATGATTGTACCTTTCCAAATGGTTATGTTTACTTTAACCAAGGTGGCAAATACATTAAGACTTGATAATCCAATTGGTATTATCTTTATTTACCTAGGTTTCGGTGCGGGGCTTTCAGCTTTCATGTTCTGTGGCTTTGTAAAGTCTGTTCCTATTGAAGTTGAGGAGGCAGCCTTAATAGATGGCGGTACACCAGTACAGACTTTCTTTAAAGTAGTACTCCCAATGCTTAAACCTATTATGATTACAGTCGCTATTTTAAATGCCATGTGGATTTGGAATGACTACTTACTGCCATATCTCATTATTGGTACAGATTATAAAACAATCCCAATTGCAATTCAGTACCTTAAAGGTGGTTATGGTTCAATTGATATGGGGGCTATGATGGCAATGCTTGTACTTGCTATTATTCCAATTATTATATTCTACCTCTGCTGTCAGAAATATATTATTAAGGGTGTTGCAGCTGGTGCAGTAAAGGGATAAGAAGAGCTGGTAAAAGTGAAGCGTAATAATGAAGCGTTAAAAAATAAATAAAAGTAAATGAGAATAAATAAAGATAAATAAAAATAAATGAGAATAAATGAAAATAAATAGAGAGAAATAGATGGTTGATATGTATAAAGTAAATGAAAAAGGTAACTCAAAAATGTACAAAATGCACATTGTAAACAAATGTCATTCATGTTAACATAAACATATCAACAAATCAAAGCGTTGAAACAATATTTTTTTAGTTGAAATGATTAAAGCTGAAGATGGCATTAATATTCCTTATATTTTAAAGGTGTGTTACTGATAATGCAGGCAAGACCTTAAATGGTAATAAGTTTTCTAATAGGTATATAGGTTTGGTATACATATACGCGCATCCCCTATATAAAAGCCTAAGAAAACGTACCATTTAGGTCTTGCCATTTTTTTTGATTAAAATCTAATGTGTTTTAGCAGAGAACATAACATAAAAGTTATGAAGGACAAAGGCAATAATAGCTGTTGTCATATAAATCTGGAAGCCAGCAAGTTGCGAGATAGCAGTGCCAAAGCCAGCAAAGCCTAAGGTGGTTAAGAAGGTACCTGTTTTTAAGGAAGCCACAATACCTATGGCCATAGGGAAGGTAAGACCTGCAAAACCAGGGTGGAATTTAAAGGAGAAGAACTTCTTGATATTAATGACCACAAAGACTAAGCAGCAGAAGACAATGAAATATAAAATATAAATTACAAGTGGTATAGGATTTGAAATTATATTAATATAACTTACAACGCAGAGGCTAGAAGGTGCAAGCACAATAGCTCTTGTATGATAGAAGCCATCTTCAATAGGAAATTTAAGAAGTCTATAAATCATAAAGGGCATGATGAGGATTAAAACAGCAATACCATAATAAACAATAATTGAACAAAGTTCAGGCATGTTCATAGGGGCACCAACTACACAAGATACCATAATACCATTATAAGTAACGAACCAGCTAGGAACGAAGGTTTTGATATTGACACCTTTTAATACATTTTTATAAGTGAAAATCAAAATGTGAAGGGCATGAATGATAATGGCAATAAGCCAAATCCCTTTACCAAGCCAAGGCATATAATCAAAAAGATAAGCACCTACCAGCATCATAATCATGGTGAAACCGGCATAAAGGCTGGCAGGCACAGTTTTCTGATATTCATCTAAGCAGGTATTAAAGCAAAGAATGATTTTAAGTAGATAGCAAAACCAAATGATGATACTGACCCATATTGTAAAGTGTCTTACCCAAGGAAAGCCTAAAGGATTTGCAAAAACATTACTCAGCGTAATGGCGCCTACGCATGTGGGCAAAATAGCTACAGGAAGTTTTGCAAGTCTATTTGTAAAAGTAGTTTCATTTGACATATATATACCTCCAATTTAATATTGCGTTAAGTTTAGTATGGAATGCTTTGTAAAAAGAAATACATCCGAATAGAATTAAAAATCTATATAGAGAAATCAACTAAAAACTTGAAATATACATGTAGGTAAATAGGTTTCTCTTAATGAGTTCACATGACTAAAAACTATGAATAACCAAAATTTATAAATGTGAAATCTATATTAAAGCATATTTCATGGAAAGATTGGGAAATTTACCATTAAAGTAAGAAAGCAAAGTAAGAAAGTAAGAAAGGTGAAGAAGAATGGAAGTTATACAATCTACATGTAATTATTGTTCTATAGGGTGTAATTTGGACTTTTTCGTGGAAGATGGGCATATTCAAAGGGTGAATGCAACACAAGATTATCCAGTCAATCATGGCTTTTGTTGTATTAAGGGCCTTAACTTAGATAAGCAAAATACAAAGGTGGATAATCCAGTACGACCACTTATAAGAAATGAAAAAGGTGAACTAGAGCAGATTAGCTGGAAGGAAGCCTTTGAGACTTTTGCAACAAGAATCAAGGCATTACAGGATAAATATGGCAGAGAAAGTGTGGCTTTTTTAAGTACAGGGCAGCTGACGACTGAAGAAATGGCACTTTTAGGTCATATCGGACGTAATTTTTTGGGGATGGATGGGGATGGAAATACAAGGTTATGTATGGCAACTTCTGTTGTAGCACATAAACAAAGTTTTGGGTTTGATGCACCCCCTTATACATTAAAGGACTTAGAACTTTCAGAAGTAATTATTTTTATAGGTTCTAATCCTGTTGTAGCACATCCTATTTTATGGGGAAGAGTGAAAAAGAATCCTAATCCTTATGTTGTCGTGATTGACCCAAGAAAGTCTGAAACGGCTTATAATGCAAACTTATGGCTAAATATCAAACCAAAGGGTGACTTATATCTTTTATATACTTTGGCACATGTCCTCATTGAAAAGGGATGGATTGATGAAGAATATATTGCCAGGTCTACAGAAGGATTTGAGGAATTTAAAGCATTTGTAAAGGATTATACACTAGAAGATGTGGAAGATGAAACGGGTATTTCAAAAGGACAAGTGTTAGAACTTGCGGCGCTTATTCATGCGCATCAGTATAAAGTATCATTCTGGTGGACAATGGGGGTTAATCAAAGCTATCAAGCAGTACGTACGGCACAAGCTATTATTAACTTAGCCTTAATGACAGGCAATATAGGTCGCCCAGGTACAGGGGCCAATTCTATAACAGGTCAGTGTAATGCCATGGGTTCAAGACTTTTTAGCAATACCACAGGTTTCTATGGTGGTGGGGAATATAGTGACCCAATACGCCGCAAACGCATTGCAGAAGTTTTAGATTTCCCAGAAGAAAAGCTGCCTACGAGGCCAAGCATCCCTTACAATCAAATTGTAGAGAAGATTAATAGCGGAGAAATCAAAGGGCTATGGGTAAATTGTACGAACCCAAGATCTTCTTGGATTAATAATGATGAATTTAGAAAAGCTGCAGAGAAACTAGAATTCTTAGTTGTCCAAGATATTTACCGTGATACGGATACAGAAAAGTATGCACATTTGATTATGCCGTCTGCTTCAGGTCTTAAAAAAGAAGGTTGCCTAATCAATACTGAAAGGCGTGTAGCTGCTATGCGACCTGTTTTACCAAAAGAAGAAAATGAATTAACAGATTATGATATTTATCTAGGAATCGGAGAAGCCTTGGGTATGGGGAAACTTTTAGATAAATGGCGCACACCTAAGGATGCTTTTGAAGTAATCAAAGCTTGCTCAGAAGGTATGCCTTGTGATATGACGGGGATGACTTATGAGATGATTACAAAGTCAAGAGGTGTACAGTGGCCTTTTAGAAAAGGTGAAAAACTAGAAGATGATCAAAGAAGACTTTATAGTGATGGGACCTTCTTCACACCAAGCGGCAAGGCAAAATTCATCTTTGAAGCACATCATAAGAATCCTGTACAGACCAGTGAAGAATATCCACTTATGCTTAACACAGGAAGAGGAACAGTAGGGCAATGGCATACACAGACGAGAACTAGAGAAATTCCACCTGTTCATGCCATTACAGTACCAGAGGCTTATGTCGAGATGCACCCTGCCTTAGGTGCGGCACTTGATTTAGATTTAAATGATGTGATTACGTTGCATTCTGCCAATGGTCATAGTGCAGATTTTCTAGTGAAGTTCTCAAGAAGGCTTAATATGGATGAACTTTTTGCGCCGATGCATTACCGAGAAGCCAATTATTTGCTGCCATCTGTTTATGACCCTTATTCTAAGGAGCCATCCTTTAAGAGTGCAGCAGTTCGTATTGAAAAGAAGGTGATTTCATGATTAGGATTCGTATTGAAAGGGAGAAGTGCATTGGGTGTCTCACCTGTACGACAGCTTGCATTGTTTCTCATGGTGGGGGTGATACCAGAACGCATATTACTATTGATGATAAGGGGCGTTATGCACCTATTTTCTGTAGACACTGCGATAAGCCAGAATGTACGTATACCTGTATGAGCGGTGCTATGAGAAAAGATGATGAAACAGGCATGGTGATATATGATGAATCACGTTGCGCCCATTGTTATATGTGTATTATGAATTGTCCTTATGGTGTCTTAAAGATGGATGTGCAGACAAGCTATGAGGTGATGAAATGTGATTATTGCAGAAATACAGAAGCTGGAACGCCGCAATGTGTGGCAAATTGCCCAGCTGGATGTATTAGCTTAGAGGAGGTGCCAGATTAATGCGTTATGTCATAATAGGTGGTTCAGCAGCAGGTATAAGCTGTGCCAAAACAATTAAAGAAATGGATAAAGAAGGCGAGGTTATTTTAATTTCTAAGGACAAGCATATTATCTCACGCTGCATGCTGCATCAGTATTTAAGTGGTGAAAAGTCTTTAGAAGCGCTCAACTTTGCAAATCCCGGAGACTTCTTTACAGCTTATGACATCACTTGGAAGCGTGGATGTGAAGTCACAGCAATTGATGCTAAAGCACATACGGTTACATGTAGGGGAATAGAAGAAGAAACCATAAGCTTTGATAAATTATTACTTGCCACAGGGGCCAATTCATTTATTCCACCCGTAGAAGGCTTAAGAGAGGCAAATCATGTTGTAGGCTTTCGTAATATAGAAGATGTAGACTTTATAAAAGAAAAGTTAGGTAGTATCAAAAATGTCGTCGTATTGGGTGCAGGACTCATTGGTATGGATGCTGTAAGCGGATTATTGCCTTATGATGTGAAGGTAAGTTTGGTGGAAATGGGCAAACGTGTCCTACCACTTCAATTAGATGACTATACTTCAGACCGTTATTATGAAGCATTTAGTCAGTTAGGTGTAAATATTAAGTTAGGTGTAGCGGCACAAAAGGTTATAGTGGATGAAAATAATAATCCGACAGGTTTACTTTTAAATACAGGAGAAATATTACCTTGTGAACTCATCATTGTAGCAACAGGTGTTAGAGCCAATGTAGAGGTGATTAAGGCTGCAGGTATTGAATGTGATCACTTTGGCTTAATCATCAATGCAAAGGGAGAAACGAATACCAGAGATATTTATGGTGCTGGGGATGTAACAGGACGTAATCCAATATGGCCTAAGGCGATTAAAGAAGGCATTGTAGCTGGCAATAATATGGTAGGTAATGAAATCTATATGACGGATTACTTTGCATTTAAAAATACAATGAACTTTATAGGGATTCCAACACTTTCACTGGGTGTAGCCATAAAGCCAAATGAAAGCTATAAGGAAGTCGTTCAAACAAGGGGTAGAGATTATAAGAAATTCATTGTAAAAGACGGTAAGGTTTATGGCGTTCTTTTGCAAGGAGACCTTTCTTATGCAGGCGTATTAACACAGCTTGTACGTTTTAAAATGAATATTGAGGGCATTGAAAGGCCTATAGTGGATATTGATTACGGTGATTTCTTTAATATTAAGCAGAATCAAGAATATACGTATTAAATAATCATTGTTCTTAAGCATACACGAAGGTTCAAGTTAACAGAAGGAGATGCTTACGGCATCTCCTTTTTATAAAATAAAATGTAATAGAATGAATTAGGCAAAGAACATGAAGTGCATGTAATGAGAAAAATAATATAAGAGTGCATAAAGTAAAGAAAATAAATAAAAAGTGAGTACATAATAGATTGTTAAAAAAATAACTACCTGTACTTGTCAAATACTAGGGGGTATGATAGGCTTAGAAAGTAGCTTTATAAGCGTTTTATAGTAAGTATAAATAAAGCATAAAAAATATAGAGAAACCAACTAAAAACTTGAAATATGCCTATAGGTTAATAGGTTTCTCCCAATGATTTCACATGACTCAAAACTACGAATAACTAAGTTTTACAAATGTGAAATCTATAGAGAAACCAACTAAAAACTTGAAATATGCCTATAGGTTAATAGGTTTCTCCCAATGATTTCACATGACTTAGAACTATGAATAACTAAGTTTTACAAGTGTGAAATCTATAATAAATAGAACATAAAATAAATATAGATTATAAGGTGAGAAAATGAATATTACACAAATTGCAAAGTTAGCTGGGGTATCGAGTGCAACGGTATCGAGGTTTTTAAATGATGGTTATGTGAGTGCGGAGAATAGGGAAAAAATCCAAAAGATTATTGATGAAACAGGTTATATTCCTTCTGCCCATGCCAAAACATTACGTACAAATAAAACAAATGTGATAGGGGTTATTTTACCTAAAATCAGTTCAGCAGCAGTAAGTAGTATTGTAGAGGGGATTAGTACACAGTTAGGCAAAACAGGTTATAATGTGCTACTTGGGAATACGGATTTAAATATTGAGAAGGAAATAGAGTATTTAGGACTGTTTAAAAATAAGCAAGTAGATGGGATTATTTTTGTAGCAACTATATTGACGGAGAAGCATTATGAAGTGTTAAAGACAATTAAAGTGCCAATTGTGATTGTTGGACAAGAGGTAGAAGGTTATAACTGCATTTATCATGATGATTTTGGCGCAATGTATGCTTTAACGAATGCATTTATTGAAAAGGGGCATCATAAGTTAGCGTACATAGGAGTTACTACAGCTGATAAGGCAGCAGGTGAAAGTAGACGATTGGGATATGAAGCAGCGCTTAAAGCACATCAGTTACCAATAGATGAAGCGCTTATACAAGAAGGTGCCTTTTCAATGACTTCAGGATTTGAAAAAATGAAGGTTCTGCATGAGAGTCATAAGGAAATCGATGGCGTACTGTGTGCAACAGATCAAATTGCTATAGGTGCTATGGAATATATGAAAGAAAGTTGGCAAGAAAGACTTGATACAATGAGCATATCAGGTATAGGAAATACGCAATCATCTAAGGTGGTAACGCCGAAACTGACTTCTGTAAAATATTATTATGAACAAAGTGGCGAAGAAGCGGCTAAGATGATTGTTGCAGCACAAGAAGATGCCGCAGAGCCTATTCAAAAGATAAAGCTTGGTTTTGAACTGAAGGTCAGAGAAAGCTTAAGATAGATTTAAATAATGTTTGAATATATAAAAAATAAAAATGTACAAAATGCACAAAAAGAGTGGCTGTTTTTGTGGAAAAATAGATGTTTACAACTTTGTGTATAAAAATATATAATGATTGTAGACAATATGAAATCGATAACACATGCATATATAAGTAAAGTTTTACTAAAAGTAGATTTATAGAGAAATCAGCTAAAACCTTGAAAGGTACATCTAGGTCAATTGGTTTCTCCTAATGATTTCACAGTACTAAAAACGATGAATCACTAAATTTCATCAATGTGAGGTCTATAAAGCTTTACTTATATATTTTTACAACATGTGAAATCGATAACACATACATAGGAGGAAAAAATGGACTATAAAAAGACAGCCGAACTCATCCTTGAAGGAGTAGGTGGCACAGACAATTTAGTATCAGCAGCACATTGCGCAACAAGACTTCGCTTAGTGATTGCTTCAAATGAAAAAATAAATAAAGAAGCCATTGAAGATGTAGAAGGTGTAAAAGGGGTATTCTTCGCATCAGGGCAACTTCAAGTCATCATTGGGACTGGAACAGTTAATAAGGTATTTGAAGAATTCTCTAAATTAACTGGTGGTAAAGAAGTTTCTAAAGAAGAACTTAAACAAATCTCAACAGCTAAAACAAACAAGTTCCAACAACTTATTAAAACATTAGGAGATGTATTCGTACCTATTATCCCTGCAATCGTTGCCAGTGGATTATTAATGGGACTCACAGAAGCGATTACATTCTGTGCCAATAATGGCTTCCTTAATATTGATCCAAACACATCACTTTTAGTATTTTTAAGAATGTTTAGTAATGCAGCCTATACATTTTTACCAATCTTAATTGGTATGAGTGCAGCAAAAGTATTTGGCGGCAATATGTTCTTAGGGGCTGTAATTGGTATGATTATGGTACACCCAGATTTACAAAATGCTTGGACAACAGCAGATGGTATTGCTTCGACGCAAAGCGTATGGTTTGGTTTATATGAAGTGCCAATGGTAGGTTACCAAGGCAGTGTTATACCAGTAGTTATTTCAGTATGGATTATGAGTAAGCTGGAGACTAAACTTCATAAAATCGTACCAGAAGTTATCGATTTATTCGTTACACCACTTGTTACAGTATTAGTGACAGCGTATTTAGCGCTTTCAATGATTGGACCAGTATTCGTATTCGTAGAACATTCATTCTTAGATGGTATTCAACAGCTTCTTACATTACCATTTGGTCTTGGCGGAGCTTTAGTAGGTGGAATTTATGCAACAACAGTTGTAACAGGTATTCACCATATGTACACAATTATTGATATGGGACAAATTGCACAATATGGTTATACATATTGGCTTCCAATTGCTTCAGCAGCAAATATCGCGCAAGGTGGTGCAGCGCTTGCAGTTGGTGTAAAAACAAAAAATGCAAAATTAAAAGCTTTAGCATTCCCAGCAGCACTTAGTGCAATGCTTGGGATTACAGAACCAGCAATCTTTGGTGTAAATATTAGATATATAAGACCATTTATTGGCGCTTCAATTGGCGCATTTGCAGGTGGACTTTATGCTTCACTTGTAGGACTTGGTGCAGCGGCAACGGGTGTAACAGGAATCTTCGGAATCCTTCTTCACTTACATGCACCACTTCAATATATCATCCTCTTTGCAATCTCACTTGGGGTGTCATTTGCGGCAACTTGGATGTTAGGATTCAAAGAAGAGAAATAGTTAGATTTTTTATAAGTAAATGAGATAAGTCATATATATAAATGAAGGAGGTGTTGCATTAGTGGGAAAGGCTTGACTAATGTAACACCTTTTAGAGCGTAATAAGAGAGGGAGAAGGCGAAAATGAATGCATTACAGAAAGATTTAAGAAAGTTAACATTTTTAATAGAGGAGAAGGAATCGGAACGTGTAAAAAGTGACCCGTATGCACTTAAGTTTCACTTAATGCCGAAGGTAGGATGGTTAAATGACCCAAATGGGCTTTGTCAGTATAAGGGAGAGTATCATGTATTTTTCCAGTACGCACCTTTTGATGCTGAAGGTGGGCTTAAGTTCTGGGGCCATTATACAAGTAAGGACCTTATAAATTGGCAGTATAAAGGCACTGAGCTCTTTGCTGATCAGCCGTATGATTGTCATGGGGTTTATTCGGGCTCTGCTTTGGTTGAAGAAGATAAAATGTATTTATACTATACAGGAAATGTAAAGTATGCTGGAGATTATGATTATATTAATGCAGGAAGAGGACATAATACAGTACTTGCTATAAGTGAAGATGGCGTAAACTTTAAACATAAACAACTGATTATGGAAAATGCAGATTATCCAGAAAATATGAGTTGTCATGTCAGAGACCCTAAGGTATGGAAAGCTGGGGATACTTATTACATGGTACAAGGCGCAAGAGATCAAGAATCTGTTGGACAGGTGATAGTATTTGCCTCTTCTGACCGTGTGAACTGGAAAGTTGAAAATATCATTAAAAGCAAAGAAAAGTTTGGTTTTATGTGGGAATGTCCAGACTATGTTGAGCTAGCGGGTGAGAAGTTGCTACTTATATCACCACAAGGTATTGCAGCGGAAGGGATTAAATATCAAAATATCTATCAAAGCGGCTACTATAAGGTACAAGGTGATATTACAAAAGCGGGATACAGTTTAAGCGAATTTGAGGAATTAGACCGCGGCTTTGATTTTTATGCCCCACAAACATTCGTAGACGAACAAGGCAGAAGAATTTTAATCGGTTGGATAGGACTTCCTGATATTCAGGACTTATATAGCAATCCAACAACGCAGTATGGCTGGCAACATGCCCTTACTGTACCTCGTGTACTTACAATGAAAGAGGGCAAATTACATCAAAATCCAGTTGAGGAGTTAGAGGCTTTAAGACAAAATGAAGTAAGCCTTCAAGTAGAAGAAGAAGCAATGCTTCAAGTAAAGGAAACATTCGAGCTTCAAGTAGAGATTGAAAAATTAGAAGGCGATTTAAATATTACCCTTAGAGAAGGGACAAGCTTATATTATGATGCTAAGGAAAAAGTGTTTAGCTTAAGCTTTGATGCTTGTGGATTTGGTAGAGATAAGCGTAGCGTAAGCCTAGAAAAACTTACAAGTTTAAGAGTACTTGCGGATACATCTGCACTTGAGATTTTCTTAAATGAAGGTGAAGAAGTATTTGCTTCTCGTTTCTATCCAAATAAAGAAGCACTTGGTATTCATCTAGAAGGTAAAGGGCTTAAAGGAAGCTTAAAATTATGGGAAATGAAGGCGATGAAAATTGAAGACCAAACTAAGTAGTCGTATAGGCGCATTACTTATTGATAATATATGTATTTATGCTTTAGGTTTAGGGATGCTCACGCAAGTGGGGTTACCGAGGGAGAGGGCATTGGTGATGATAAGTTTTATCTTTTTAGCTTATGCAATCTTAATGCCTACCTTTTGTAAAGGGTATCAATTTGGCAAGTATATACTCGGCATGAAAATTGTTACAGATACTTACGAAGACCCTAGCTTTGTTAAGCTACTGATAAGAGAAATCAGTAAAATGATTTATGTGATTCCTTTTATCGGTATAGGATTTATTCTTGTTTCACAATTTTTAATGAATAAACGTGAAGATGGAAAGACACTTCATGATATAATTGCAAAGACAAGAGTTATAAGGGTGTAGTAGATTAATAAAAAATAAGATAGACATTGGAAAAGAGGGATTTAGAATGAAGAAGATTTTTGCAATTGGTGAAGCACTTATTGATTTTATTCCAAGTCAAAAGGGATGTGCTTTAAAGGAAGTTGTAAGCTTTGAACGTGTAGCGGGTGGGGCACCTGCTAATGTATGTGGCGCAATTGCTAAGTTAGGTGGTCATGCGGGCTTTATTTCTCAATTAGGAGAAGATGCTTTTGGTGAGTTTATTATAGATGAGCTAAATGAGGTAGGTGTGGATACAACACATATCTTAAGAACAAAGGTAGCGAATACAGGACTTGCATTTGTGTCTTTAAAAGAAGATGGCAATAGAGATTTTTCATTTTATAGAAATCCAAGTGCAGACCTCCTTTTAAGCGCAGATCAAATTGAAAGAGAATGGTTTAAGGATTGCTATGGCCTTCATTTTTGCTCAGTAGATTTAGTGGAATCACCGATGAAAGGTGCACATCAAAAAGCCATTGAATATGTACTAGACGAAGGCGGACTCATTAGTTTTGACCCTAATGTCCGTTTACCGCTGTGGTCAAGCCCAGAAGCCTGTAGAACAGCTATTTTAGAGTTTTTACCATTTGCCCATGTGATTAAAATTTCAGATGAAGAGTTAGAATTCATTACAGGTGAAACCAATATTGCAGTAGCACAGGAAAAATTATTTACTGGTAATGTTGAAATGATTATTTATACAAAAGGTGGAGAGGGTGCAGAAGTTTTCACTAAGACAAAACATGTTACGATTCCAGGAAATGTTGTAAAAGTAATGGATACAACAGGTGCGGGAGATTCATTCATTGGTTCATTCCTCTATGAATTAGGCAGAGACCATGTGAGCGTGAATGACATCAAATCATTAAGTGAAGAAACACTTAGAGAATACTTGAGCTTTGCCAATGACTATGCAGGATATAGCACATTAGGTAAAGGGGCGATTGCATCTTATGCCACACTTGAAGAAATTACAAAGTTTAGAAGCGAAAAATAGGGAGTAGGGCATAGAACCCTAGATAATTTAAAGATATAATGTAAAAGGGAGTATTACCATACTTGTTAAAGCGTGTGGTAATACTCCTTTTGCATATCGCAATTAGTTGCTGTGATAATATGTATAGTATTGGTTTTATGTACCTATTTTATAGACGGTTGGAATAGCGGCATAGGTATCGTGATAAAGAACACGTGTCTCACTTAAGGTACCTTCTGTATAAGTTTCCCTAGAAACCTTCACTTGATAACCTTCACTACCTTTAGAGACTAACTGCGTCGTGCCTTTTGAAAGGCTAGAGTCAGCAATATATTTAGTTGTACTAGGTAAGGTTTTAAGTAATTCACTTTTAAATTTATAGGTGGTATTTAATAAGTCCTTATTAGAATAAATATCGACATAAACTTTGTTAGAGTCTGTATAAGCAACAATATAAAGTGGATATTGATGCGTATTAGTAAATTTGAAATCAATATTTCCCCAGTCAATAGTTGCATCTAGTCCTAATGGAACATAGCTAGAAGGCCTAGAATGAGGGCGACGTTCTGTAGGTAATATGCCAGTATGTAATATAGCGTTGTAGAGCGTCGTAGAAACTTGACAAACGCCACCGCCTACCCCCTTAGTAGGTTGTGAATTAACAATAACGGTAGCATAGGTATAGCCTTTATCTAAGGTGGTATTGCCAAGTATTTCATTGTAGCTAAAGGTTTCTCCAGGCATGAGTAGTGTGCCATTAATGTTCTTGGCAGCTATAGCAATATTGATATCACTGCCCGTACCAGGTGTAAAGCTAGTTGAGAACGAAGAAACAAGGGTATCTACAGTATCTAAGCTCGACTTTGTAATAGCTGGCGCAATTGATGATGAAAAGGGAGAAACATCTACGACAAGTGGTGTAATAGTTGTTCTCTCTTTTGGCGCCTCCTCTTGCAGCTCACTTAAACAAGCTTCAGGTGTCAGTAGATTATAAATAGACTGTATCACTGCACTTTGATCGATAGTAACGCCAGATTTATCAGCAGTTCGTTCAATCTTTCCACTAGGGCTTATGGTCAGACTAGCATTTTGACTATCGCATGAAGCAAGTGTAGTAAAGCGGTGAACGAAGTCATTAATAGCATCTTCATTATAAATAAAGCTTACAGGAAACTTTTTGGTCTCTTTTTCAGTAAGCAGTTTATAGCCTTCAATGAAAGAAAGATTTTCATTATAGTCAAAGGCTGTTTTGAGTACATCAGTAATATTTGAACCTGTAATTAAGTTAGAAATAGGTATTTCTAAAGATGTATCTTCTAAATTTAAAATAAGGTCAGTATTTAAAATGTCTGACATATAATGCGCTTGAACACGTTCATATGCTGTTTCCCATGATATATTACCAATAGGAACCTCCCCGATATAAATATTTTTAAATACTTTATTTTTGTAACTTGCAAACTCTAAAGAAGTACCAATAAGAGCACCTAAACTAAGGGCACCTATGGTACAACCTAATTGAAAAATAAAAACTCTATAGTTATTTTTTATATTGTTAAGCATGTCTTATTATTTCTTAAAAAACTCCAGGATGTTATGAATACGGTTTGATTCACTCATTACTAATGTTGTTTCTTCTTGAATAAGAAGTTCTCTATACTTGATTTGTTGATGATAATCAGCAATGCGGGCAGAAAGATATTCGATTTCTTTCTTAAGGTTTGCAATATCATTTAAGTTTGCAGTTGTAAATTCATTAATAAAGTGATTGAGATGTGTATTGCGCGTTTCACCATCTGCTAAAAGTTTATTGACATCTATGGCAGATGCCTTAGCAATATTATCAAGGGTAGTTTTCTTAACAAATTCAGGTAATTCTGATGGTAAAGCATGAATTAAATTTTCAAGTAAAAATACTGTTTCAGTAGGTGCAGTGTCACCTAAATTGCAATGCACATAAACATCTTCAATGCTATAAGCATGGTCATATACACTAGGCGATTGCGTTGTTTCACTAGATGTCGTATTTGGTGTTTTGTTATAATCTGACATTATTTTTTCCTCTTGGGCAGATTCTATGGATGGTTCGATAGCATCTGGTACTTGTTCTTCCGCGACAGTAGGGGAAGGTGTAATCTTTTCAGATGATGTCATCGGTGTTAAGTCATCTTGATTACTGGCAGTAGGTGTTGATGGCTTTTCATCCTTTTCTACTAACTTATATTTTTCTAAGATTGACATCATTTTTCCCATGTTTTGGTCCTTTCTTAAAGCAAATTTTACGAGTTGTGCTAGTTAAATTTACAAGTAGAATAAGCTCCAAGCATGTGATATCTTACCCTTACACTAAAACTAAAAATGGGGGGACATCACATGTTAGAGCTCAAATATTATTCTGTCCATAAAATTGAAGATTTAAAAGAATTTTTTCTAGTTTGTTACGTTATTATTGATGACATTTATCAGCAAATTATCCCTGATCATATTAAATTTAGGCGTAATTATACTGAAGCTAAGCTATCCGATAGTGAAATTATAACCCTTGCCATTGTTGGTGAAATTCATGGTATGCCATCTGAAAAAGCTTGGTTTAACTATGTTCACAAAAATTTCAAGGACCTATTTCCTAATCTAGGGCATCGTACACGTTTTAATCGCACTAGAAGAAATCTTGAATCTGTTATTAATGCAATCAGAAAGGAAATTTGTAACTATATCGGTTACAACCATTCTGATATTTACATTGTTGATAGTATGCCTATTCCTGTATGTGGCTTTGGTAGAGCCCATTTTTGCAAGCGATTTAAGGATATTTCATCTTATGGTTACTGTGCATCTAAAAAAGAAACTTATTACGGCTTAAAACTTCATGCGGCAGTTACTTTAGAAGGTTATATCACTGATATTGAAATAACAGCTGCAAATGTAGATGACAGGGCAATTCTTTGGGAGATGTTTCAATCGACTTACCAACCTATTGTACTAGGTGATAAAGGTTATATTGGTGATGAACTTGCTCAAAATTTAAAGAATGAAAAGGGCTTGACACTATTAGCCTTAAAACGAAATAATAGTAAAAATCCTTATCCAAAAGACTTGAGAAATTGGATTAGTAAACATAGAAGACGTATTGAAACGACCTTTTCTCAGTTAGCTAATCAATTTCATATTAATGAAGTACTAGCAAATTCTCTTAGTGGTCTAAAAGCTAGACTTCAAAGTAAAATCCTAGGACATAATATCTGTTGTTTCATAAATAAATGTCTTGGTAATCAGGCAACTACACAGATTAAACATTTAATATTTTAATAAATGAACTACTGTTTAATTATTGCAAGGATATTATAATTTCTATAATTACCATATTTATCCTTTACATAATTAAAGATTAACTAGCACATGTCGTAAATTTTATAAAATTTTACATATGATATATGTACCTAATAATGTACCTACAATAAAGATGATTATGAAGGAAAGTATATAATAAGCAGCCCCAGTAAGTTTATAGGATTTAAACTTAACCCACTCATTAACCCCTAAAATTAATACATTTACCAATACTAAAGTGATTAATAATCCTAAGATAAGATATAAAAATATCATTTTACCAACCTCTATTGTATGTTTTATCGTAATTTTTTTACAAAGATATTATATAATAATTATCAAAGCATAGCAATATATTTACAATGCTGTCATAAAATGACAATCACTTTTGTTTACGTTTTTTAGCCCTTAAAAAACAAGGAGATATCACGAAATTTATTTCGCGGTATCTCCTTGTTTTTAATATAGATTTCATATTTATAAATTTATGACCCTACCTTATAAATAGTAGGAACAGCTGCATAAGTATCTTGATAAAGTGTAGTTGTATCAATTAAAGCTCCATTTTGATAAGTTTCCCTAGAAACCTTTACCTGATAACCCGTGGCACCATTAGAAACAAGCTGCGTTGTACCAGATGGCAGGTTTGGATCTTTTATGTATTGTGTCGTACTTGGCATGGTGGTAAGTATTTCACTATTTAATTTATAGGTTGTAGAAAGTAAGTGCTTATTAGAGTAAATATCTACATAAACTTCACAAGCTGTGGTATAGGCTACAATATAGATGGGATATTTAAGCGTATTTGTAAACTTGAAGTCAATATTTCCCCAGTCAATCGTAGCATCTAAACCTAATGGCACATAGCTAGAAGGCCTAGAATGGGGCTTACGTTCTGTCGGTAATATGCCAGTAAGTAAGATCGCATTATAAAGAGTTGTAGAGACTTGACAGACGCCACCACCTACCCCTTTTGTTGGCTGTGAATTAACGATAACAGTAGCATAAGTATACCCCTTGTCCAAAGTAGTATTGCCAATCGCTTCATTGTAGCTAAAGCTTTCGCCGGGCATGAGTAAGGTGCCATTAATCGTTTTTGCAGCCACAGCAATATTGATATCACTTCCAGTTCCAGGTGTAAAACTTGTAGAGAAGGAAGCAACGCGGGCATCAATTTGATTTAAGCTTTCAGCAGTAAGATGGGCTGGAAGCTTGGTAGTAAAGGTAGCAATATCTAATAAAATAGGTATATTAGAGGCTGCTACATGTAAAAACTGTAATTGATTGATACATGTGTTAGGTGTAAGTAACTTATAAATTGCATTTTTTACTGCTAATGAATCAATTATAATACCAGAAATATCAGGCGTTTTGAGCATATCACCCGTACTGGTGATGCGAATTTTAGCATCCTTACTAGGCCTAGAAGCAAGTGCAATAAATTCATCAACAAATTGATTGATGGCCTCCTCATCATAGATGAATTCAACTTCAAAGGTTTTAGTATCTTGATCAGTAAGCAGTTTATAACGCTCTATAAGTGAAAGATGTTGACTATAAGCAAAAGCTGTTTCAATAAGCTCATTAATATTGGTGCCAGTAATAAAAGAGGCAAGTGGTATTTCAAGCACCTTATCTTCAAGTGTCAAAGCAAGTTTAGTGTTTTGTGACATATAATGAGTATTTACACGTTCATAAGCTGTGTCCAAAGATTCACTGCCAATGGGAACATCTCCAATAGAAATGTTTTTAAATACTTTATTTTTATAACTTGCAAACTCTAAAGAAGTACCGATAACAACACCTAAAGCAAGTGCTATTATTGAACAAACTAATTGAAAAATAAAAACGCTATAATGTTTAGTCATCCCTTTAAGTCGCCTAGATTATTTTTTAAAGAACTCTAATATAGTGCTGATACGATGAGATTCAGCAGTAATTAAATCAGTTTCTTCTTGAATAAGAAGCTCTCTATATTTAATTTGCTGATGATAGTTAGCTATTAAGGCTGAAAGTTGTTCAATCTCTTGCTTAAGATTTGCAATATCCTTTAGGTTTGAAGTTGTAAAATCATTAATAAAGTGCTCTAAATGTGCATTACGGCGTTGCCCATCGGTTAAAAGTTTATCTACATCAATTGCAGAGGCTTTAGCGATATTATCAATAGTTGTTTTTTTTACAAACTCAGGAAGTTCTGCAGGTAAAGCATTAATAAGGTTTTCTAATAAAAATACAGTTTCAGTAGGTACCATGTGCCCTAAATCTGAATCCTTATAAACATCTTCAATATTAATAGCATGATCATATAAGGGGGGCTCAGGCGGTATTTCATTGGAGGGTTCTTCAGACATAGGCATAGGTATGTCTGGCTCCGTTGCAATAGGTGAAGATATAACGTCTTCTTGAATTGGAGTAGAAGTATATGTTTCCTTTTCAGATGATGTCACAGTTGTGCTTTCATCTAAGCTGCTTTCAGTAGGTGAAAGTTTAGTTTCCTCTTTCTCCACTAACTTATATTTTTCTAAGATTGACATCATTTTTCCCATCGGTGGTATCCTTTCTTAAATTAGATTTCTGTTTATAAACTATAAAATAGTACGTATAATGTACATACCTGATAAGGTCCCTACAATAAAGACAATCATAAAAGATAGGACATAATAAGCAGTACCAGTGAGTTTATAATGCATAAACTTAATCCATCTATCAATTAAAAAAATAAATATGTTTACGAATACTAGCGTAATCAATAAGCCTATTATAAGATAAGGAAAAATCATTTTTCTAACCTCTAAATATGATTTTATTGTAAATCGCCTTTTATAAGTTTTTCTATAACCTCTAAAAGACAGGAGAGTGCCTGAACTTCACTAGGAGAGATTACAGAAGTAATCACCTCTTCAAGGTGTTGATAGCGTTTAGGGTCACTATGTATCATATTCAGTCCTTTTGGAGTCAATTTTAAAGTAAAAATACGCTTGTCTTCTTGTGATTGTGTTTTTTCAATTAACTTATGATGCTCTAAACGCTTTACTAAAGCAGAAATTGCAGGTTTGGTTAAATGAAGTTCACTCGCAACGGTGCCAAGGTTTGGTTCATTTAAGTGATAAATTGCAGTTAAATAATAGTAATCACTAATGCTAAATCCTTTAATCTCATCTTCCGACAGCACTTCATAAATTTTAGCATTAGATTGCTGCCATAAGTAATTTGCTAAAAACTCAAGAGACTCACTTAGCATATTACTACCTCCAAAATATTTAAAAAATTTAATTAATTATACTAAACAGTTTATAGTATATTTTGGAAAAGGTCAATATAAAACTTACTGTAATTCAATGTTTGAACTGACATAATAGGCGTAGTCCGTTTTGGCATAATAAGACTGAAGTTCCTTGATTAACGCATTAGATTTTGTATATTCAATGATATAAATTGCGACACCTTTTTCATGAACACGTTCAAAGTAGTCTAAAAGCTGCATACGTTCTTCAAGTGTATTTTTAGTGAGACAATTATTCTCAAAGTCAATGGCTGCAAATACGCTTTCTTGGTTGATACCATCTATAAGAGTCGTTAAATCTAACTCATTTTCTAAAGAAGTTTCGATAAATTCGTAGCCACCATTAATGATGATAGGAATATTATCATAAGTTTTCTTAAGTCCTAAAAGGGTCTCTTTAATACCGTTATACATGGCTTCTGTATGATAAAGGTAATAAATATCTACATTATCAATAAAGAGCCCATCAATCCCTTTTTCGACGAGTTCTTTGGCCATTGTATGAATGAAGAAATTCTGCCATTTGGGATTAGAAACATCAATCCAACGTTCTTCAGGCCAATTTTCATAATCACTTAAAGTAAGGCTCACAAAATCATCATAGTAATCACGGAAGTTTTCAATGGAACCTAAATTAATATAGCTATAGACAGTGACACCATTTTGATGAAGTGTCTCAATGTCTGTTTTAGTAAAGTAAGCTGCATCAATGACAACTTCTTCATACGTATAAAGTTTTTCCATATCTTTAGGTTCCATACCTATGAACACACCATAGCGCGTGGGTACACCAGAGGTATTGGTAGCTGAAAGACAACTAGAAAAGACTAAACATGTCAACAAAATAATACATAAAGAAACAATTTTTTTCATTTTATTTGTATTTCCTCCTTTTAATTTTTGCCAATATATACTAATATATATTTAGTAATTGACTTGCGTCAATGATTTTGCACAATTTTTAAAAAAATAATTGTGTGAAAAATTTTTAAATTAACAATATATATTACTGGTGAGGTGGGACATGAATGTATTAATTACAGGGGGTTATAGCTTTATAAGTCAGTTTGCGGCTAGAAGGTTTCATAAAGAAGGCTGTCAAATAACTTTAATAAGCGATGCTACAGAAGATGCACTTAAAGACAATGTACCAAAGGGCATTAAAGAAAAATTTAAGTGTTATCATGTAGATGGAAATTTGGAAAAATACGATAGGATTTTTAAAAATAGTAAATTCGATATCGTAATTCATATTGAAAATAGGCAGGAACAAGAAGCTGAAAAGCGTTTTAGAACATTTGCAGCATTAGTTGATTTAGGAATGAAGTATAAAATTAAGCAATTCGTATATATGCCATGTGTAAAAGACGCACAAGAGAATTTATATACCCTCTTGAAAGAGGTACTTATAAATAGTAGTCAAAGCATAGGTCGTGATGTGAGTTTAAATCTTACAACTATTATTCCAGGAAATATTTATGGCCCTGGGGCCAAAAAGGAAGAACTAGAAGTACAGATGAGAGATTATATAGGCAGTATAATGAATGGACGAGAGATGCCATTTAAGCCTAAACAAACGACATATTATTACATAGATGATGTTGTTGATGCGATTTATAAAGTTGTACAACATAAACAAATCGGTGTATTTAATTTAAATGAAAAAACTTTACAAGGCTGGGAACCTAAGTATAGTTTAGAAACGGGAATGAAAAAAACCGTTAGTTGGTACAAGAAAAATGGAGATTTTTGGAAAATAGATAACGAGGTAGAGAAAAAATCTTTCTTTAAGAGATTTGAAACACTTTTACCTTATGGGGAAAATATTCTTTTCTTTTTAATTACTTTTTTAATTGCATTTCAAACAAAAGACAATACGCTTAGGTATAATGTCTTTCCATTAGATTTTAATTTAATTTATATTTTCCTAATAAGTATGGCCTATGGTATGCGCCAAGGCATTATTGCTATATTTTTAGCATGTTTTTCTTATGTAGTTGTTTATTTGAATATTAGCCCGGACTTAGCAGGAGTTGTATATAATCAAGGTCATATTATACAGCTTTTAATTTATGTTATGGTTGGGATTGTAACAGCTTATGTTGTAGACAACAAACGACGAGAAGTCGAAAACTTAAAAAATGATTTAGACGTATCAAGGGATAAGCAAAACTTTATGGAAGAGGTTTGTGATCAAACAGCTGCCTTAAAAGATGAACTTCAAAATCAAATTTTAAATACAGATGATAGTTTAGGTAAGATTTATAAGCTCTCTAAAGAATTAAATAGTCTATTAGTAGAAGACGTTTATTTTGGGGCAGTACATACACTAGAAAAACTTTTAAAAACACAATCTGTATCGATTTATAAATGTAATAAAGATAAGACTTTTTTACGCCTTATTGCACGTTCAAAGGGTGTGGCAAGTAATTTGCCAGCTTCACTTAAGGTTAATGAATTTAAGGCATTAGAAGACTTATTTGAAACAGGTGAGGTGTTTGTCAATTATGCACTTAATCCTGTACTGCCAATGATGATGGCACCTATTATTTATAATAATGAAGTCATTGCTGTGGCAGTTATAGATGATGTGCCTTTTGAAAGCTTAACATTATATTATGAAAACTTCTTTAGAGTGGCCGTAGGGCTTATTCAAAATGCTATTTCACAGGCTTTAGCTTATGAGGCAGCTATTGAAGGGAAAAAATATATTGGAGAAGAAAAAATAATCCGCATGGAATACTTTGGTGAGATTATTAAAAACAAGCAAAAAGCAAAAACACAGTTTAATATTCCATATACAATATTAAAGGTTGAAGAAGGGTCACATACGTTGGAGAAAACAGCATCAGAAGTGAAAAAATGTATTCGTGATACAGACTATATAGGAGCAAGTGAACAAGGCGAGCTCTATATTATGCTTTCTAACAGTGATGCACAAAATAGCCAGCCAATTATGAGAAGGTTAAGTGCAAAGGGTATTGAGGTAACACCATATAAAGGAGTGAGTGCCTAATGAAATTCATTGCTTTAAATTTGCTCTTGACATTAGTTGTTGTAATACTTTGTTGGAAAGATAAACCAAAAGCTATTTTTTTAGGATGCATAGGCGCATTGATGCCAGGTGTAGGTTTACTTTTTGTCATAGGCTATTATTTGATTGATAAACTATTAGGTAATAAGGTAGGGAAGGTAGCCTATTTAGAGGAGGCACCGGATGTAAGCCATAGGCAAGTAGAGTCCTTAGAAAAAGTAGAAAGAATTGTAGCTGTATCTGAAGCATTAGCACTAAATGATACAAAGATTAAAAAAGAAGTACTAATTGGTATGCTTAGAGAAGATAAAACGAAATATATTGAACCGTTAAAAGTTGCCCTGCAAGATGAGGATACAGAGGCAAGCCATTATGCGGCGGTTGCTTTAATGGAAATCAAGGATGACTTTCATAAGGCCATAGAGAAGATAGGCGCTAAGCTCAAGGAAGCACCAAATGATTTAAATGTATTGGAAGAGTATGCAGCAGTACTAGAAGTAAGTATTCAAAGTGGTTTAAATGATGAAAAGCGTTTAAGTTATCTAGAAGCAACCTATGCAAAAGTGCTTGAACGATTAATTCATGAAGGAAGAACGACTGCAAGGTACTATGAGGAGAAAATAAAGTGTGAGATGCGACGCGGCGAATTTGAGAAGGCGTATACCTATTGCACGGCATTTAAAGAAGCTTATGAAGAAACAGAAGAACCTTATCTTTGTTTAATGCATTACTATTATGTTACAAAGAATCATGACTCATTTAAAGAAGTGATGGAGGAACTGAGATACTCAGCGGTTACATTATCAAGAGAAGGACTTCAAAATATGAGATTTTGGCTAGGAGGTATGGCGTGAATCAGAAGAAGGTTTTATTGACATTTATATTAACCATAACCTTGATTGGCTTTGGGTTATTATCTTTTCAATCAGATTATTTGGCAAAGGTAATTTACAGTACCAATAGCTATAGCACAGTAGAAGATTATGAGGTGCAAAATAGTCTGACGGAGGAAGAAATTAATGAGTTGGTGCAAGATAAATATCTGCTTCTTTATGATGAAACTGATGCATTAAGTATAAGTACAAAGGACAATATTGTTAAAGTCTTAGAATATGCTAAGAAGGCTTATGAAGTTGTAGAAGCTAAGGCTTTTGAGGGGTTAAATTATGAGCCTACTGGTATTATTATCTGTTTTGAAGATTTGGATCAAGGCATAAAGATAGAGGCATTATTTAGCTATGCAGAACATGGTGGGAGTTTATTATTCGCAGTACGTCCCATGGGTGGAGAATATTTTGGGCAATATGAAGACGCATTGGGGATTCAAAAGCTATATGATGTAGTTGATGAAACAGGTATGCATCTTTTATCAAATATTCTTATTCAAGGAAAAGGCTTTGCAACAGATGACGAGTTTATGAGTAATTCTTGTCTAGAAGTGGATTTGACTGAATCGGCAGTAGTCCATGCAAGAGCGACAAGTGGGTTGCCACTCCTTTGGGAAAATAACTGGGGACAAGGTAAAATCATTATCAATAATACAACCATGTTTAATGACACGAAGAGTCGTGGCTATATATTAGGTACGATTAGTTTAATGTCAGAGGATTTTATATATCCTATTGTTAATGCAAAAGTTAACTTTATTGATGATTTCCCATCACCAGTACCAGAGAAGAAGATGGGAGAAGCTTATAATAATTTAAATATGTCTGTAGAGCAGTTTTATAGGAATATTTGGTGGCCATCTATACTAAATACAGCTAAGAATTATAATATGCTTTATTCAGGAACAGTTATTGAATGTTATGCAGACAATGTCCATGCACCATTTATAGGCGATAATGTAACTGCAGAAGATAGTTTATTTTACTTTGGACAAGAATTATTGCAAAACGGCGGAGAGATGGGGATTCATGGGTTTAACCATCAGTCCTTCAGTTATGATGAAAAAGATGTTATGGAAGAAGATTATAATGTTTGGGAAAGCGAAGAAGATGTAGCAGCAGCCTGGAAGGAAATCTATCGCTTTGTAAATGAAGTATTCCCAGATTATGAATTTAGAAGCTATGTGGCGCCTTCCAATATTCTTTCCCGGGAAATAAGACAAATTATTCCTAAAGTTGCACCAGATCTTAAGGTCATTTGTGGATTATATGGTGAAAATGAAGGAAAAGGAACGTATAATCAGGAGTTTGAAGTTGCAGAAGATGGAATTATTGAATTTCCACGTATAAGCTCCGGTTATATGGAAGAACCAAATAGTGAATGGGATATTTATAATGGCATCAGTTTACATGGGATTATCTCACACTTCATTCATCCAGATGATGTATTAAGTGAGGACCGTAATGCAGGGCAACCTTGGGAAGAGTTAACAATCACATATAACAATATCTTTAAGGAACTTCACGAGAAGTTTAGCTGGCTACGTGCTTTTAAAGTGTCAGATGCTGCGACTGAGCTTCAAAAATCCTTAGAGACGAATGTGTATTTGACACAGGATGAAACAGGTATTTACGGATATTGTAATAACTTTAGAAAAGACATGTATTTTATCTTAAGAACAGATAAGAAAATTACAGCAACTCAAAACTGTAGTACAAAGAAAATTGATGAAAATGTTTATTGGGTTTATACACAAAGTCCAGAGTTTAGCATTGCATTAGAGGAGGTGAAATAGCTTGAAAATTTGTATCATATGTGAAGGCAGTTATCCTTATGTAACAGGTGGTGTGTCTTCTTGGATTAATATGTTGATTAGAAACATGCCAGAGCATGAATTTATTATTTATGCCATAGGTGCAAAAGAAGAGTCAAGAGGACAATATAAATATGAACTTCCTGAAAATGTCATAGAAGTTAAAGAAGTTTTCTTAGATGAAATTTACAAGCTAGAAACCAAAGGACGTATTCGTAATTTAAAAATTGAAGAAAAGTATATTAAAGCTTTTAGAGATTTAATGAGTGATGAATCTGTTAATTGGCCACTGCTTATAGAATTTATGCGTGGTGTAAAGGTTAAAAGCGTAATGGATATCTTTATGAGCAAACAATTTTTTGATTTGCTTTCAGAGATTTGCGTGAGTCATTTTAAAGATATGCCATTTAATGACTTTTTCTGGACTATGCGTTCTATGTTACTTCCAATGCTATATCTTATTCGTCAGGAGATTCCAGAGGCAGATGTATATCATAGTGTAAGTGCGGGATATGGCGGGTTAATAGGTGCTATTGGTAAGCAAGTTTATAAGAAGCCATATATTTTAACAGAGCATGGTATTTATGCAAGAGAACGTGAAGAAGAAATTATCAAGGCAGAGTGGGTAAAAGGACATTTTAAAGATGAATGGATTCATTTCTTCTATAATTTATCGCGTCTTTCATATTACTATGCAGATGAAGTGATTACCTTATTTAACCTGAACCGTAAAATTGAGATTGAATTAGGTTGTGCACCAGAGAAAATATCAATTATACCTAATGGCGTAGAAATTAGTCGCTTTGAAAATGTCAAAAGAACTTGGGAAGACGATGGGAGCTATAATATTGGTGCAGTTGTACGTATTGTACCTATTAAAGATATTAAAACAATGATTAGCGCCTTTGGACTTGTAAAAGAAGAAATTCCTCATGCGAAACTTTATATTATGGGGCCTATGGATGAAGAGCCTAAATACTATGAAGAATGTCAGATGCTTATAGAGGAATTTGGGATTTCAGATGTTATTTTTACTGGGTCAGTTAATGTGGCAGAGTACTTAGGCAATATGGATGTTAATCTACTAACAAGCATTAGTGAAGGGCAGCCTTTAGCCGTACTTGAAGCTATGGCAGCTAAGAAGCCTTGTATTACAACACAGGTAGGAAGCTGTAGTGAACTTTTATATGGCGCTGAAGGTGATGATTTAGGCGATGCCGGCGTTGTAGTACCGATTATGGATGAAGCGAAATTAGCACAGGCTCTTGTCAAATTAGGACATAATAAACAACTACGTGAAGAGATGGGACAAATTGCTTTTGAACGTGTTAGGCAATATTATACGAAAGAAGCTTTTATTGAATCTTATAAGGACATTTATAAACGACTTCATCGTAGTAAGGCATAGGAGGAAAGATGGCAGGGATTGGTTTTGAACTTAAAAAGTTATTTAATAAAGAAGGCCTTCTGCAAAATATGAAAGCTTATTCGTTTTCGGCTGTAGTAACGGTAGGTCCAGCAATAATTGCGATGAGTACGATTTTTATATTGCAATGGCTTTTAAAGATACAGGGCATTTATTTAGCAGAGCGTCAGGTGATAACAAGTGCTATTGTGTATGCTTTTGTATTTTCACAAATTATTACTTCAGGTTTTACAATGGTGATGACAAGGTATGTGGCAGACCAAATCTTTAAGAAGGCTTATGAGAATATCATGCCTTCTTTATATGGGATTATTCTGATATGCTTGCCAATTACAGCAGTTGTTGCAGGTGTATTTTATTTCAAGTCACCCTTAGCATTTTCATTTAAACTGTTGGCATATACCTTTACATTAGAAATGACCATTATCTGGATACTCACAATTTATTTATCTGCTTTAAAAGATTATAGAAAAATAATTATAGCGTATCTTTTAGGCTTCTTTGTAACAGTGGGCATTTTTGGCGTATGTTTAATCTTAAAAGTTAAAGATATGGCACTTGTTACAATGGGGAGCATGAATATTGGCTTTTTAATTCTCTTACTTTGTTTATTACTTAATATTGTACGTTTTATGGGTAAACAAAAAGAAGGGGCTAAAGTCTTTGGCTTCTTAAGCTATTTTGAAAAATATCCAGGATTATTTTTCTGCAATTTATTTTATACTTTAGGATTATATCTTCATAATTTTATTTATTGGAGAAGCAGTCAAGGTATGGTAGTAAGAGAAACTTACTATATTGCACCGACATATGATACACCAGCATTTTTTGCATTTATGGCAATGCTTCCAACGATGGTATATTTTGTGGTACGTACAGAGACAAGTTTCTATGATCACTATGATAATTACTACAGCTTAATCCTTCATGGCGGAACATATAATGAAGTAGAGCATGCTAAAAAAGCAATGATTGAGACTTTATGGGAAGAACTTAGAAATATTGCAGAAGTACAGATTTTAGTGATGATTGGATTTGCTTTAGCTGGCTATATGTTACTTTCTCAATTTGGTGCATCGCAAATGTTATTACAAACATTTTTAATGTTACTTTTAGGAAGCTTTAGCTGTAGTATGATGTACATTATAATTTTATTACTGCTTTATTATGATAATCGAAAGGATGCAGCACTTATTGCCTTTTGCTTTGTGGTAGGCGTAGGCCTATTTACATTGTTTGGCATGAATTATAAGTATAGTTATCATGGGTTTGGGTTTTTCCTAGGCGCAACGCTAGCCCTTTATGTCGCTTTCTTTAGAATGCATAAGTACACCAAAGAGTTAGACTATCATACATTCTGTGCAAAACCTATTATTGTAAAGGAAAGAAAGGGTATATTCACATGGCTTGGAGAAAAATTAATATAAGAAGATGCTTACCATTTATAGGG
Source organism: Clostridiales bacterium (assembly GCA_019418225.1). GTDB lineage: Bacteria > Bacillota > Clostridia > Lachnospirales > Cellulosilyticaceae > Cellulosilyticum. The sequence continues at coordinate 40,932 of DYCF01000020.1, read as the reverse complement.
CTTAGTATAGCTTTAGTATCTATTGGGGCTTATATTTATATGAATGATGATAATGTGGAAGAAGCTGAAGTGATGACAAGTGAAATCAGCGCTTATGAACCATTATCAGGAGGCGTTCATAAAGGTAAAAGAACAAAGGTTAATCTAGATAGGCCGACTAATTTGAGCGTTAAGAATACAGAAGAAGGTATATATTTAAGCTGGGAAGAAGTTGCAGATGCCATAGGCTACGAAGTAGAGGTCAATGGTCAGATTGTAGCTGAGGTATTTGAAAATACATATTTGCAAGAAGAAAGCATAGAAAATATGAGCTATACATATCGTGTACGTCCTAAGCGTTTTAAGATGGTGGGTGAGTGGAGCCAGCCACTTCAAGTACTTATGGATGAAAACAAAGAAATTGCATCTCAGCAGATAGCACTTATTTATAACTATGCATTAACTTATGGGAATCAAGTTGTTTTACATTGGGAAGATGAAAAAACAGATTATATTTTAGAGGTAGATGGTAAAAAAGTAAACGATTTTACTTTTAAAGAAGGTGTCTATACCTATATTCATCAAAATGTAATACCTGGAAATACACATACCTATGTGATTCAAAAGACAGATGAAATCAAAGAAACTGTGAAGGTGACAACAAAACCTATTACCATGCAGACTGAAAGTCGCAAGTTAGTACTAGATGGCAAGATTAGTGATTGGTCAAATGCTAGTCTTGTGTATCAAAAGGGTGAAAAGCGTTTGTATAGCGCACAAAGTGATACTCAAATTGCACTTGCAGCTTCAGGTGTAAATGGTGAGGGGGCATGCTTCTTTTTAGATACAGATTTAGATGGGACAACAGGTTATCAGGTCGCAGGTTTTGCCTATGGCGGGGCGGATGTCCTTGTAGATGGCGAAAGTGTTTATAAGTATATAGGTGATGGCAGCAACTGGAAATGGCAGGAAGTCGGAAATGCACGTTATAGAAAGACGCAAGAAGGCGTGGAAGTCATTATAGATAAAGCTGACATTGGGATAAGCGGCGTTAAACCATATGGTTTAGGTTATAATGATGCACAGGAAACACTTATGCCAGCCACAAGTGAGACAATGCAAATTTCATGGACAAAGTTTGTACCAAATACATCTTGGATGAATACTGAAGTGAGTAGTAAGACGGGTATAACAAATGTACTTATAAACTTTGAAGAAGTCATGTTTGCAACAGCCTATGAAGTGCGTTTAAATGCTATAATCTTAGGCACAACAAAAGAAAATAGCTATCGTATTAAGCACTTGCAACTCGGAAGGACATATGAAATCAGTGTGCGTCCTATTATGGGAGAAATTAAAGGAAGTTTTAGTAAACCATGTACCATAAGCTTGCAGCCTATGCAGCATATATCTGGCTACATAGAGATTGATGGCAACCTTGAGGATTGGGAGGTGGTCCCAACTTATACAAAGGCAGATGAGATTGAACTGAAAGTTGCACAAGATAAAGAAAATCTCTATGTCTGCATTAAAGGCGAAGGAAAAGAGACACAGATTTTCATTGATAGTGATATGGAAGAGACGACAGGCTATAAGTTAGAGGTCTTTATGGACAATGGCGCAGATTACATTATTGATGGAACAAGTGTGTATGGTTATAGTGGAAGTGGCGAGGATTGGAGCTGGTTGTATTTAGGAGAAGCTGAAAGTTCTATAGCGCTTTTAGAAGAAACAGCGCCTCTGCCAGATTTTGTAGAAATGATTATTCCAAAGGCAATGCTTAGTATAGAGGATGACTTTGAGCTAGGTGTGGGCATTCGTGAGGAAATTTACTTATCACAAGAAGAAGGTATGATGACAGCACCAACGGTAAACCTAACATTTGACAGTTCACTTTTAAAACCGCCAACTGTGCAAAGTAGTTTAGCAACACTTCAAACGGTGACATTGTCTTTACAAGGAAATGCAGATTATTATATGGTTGAGTTTAATGATACAACATATAAAGTGATGCCAGATGAAGAGGAGAATATTCGCTTAAGTGTTAGAAATTTAAATCCGAATATAACTTATTCATACCGTTTATGCAGTGTTAAAGGCAGTAATCAAGGGGCATGGAGTGAATGGAAGATGATTCATACAAGAAATTATAACTTTATTCCAAAATGTCCAATTGTCATTGATACAAATAAATCGGATTGGCTAAGTGTCACACCGCTTATGAAGAATAAGACGAATGATGGTATTTTATACTTTGCCTTAGATGAGACAGACCTTTATTTCTTTATTCAAAGTCAAATCGGATTTAAGGCGGATATGATTTATATCGATGTTGACCCATTAGCAGGAACAGGCTATAAGGGCTCAGGGTGGTTAGCAGCAGGCATTGACTATATGATTGAACAAGGTAATTTATATCATTATGCAGGAGATGGTCAGTCTTGGGAATGGAATAAGTTACAGCGTGTTAGTGACTTCTTTGACGTAGGGGATACGATTGAAGGAAAACTACCACTTAATCAAATTGGGTTAAAAGGCATTCATGAAATATGGATTGGTCTAGAAGGCTCAAATCAGGAGCTTCAGCCAAAGGCAGGAGAAAGTTTATTTGTTGTTACAGAAGTTTTTAAGAATGAGTAGTGTCAAACGCTAAAGAGGATGAAAAGGATAGTACAACTGTATAAGTGACAGGTACTATCCTTTCTTAATAAGCGTATTTATAATAAACGTATAGATTTCACATTTATAAAATTTAGTTATTCATAATTTTTAGTCATGTGAAATCTATATTTATATATAGGTCTCACATTTAGATTTAGAGCTAAAACAAGTAAAAATGATACTTTTAGTAAAAATTTGTGTATTTATGTTGTTTGGGCGTCGCCAAGTGATATAATAAAAGAGACTACAAGGAGTTTACCATTAAATAGGAGGAACAATGGGACAAATTATTGATGTGAATTATGACTGGCAATATAAATTAGGCTTCGAAGACGAAGATTTAGATATTTTAACAGGCAATGTACAAAATGTACATTTACCACATGCACCCAAATCAGTTTTAGAGAAATATAAAAATGAAGACAACGTGCAAGAATCACTAAGTTGTTATTATGAAAAACGCATAGAAATTATGAAGCAAGAAGATGAAGAAAATATTTTTCTTTGCTTTGAAGGGGTAAAAGGAGAGCTACAACTTTATATTAATGGCCTTTTAGCGGGGGAACGTTATAGTGAGTACGGCTATTTTGAAGTAAATATTACAAAGTTTATAAAATATAATGCATTTAATAAGATTAGCTTAGTTATAAAAGCAAAGACAGGGGGATATATTTATGCACCTGTTTATTTAAAACGTAGGGCATCAGCATATATTGATAATGTTTTTGTAACAACTAAAAATGTACTTGAAGAAGAAAAAGAAGTTGATGTAGCGATTACAATTGCTGGTTTACTAGAAGGGATGAATGTACAGGCAGCTGTAATGAATAAAAAAGGTAATGTGATTGCCAATGCAGTAAGTGATCCTTTAAGAAGCTTAGAACTTACTTTAAATATGAAGATGAAAGATGTAGAAATCTGGGATGTAGAAGATCCTGAGCTTTATGATTTACATGTCTTTTTGCAATATGATGCACACATTATAGATGAAATGATTATTCCTTTTGGATTTAGACAAACAGAGTTTAAAAAAGATGGTTTTTATTTAAATGGCAGAAAGCTAAAAATATGTGGTGTAAGTCGTGGTGAGGGTGTAGAGATTGGCAATTATATGCCGACTAAGGCTTTAGAAGATAGTGATGCTTGCATTATCAAACGTGAGCTTAACATGAATATGGTAAAAGTGACAAAAGAAAGTATCACACCAAGCTTTCTCAAAAAATGTGATGAGCTAGGGCTTTTAGTATTTCTAGAACTGCCTAAATGGACACAAAGAGAAGGGGTATTAGATGAAGAATCAGTACATATACGTGAGTTTACAAACTTTATAAAAGTGTATCGCAATTATACAGGTTTGGTTATATGGGGATTAGGAATCATAGAGGAGCCGAATAGCTATGAACGCAACATGCATCAGATCCTTAAGAGACTAGACCCGGCAAGAGCAATAGGCGGGCAGACACAAAAAGAAGAACTCATTGATGTATATACTTATATAGATTATACGTATACGGATGCAGGAGATGGACTTGAAAATCCAGATAAAGTGGCACCAAATAGTGAAATTCCCTATTTAGTTTCAAGTCATACAGGCCCACTTTTCCCAACTAAGAGTTTTGATACAGAAGAGCGCCGAACAGAATATGCATTAAGACATATGCGTATTTTAGATGAAGCTTATGAAAGTGAAAGAATATGTGGGGTGATTGCAAGCAGTTTTGTAGATATGGCAATGGAGACATATGTAGGGGCAAGAAGGAAGATTTGCTATACGGGTCTTTTAGATTGTGACCGTCAACTTAAGAGCGTAGCATATGCTTATGGCAGCCAGCAAGATGAGCATTTGGTGATGGAAGTAAGCAGCAATATGCAAGGGGAAGAAGGAAACATTGCAGGAGGAATTTATGTTTTCACCAACTGTGATAAGGTGAAATTCTATAAAGATGAAGTTTGTATTGGTGAATTTTATCCTGATAAAGATGAGTTTCCGCATTTAGCCCACCCACCTATTTATATCGATGATTATATTGGTAACAGTTTAGTAACAGCTGAAGGGTATTCAGTAAAGGATGCAGCTTTCATGAAGAAAATTTTAATGGCTATGGCAAATCATGATGGCGACCTACCTTTAGAGATTAAGGGCAAGCTCATGCTTGCTAGATTTAAAAGTAAAATGGATAAGGAAACAATCAATCACCTATATCAAAAATATATTTTAGCTAGTGAAAATCCACAGACACGTTATATTTTTGAAGGTTATATAGGCGAGGAGAAAGTTGCAACCCTTATAAAAGGTGGCTATACGCCAGCACGCATTATAGCAGAAGCCGAGCGTCATGACCTTATTCATGGCGAAACGTATGATGTGACACGTATTAGTATTAAAGTAGTTGATCAATATGGCAATGTACTGCCATATATAAATGATGTGATTCGTACCGAAACAACAGGATCTGTAGAAATTATAGGGCATACTTATCAGAGCTTAGTTGGTGGCACATTAGCTGTTTATGTCAAAACAAAAGGCGAAGTAGGGACAGGTGTCGTTTCTATTAAGAGCAATGAATTAGGAGAAGGACAACTTATCTTCCAAGTTGCAAAGAAGTGAGAAATAGAGTAGAAAAATATAGGTCCGCTAGACACTGGGGCACCGGCTGGCTACACTCTACACAAGTTGTGATGTTCTAAGTTTGATAATAAAAGAAACGGCGAAAAACTTGCTTCACTGCGTTACGCTTCGGACACTTCGCCTAAAACCTCTTTTATTATCTTCACTAAGACCATTATCAGTTTGCTCCGAAGGTAGCCTGCTGGTGCCTCAGTATCTAGCTATATTTTTGACACATTTGAAAAAGATAAAAGGCAAAGTAGACTGAGTTGTAGGATATAGTTATATTTAAGGAATATGTTTTAGTGGTAGGAATACTCTAAATCTCAACAAAATTACCCTTGAAATCACATAATAAATGCCATGAGGTTTACTATGTGAATCAAGGGTTTTATTGTATTTATTATTAGAAATAACAGGTGAAGTACACTTAGAGTGGCCGTATTTATATCATTTGATATAAATATATTTTTGGCATGCATTATTGTGTAAGTTTATATGTAAGTTTATATGTGATTTAGGGTATGATTTTGTTGGTTTCTTTTGTTGTAGAGTGTAACAGTTAATATTGAAACAAGTATAATTGCAGTATTGGCTAGAATAGTTCCTGGCCAGGTCATTGTTAGGGTGCCGAAGAGTGGGGAGGCTGCGTTGAAGAGGGTGTGGAATAAGACACACATAAAGATGCGGCTTTTGCCTGATATTTTGTAGATTGCACCGTTGAAGAAGCGGAAGGACATGAGCTGGATGTCAAACATCCAAAAGTTAATCAGACCCTCTCCATGATTGGTGCCAGGGATGAAGAAAAGCGGAATATGCCAAAACATCCAACCGGATTCTTCCAAGCCGCCGATGATCAGACCGCCTGGCAAAGAAAGAAAAAGCGTATAAAATGGGAGGACCAGTTGTGTACATCTTGAAACTGCCATATGTATTAAAAAATATAAGGTAAGCCCTGCAACAACGAACAAATAAGGATAAAAGTTGTTTTTAGCATAAAAAACAGTTTTCAGCCATTCCTTAATACCTGTTATTTTGTGCTGCTTCTTAAGTACAATATAGGAAGCAATAGCAGGCGATAAAATATAAATAGCAAAAGGAATATTCATCCCAAATTGCTCCAGTGAATAAACCCGATTGTAAACTCTATACCCAAAGTGCCCAAGAATAATTAAGATGCCTGATACAACATAGGCAATGCAAAATGTCAGCGTGGTAAATTGGAGCATAATCTTTTTACTTGCCACGATTTCCTTTCCTCCTTTTAGATAATGATATTTTTATTAAATCGAGTGTAATATAAAGCAGTATATCATACCTGAATGTAAATCTGAATAATTTGAAAATATTAATTTATATAGAAATAGGACTTGCCACATTGATATGCCCCCTGTCAAGTAGACAAGGTAAATAACCAAAATCTACTTAGGAGGTATCATATCACATAAGGAAGTCCTATTTCTATATTTGAGTATTAAATGATTTGTCTAACATAGCTTTCTTTAATAAGAAAGTGCAATTTCATCATAAGTATCACAGTATTCAGTGAGTGCTGCGATAACTTGAGTTTGACGTTCTAGAGAGGCGGCTTTGTTGTTGCTGTAATAAGATGGCGCTTGTGGATAGCCTGCAAGCAATGTGGCTTCATTAAAGTTGAGCTCACGAGGTGCCTTGCCGAAGAAGTTTTGACTTGCCGCATAAATACCTGTATTGCCATTACCATAATAAATGACATTGACATAAAGCTCTAAGATGTCGTCTTTTGAATAATGGCTTTCAAGATAGTGTGCTAAAAACATCTCACTTATTTTTCTAGAAAGCGTTTGCTTGGCATCTAAAAATAGGTTTTTAGCTAGCTGCTGGGTGATGGTACTGCCACCTTGCTCAATTTCACCGCTATTTAAATTAGTAATGAGTGCACGGCTTAAAGAAATAAAGTCTAACCCACCGTGTTTATAAAAACGGCGATCTTCTGTAGCGACAAGTGCATCAAGAAAGGTCGGGCTAATATCCTTAAGAGGCGTATAATGCTCACTAGCACGTACGGCTAAAACGGTATCTTCTACATTGTAGTTAGGGATAGTTTGCTGATATTCATAAATGATAAAACCAGCAAAGAGTACAGCCACAAGGCCTATAGTAACAACTAGATATTTTAAAGTTTTAAGTAATAGTCTCATATATAATCGCTCCTTTTTGCAAGAGATACTTATAGTATACTGTGTTTTGCATGAAGAAGATATGGATTTAAATAAACAGATTCTTACAATTTTGTTATGTTGCTTATAGGAAGTGTAACCAATCTTGTCAGTTTTTAAACCAATAGAAATTTTTAACCGTATAACATTTCAGAACTATGACAAATAGGTTACATCCATTTACAAATAAGGAATGCAAACTTATAATCAAGAGTGACAAATAAATATAAAATCTGTCATGACAACTATAATATGATGAAAGAAGGAGGTATAAAAGGTGAAAAACAAAATGAAAAAAATGGTAGGCTTCATAGTAACAATGCTGTTAGCCTTAACAAGTTTAAATGTATATGCTGCAACAACTACTGAAGCCGAAATGCGTGCGGTATGGATTTCAACAGTTTATAATTTAGATTATCCAAGCACAAAAAATAATATTGAAGCACAAAAAAGTGAGTTTAATGAAAAATTAGACCAGCTTAAAGCAATGGGACTTAATACGGTAATTGTTCAAGTAAGACCAAAGGCAGATGCCCTTTACTTATCAAGTATTAATCCTTGGTCAGATGTACTAACAGGTGTACAAGGAAAAGATCCAGGGTATGACCCGTTAGCATTTATGGTAGAAGCTGCTCATGCAAAAGGGATGGCAATTCACGCATGGCTTAATCCATACCGCGTCACAACAACAGGTACAGATTTAACTGCTCTTAGTAGCAATCATCCAGCAAGACTGAATCCATCATGGGTATTTTCTTATAATAATGCACTTTACTACAATCCAGAGGTAGAAGGTGTCAAACAGCATATCGTAGATACAGTTACAGAAATTGCGAAAAATTATAATGTAGATGGTATTCATTTTGATGATTATTTTTATCCATCATCTTATCCGCTTCCAACAGGCGAAGACAAAGACGGTGCAGTAGCCAATAATCGTCGCAACAATGTCAATGACATGGTATCACGTGTCTCAACAGCAATTAAAAATGTAAATCGTACATATAATAAAAATATTGTATTTGGTATTAGTCCAGCTGGTATTTGGAAAAATAACACAACAGATGCCACAGGTTCAGCAACAAATGGTAATCAATCTTATTATTCAGTTTATGCAGATACACGTACCTGGATTAAAAATGGTTGGATTGATTATGTCGTGCCACAGATTTATTGGGAAACAGGTCACAAGCTTGCAGATTATGAAACACTTGTAAAATGGTGGTCTAATGAAGTGGCAGGCACCAATGTAAAACTTTATATTGGGCAAGGTGTTTATCGCGATGCAGTAGCAACACAAATTGATACACAGCTTGCAATCAATAAAAAATATAGTGCGGTAAAAGGAAGCTTTTACTTTAGTTTAAGAGACTTATTAAACAATCGTATGGATTGTAAAACAAAGATTACAAACTTTTATAAAAATAACCCAACAGGGTCAGTAATAGTAGATAATGGTACGACAAGTGGAGGGACTAACTCAGGAAGTACCTCTAATGGGGCTGGCACTAATTCAGGTAATACATCAAATGGTACAACGGGTAGTACAAATGTAGAATCAGTAACACCAGGAACAAATCCGGTGGTTAAAGATGCAGCAGGGAAGAGTGGTGTTGTAACAGCTACATCCTTAAATATCAGAAGTGGTGCAAGAGTAGACCGCGATATTATAACTAAGGTAGCATTAGGAACTAAGCTCACTATAAGAAGTGTATTAAATGACTGGTATAAAGTACAACTTGAAGATGGCACAATTGGTTGGGCAAGTGCAACTTATGTAAAAGTTGAAGAAAAAAGCGGCAGTGCATCTAATAATAATACAGAAACAAATGCATCATCTAGTACAACATCTAGTACAACATCTAGTACAACAATGAAACAAGGTACAGTAACAGCAACAACACTTAATGTAAGAAAAAGTAATGATGTAACAAGTACAATTGTTGGCATTTTAAAACAAGGTGAAAGCGTTTCAATTTATTTCAAACAAGGCAATTGGTATAAAGTAAAGCTAGCAAATGGAACTGTTGGCTGGGTAAGTGCCACATATATTGCTGAGAAATAGTAAAAGGCATAAAAAATAGTAAAAGACATAAAAAATAGTTAAAAGCATAAAAAGCAGTAAAAAACATAAAAAGTAGGAGGTATCACGAAACCAGTTATGGTTTCAGGATACCTCCTTTTCATTTAGTTTATTTAGTTTTCTGGTGGTGTGAAGATTGACTGAATCACCATCTCACGGATTTCGTCTTTTACAGGAAGGCCTGCTGCTTTGGCATGGCCACCGCCACCAAATATGGCAGCAATATCTGTTCCAAGATTGATATCTTCTTTAATAGTACGGCAAGAAACACCACCGCCTACATTAATCATGGCAATAAAATCAAGTTCAGGGTGAAGCTGCGCTAGTTTATTACCTAATTCACTTTGATAACGGTCAGCGAAGACAATACCCGCTCTTTTACCTAAGATTTCACGCTCAATAAGGTCCTCATCGCGAGATTCAATATACTTATCAATTTCATTTTGACGAATATCTAAAATAAGTTTTTGTGTTTCATCAAAAGCAAATTCACCATCTTCCCCGCTAAGGCGTGTGCACCAGTATTCCATGAAACGTTCTTTGCCAAGAAGATAGAATAAGTCATTAAGCTGCTTAGCTTCTAAGTCTTCAAATTTTGCCCAGTCCCAAGTATCATAACGTCTAATTTTTTCGACAAAGACTTCAGTTAAATGTTTTGTAAGATTTTCTTTGAAAGGTGCATCTAATGTAAGAAGATATCTGTAAAATAAGGCTGTACCACTGCATTTAATGCCTTCTGCATCTGTATCTTCTACGTGGCACCAATTAAATGCATTTAAAGGCATTGCTGTAATATGGTGATCTAAAAGCTGGAAATGCTCTGATAAGACATAGGTTTTATCACCTTCTGAAAGTGTTGTTTCGCTAATATATTTGGCTACTTCTTCATTAACAGAGATATCTGTAATAAAGCATTTGTCATAATTTAAGAATTCTTTCTCTTCAATATAAGCCATTACTTTTTCATTAATATCTTCATAACGGCAGCTGTCGAAGGTTACTGCATCTACGCCATAAGCAATAGAAGCTAAAATTGGTCCGCCAAGGCCATCTAAATCATTATGTGTAAATAATCTGATCATTTAAGTATCTCCTCTTGTTCTCCATAGCAAATTAAATTTGCTTCTTTATTAACTATAGTACAGGTTTTGAGGCTTGGCAAGGTAGGAAGAAAAAAGATCATAAATCACAATCAAATAAAAGACAGGATAAATAGTATAAAATATTTTAAAAAATATTGACTTTTTTAAAATGCAATGATAATATAAATTCAATATTTAAAATACTTTGAAGTGGAATAGTAAAATTCAAAAGGATGTCCAGAGAACTGTTGGTTGGTGCGAAACAGTCAGCTTGCGAATTTGAACTCGCCATGGAGTAGCTCACTGAACTTATAGTAGGTGTAGACGGAGCCTAACCGTTAACAGATAGGAAGATATAAGGCACACAGCCCGTATCTTAATAAAGCTGCATACACATAGTGTATGAATAAGAGTGGTACCGCGAAGTTAAACCCTTCGTCTCCTAAATAATAGGAGACGAAGGGTTTTTTAATGTTTTTAAAACTGGCATTTATAAATTAAAAATAGAGAGTAGTTAAAAGGAGGATTAGACGTAATGAAAAATGTAGAGAAGTATGCAAGTAATTATTTTATGCCACCAGTAACCAAGATGAAATGGGCACAGAAATCACAAATTACAAAGGCACCTATTTGGTGTAGCGTGGATCTTAGGGATGGAAATCAAGCATTGATTGTACCTATGGATTTAGAGCAAAAAATTGCATATTTTAAATTTTTAGTAAGTCTAGGATTTAAAGAAATAGAAGTAGGCTTTCCAGCAGCTTCTGAAACGGAATTTGTTTTTTTAAGAACACTTATTGAGCAGGAACTTATTCCTGATGATGTAGCTATTCAAGTTTTAACGCAATCAAGAGAACATATTATTCGTAAAACATTTGAAGCATTACGTGGCGCTAAAAATGCCATCGTTCACTTATATAATTCAACTTCAGTAGCGCAGCGAGAACAGGTTTTTAGAAAGTCAAAAGAGGAAATTATAGAAATTGCTGTAAGCGGTGCGAAACTTGTTAAGGAATATGCGAAACAGTACGAGGGAAACTATCGTTTTGAGTATTCACCTGAAAGTTTTACAGGAACAGAAATGACGTATGCCCTTGAAATATGTAATGCAGTACTTGATGTTTGGCAACCTACATCTGATAACAAAGTTATTATCAATTTACCATCAACCGTTTCATGTGCAATGCCCCATGTGTATGCAAGCCAAATTGAATATATGCGTGATAATTTAAGTTATGGCGAAAACGTTATTGTATCGATTCATCCTCATAATGATAGAGGAACAGCAGTAGCAGAAGCTGAAATGGCACTTTTAGCTGGTGGAGACCGTGTTGAAGGAACCTTATTCGGAAATGGGGAACGTACAGGAAATGTAGATATTATCACCATGGCGATGAATATGTTTTCACAAGGTGTGGACCCTGGACTTAATTTCGAAGATATGCCAAGTATAGTTGATACTTATGAGGAACTTGTACGTATGAAGGTTCATGAAAGACACCCTTATAGCGGTCAACTTGTATTTGCAGCATTTTCTGGCTCTCATCAAGATGCCATTGCTAAAGGTATGAAATGGCGAGAGCAAAATGACTGTAAACATTGGAATGTACCTTATCTGCCAATAGATCCTAAAGATGTAGGGCGCGCTTATGATGGGGATGTTATTCGTATCAATAGTCAGTCTGGTAAAGGGGGAATTGGTTATTTACTTGAACAAAAATATGGCATTGACCTGCCACCTAAAATGCGAGAGGCTTTTGGTTATATGGTAAAAGGCGTTTCTGACCATCGCCATAAAGAATTAGTGCCTACAGAAATTTATGAAATTTTCACAGAAGCGTTTTTAAATAAAGAAACACCTATTGCTCTTATAAAATATGAGTTTAAGACAAATGGCAATACCCATGTTAACTTAAAGCTTAATGTAAGAGGAGAAATGATGAGCTGTGAAGGGGTAGGTGATGGTAGATTAGATGCGGTAAGCAATGCCCTTCAAGAGAAATTTGGCTTAAAGTATGATAGCTTAACCTATAAAGAACACGCATTAGAGATAGGTTCAAAAGCGCAAGCAGCAGCTTATGTAGGTATTAATAGTGAAACAAATGAGACCAAATGGGGATGTGGTATAGATTATGATATTATGACAGCCTCTATTAAAGCGCTTATTAGTGCGGTTAACAATTTACTATAGATTTCACATTTATAAAATTTAGTTATTTATCGTTTTTAGTTAGTTTCTCTATATGATTTTATAAAATAAAAGATGAAAAATCCCTTATAAATAGCGGCTTTAAAGATTAAAATAAGATGCTATTTATAGGGGTTTTATTTTTGATTAGTCTTTAAAATAAAATTAATTAGACAAATTAATATGTAAAAAATGTTTAAAAAATGTTGACTTTTTCCTAAAAATGTTTAATAATACCAGTAAGAAGACGGTAAATTTTGTTAAGACATGGGGTTTTAAGGAATATTTACCGTGTTTTATATATGTTTAAAAGAGGGGGAAATCTTTTAAACAGTGGGAAAGAATAGATATATTTTGGAGGAAAATTGAATATGGCATCGAAGAAGACAGCTAGTGTACTCGCATCAGTAGTAGCAGTATCAACACTTGCAGGAAATGCAGGTATTGTAAATGCAAAACAACAAGGTGAGGCTTTATTAGACATGCACAAAAACGCAGAAATCACAACTAGTTCTGCATTAGAAGTGCAACCAGTAGAGGTAGTGACAGAAGAAGTAAAAGCAGTAAGTGATGTACCAAGTTTGAAGATAGAAGGAGATACTAAAGTTTGGAATTTTAAAAGTTTAGATTTTCAAGTTTTAGTTCAAAATGAGGTGGCAATGATTCAAGAAATTGAAATTGATGCTACAGCTTCAGGTGCTAAGTTCAATGCGAAAGGCCGTGACAATGCGCAGGTAAATGCAGGGACGGTTATTAAGGTGCCAGTAAATGGTGCAGCGCTCATAGAAATTTTACATGGCTATGACAAAGGGCCGCTTACAGTTAAAGACCCATCAGGTAAATTGCTTGGAAAAATTGATGGCGTAAGTGATAAGTGGCAAACAGACACAATAAGCTATACAGGTTCTAAAAGTGGTTTCTTAACGTTAGAGGTACCATCAGGACAATTTTTCATTAAGACGATTAAAACAGTTGAAGTAAAACAAGAAGAAGTAGGCACACTCATTACAGTTGGGCCAAATGGAGATTATCAAAAGGTTCAAGATGCCCTTGATGCAATTGTTAAAAAGCCGACAGCAGATAATCGTGTAACAATTGAAATTGAACCAGGCGTTTATGAAGAAGAAGTTACAGTTTTAAAACCTTATATTACATTTAAAAATGCAGATCCAAGCAGAGAAGTAAAGATTACATATGATAAAGCAGTTGATCATGATTCAGATCCAGCTAAAGTACAAGGCACTCAAAAAACAGCATCTGTGACAATTAGTTCAGGGGCAACAGGTTTTGAAGCCTATGATATAACATTTGAAAACGCATATAATCTAGGACAAAAAAACTTAGGACATGAAGGGCGTAAACAAACACAAGCGGTTGCATTAGTTTCAATGGCAGACCGTGTGGTGTTTGAGAGATGTAATTTCATTGGCCGACAAGATACTTTATATTTAAAAGGGGCTTCAAAAGGAAAAGATAATCCGGAAGTTAATGAACGCCGAGTTTACTTAAAAGATTGCTATATTGAAGGAACAATTGACTTTGTATTTGGTGATGCAACAGCAGTATTTGAAAACTGTGAATTATATATGGCATATTATAGCAATGGTGGATACTATACAGCACCGAATACACTTCTTATTACTCAAATGGCACAAGTGTAGATTTAAGCGGGCGTGTAGATTGGGCAAGACAAATAAATGAGGAGCAGGCAGCTGCTTTTAATACTGAAAATGTATTACGTGGAACAGATGATTGGAATCCAACGGGTAGAGGATTTACAGGGATAACTGAAGCAGTAGATATTACACTAAATACATATGCAGTTGAAGTTGAGCAAGGAAAAACAGCACAAATTATGGCAACAGTGCTTCCTGTCACAGCTTTAAATAATGGTTACATATGGCATACTGCAGATGAAGAGATTGCAGTTGTAAATAGTGAAGGCGTTGTGACGGGCATAAATCCAGGGACAACAAATATTATTGCAACATCAGTAGATAATGCATGTACTGTGAAAGCTACTGTAACGGTATCACCAGCCAAAACAGCACCTCCAATTGTACAAGAAATCGCAATTAAAGAGGCAGCAACAATTGCTGTAGGGGATACTTTAGAGGGAACTTACGTATATGAAAATGAAACCGATCAGCTCCTTGATACAGCAAAAGTACAATGGTATGTAGTAAATCCTGTGACAGGTGAAGAAATATTACGGCAAGAAGGCAAAGAAGCAGTTGATAAGTTATATCGCATTTCAAAAGAAGATATTGGCTCTCAAATTAAGTTTGTCGTTATTCCAGAAACAAAAACAACTTATGGACAAATAGGGTTACCTGTAGCTTCAGCGTTATCAGGCGTTGTTATCAAATCCAATCATGATGTAGCAGAAATTTATGTTAGAGAAACATTTGGTGGTTTTATGGAAAACTATACAAATGTGACAGCCTTAAATGAAAAAGTAAGCACAAAATGGTATGGCAGTCTTGTAAATAAAAAAGTAGATAATGACCGTGCATTAAGTTTACTTGCAGATGGTCAAAGTGGTAATAAAGTATCAGCTTGGCAAGCGGTTGATACAAATGGCATTGGTGTAAATGAAGAAGAATATACTGCACAAGCAGCACTTAGTGCGAATATTAACTACCAAGAAAATGCTGCTGTACTAATCTATGATGCAGATGAAGCGTGGACAAATTATGTGGCGAAAGTACGTGGAAGATTTAGTCCAAAATCTGATGGTTTTTCAGGAGCATCTTATTGGGATATGTATATTAATTATGACGTAGCAACAAATTCAGGCTATCGTTTAAGCATGACACGTGGTGGCAATACAAAATCTGTAGTGATAACACTTTGCAAAGTTGTAGAGGGCAAGGCAAGTTTAATTGCAGAAGATAAAAAGAGCTTTGAAAATAAATTAGCACAAGGTATGGGCGAGGAAAATCCATACTTTAATGTCATGATGCAAAATAATCAAGGTGAAATTACAGCGCAGGTAAGCGTAGAAGGCCTAGAAGATGTAGTGACATTAAGTTTTAAAGATGAAATGCCACTTGCTGGAACTATTGCATTTGAAAACTTTGGTAAAACAGGTTGCCCGATAATAGATATGGTAACAGTGGAAGAAATTCTAGTGAAAAAACCAAGTATACCAATGATTCCATTAGAACCATCCCAACCAATTGTACCAGAAATACCGGAAGTACCAGAAGTACCAGAAGTACCAGAAGTACCAGAAGTACCAGAAGTACCAGAAGTACCGGAAAAGCCAGGAACAGGTGGAAGCGGTAATGGCGGAAGCTCAAGTGATAAAAAAGATGATACATTATATATTCAGGTCGGCACAGGAAACAGTGAAACCACAGTAGATAACAATAGTGCAACAAGTAGTCCAGTTATTTTTAGCGATCTTAAGCAACACAACTGGGCAACAGAAGCGATTCATAATTTAGCGGCTAAAGGCGTTATCAGTGGAGAAGGTGAAGGGAAATTTAAACCTGCTTCTAAGGTAAAACGAGCAGATAGTGTTGTGATGTTAGTAAGACTTCTTGGGGCAGTAAAAGGTGAAGTAATAGATGTGGATAAATATAGTGGGGAAATGTATTTTGTAGATGCACCAGCTCATGCATACTATACAAATTATCTGGCTTATGCAAAAGCTAATGGTCTTATTAATGGAATAAGTGAAAATATATTTGCACCAACAGAAACAATTTCTAGACAAGATATGATGGTAATGATGGTGTCTGCATTAGCGCAAATGAATATGTTAGATACGAGTCAAGTAGATTTGAGTGTACTTGATAATTACGCAGATATGTCAAGTATTTCAGTCTATGCAAGACCAGCTGTTGCCTTAATGATTCAAAAAGGTATTATTACAGGAACAAATAAAGGAATAGAACCAAAAGCAGCTATGACACGTGCACAAAGTGCAGTAATGATGAATAGGTTCATGGAGCTACTTGAAAATTAGAGAGAAGAAAAAGGTTAATGCGTCACTTTTAAAAGACGAAAGAGACTAGGATATACAATATACTTATTAAGCCTTGATGAATAAAGAAGCTATAAAACTTGGAAATTATCTCAGTTTTATAGCTTCTTTGCTATTAAAAATAAGGAATTATCCAATGAAAAGAAGTTGTTATGAATGAATATGCAAAAAAAGGAAATTTTAATGATATTTCGCAAGCTGCATATTATGCAAACTACCTTGCATATGCTAAGGGAAAGCGTTTGACTAAAGGAAGAGGAGAAAATAAGTTTTTAACAAATGACAATAAATCTAGACAAGATATGAGGTAATGAGGGTGTTTATAGAGAAACCAACTAAAACCTTAAAATGTACATGTAGATAAAAAGTATTTCACATGACTAAAAATCATGAATAATCAAAGTTTATAAATGTGAAGTCTATATAAAGGTGAAAGCTATATAGCAGAAAAGATGAATATATTGGATTTAAATGAAGTAGATTTTAGCTTGATGAATAATTATTCAGATTTAAAGACTATTGCGGACTATGCAAGACCATCAGTTGTATGAATAATTCGAAAAGAGTAATGACAGGAACTGAAAAAGGCATCGCGCCTAAATTACCTATGATACGTGCACAAAGTACAGTGCTGGTGAATAGATTTATGGAGCTTTTTGCACAATAAAAGTTACTTATGTTTAGTAAAAATCCTATTTTTAAAAATAAAAAAGAGGAATTTCTAAATAAAAAGTTTAGTTTTGAAAAACCTTAAATACTATGATAATAGAGGGTTTATCTATTTTTGAATAGTCGAAAAATGTGTTTTTGAAGTCAAAAGTTAAGTATATGTAAACAAAATAATTAATATTTACTCTTGCTATTTGGTGAACTATATTGTAAAATGTTGACGGTAAATAAATTGAAAACATAAAACTAAAAAACTCGTTTTAATTTTTATATTAACTTAAAGGTGAAAATAAATATTATACATAAAATATTATAAAGCACTGTAATAGAGTGAAAAGTAAGTTGAGTGAAGCGGTATAAAATATTATGTAAAGGAATTGGGCTGATGAATAAACAAGAAAAAATGCCTATTTATGAGGCGCTTGAACGCTATAAAAAAATGCGTATTGTTCCTTTTGATGTACCAGGTCATAAACGCGGTCAAGGAAATAAGGAACTCACAGATTTTCTAGGAGAAAATTGTATGACAGTGGATGTAAATTCTATGAAACCATTAGATAACTTATGTCATCCAGTATCAGTCATTAAAGAGGCGGAAGAATTAGCAGCAGAAGCTTTTGGTAGCAAACATGCTTTCTTCATGGTAGGTGGTACAACATCAGCCGTTCAAGCTATGGTTATGACAGCATGTAAACGTGGTGACAAGATTATCATGCCGAGAAATGTGCATCGCAGTGCAATCAATGCGCTTGTTGTATGTGGTGCTGTACCAATTTATGTGAACCCTGGTGTGAATAAAGAATTGGGTATTCCACTAGGAATGTCTTATGAAGATGTAAAGCGTGCAATCTTACAAAATCCAGATGCAAAAGCAGTACTTGTTAACAATCCAACTTATTATGGAATTTGTTCACCTCTTAAGGCAATTACTGAACTTGCACATGAACATGGTATGTTAGTTTTAGCGGATGAAGCGCATGGCACACATTTTTATTTCAATGAAGCACTGCCCGCGTCAGCTATGAGTGTAGGTGCAGATATGGCAGCTGTTAGTATGCATAAGACAGGTGGCTCACTAACCCAAAGCTCATTTTTACTGATTAACAATGAAGTGAGCGAAGGATATGTAAGACAAATTATTAATCTGACACAGACAACAAGTGGTTCTTATCTTTTAATGTCCTCACTAGATATTTCAAGAAAAAATCTAGCAATCAATGGGAAAGCTATTTTTGACCGTGTGATGGAACTTGCAAGTTATGCCCGAGAAGAAATTAACAAAATAGGCGGTTATTATGCCTTTGGAAAAGAGATTATTAATGGCGATACAGTATATGACTTTGATGTAACAAAGCTATCAATTCATACACGTGATATTGGGCTTGCCGGCATTGAAGTTTATGACATGTTAAGAGATGATTATGGCATTCAGATAGAGTTTGGAGATATTGGAAATGTACTGGCTATAATTTCAGTAGGCGACAAAGAACTCAATATTGAAAGATTAATTTCAGCTTTATCTGAGATTAAACGTTTACATACAAATGATAAGAGCGGCATGTTTGACCATGAATATATCGATCCTATTGTGGCAATGACACCACAGGATGCATTTTATTCACCTAAAAAATCTATTCCCATTAATGAAAGTGAAGGGAAGATTTGCAGCGAATTTGTGATGTGCTATCCACCAGGTATCCCAATTTTGGCACCAGGTGAAGGAATCACAAGGGATATTTTAAATTATATCGCTTATGCAAAGGAGAAAGGCTGCTTCTTAACAGGGACAGAAGATATTAATATAGAACGTATCAATATTGTGATTCAAGAATAAGAAGTATAGATCTAGAAACTATGAGAGGAGTGGGAAAATGGAATTATGGTATACAGAGGAACATAGTCCAAATGTGAAGTTTTCAATTAAAGTTGATAAACACTTGTGTTCGGAGCAAAGTAAATTCCAACGTATTGATATTATGAAGTCTTATGAGTTTGGTACTTTTCTCACACTAGACGGGTTAATGATGGTAACAGAGCGTGATGAATTTATTTATCATGACATGATGGTACATGTGCCAATGGCGGTAAATCCTAATACGAAAAAGGTGTTAGTTATTGGCGGTGGTGATGGTGGTACTGTAAGAGAACTTACAAGATACCAGACTATTGAACATATTGATCTTGTTGAAATTGATGAGATGGTAGTTAAAGCTTGTAGGACCTATTTACAGCAGACAGCCTGTAAATTAGATGATCCAAGAGTGCATCTGTATTTTGAAGATGGCCTAAGATTCGTACGTGGAAAACAAAATGAGTATGATTTAATCTTAGTGGATTCTACAGATCCATTTGGACCAGGTGAAGGGCTTTTCACTAAGGAATTTTATGGCAACTGTTATAAAGCACTTAAAGAAGATGGGATTTTAATTAATCAGCATGAAAGTCCATATTATCAAATGCATGCCAATTCACTTGAAATGGCATATGAAAAGCTTGTGAATATATTTCCAGTAACAAAGTTCTATAGTGCTAATATTCCAACCTATTCTTCAGGACAATGGTTATTTGGCTTTGCGTCGAAGAGGTTGCATCCGATTAAAGATTTACAAGAGGATGCATGGCAAAAATTTGGCCTTAATACAAAGTATTATAATACATGGATTCATCGTGGAAGTTTTGCACTTCCTAACTATATCTTAGATTTATTAAAATAAATGAGACACTATTAAATTGCTATAAACGTAAGGTCTTTATGAGTTTAACGTTTAGTATATATATTATTAAATTTTAGGAGGATTAAATTAATGGGTAGAGCTCTAATTATTGGTGCTGGTGGTGTAGCTAGCGTAGTAGTACATAAATGTTGTCAAAATTCTGAGGTATTCGAAGAGATTTGTATCGCAAGCCGTACAAAATCAAAATGTGATGCCTTAAAAGCAAAACTTGATGGCGGCAAAACTAAAATTCAAACAGCACAAGTAGATGCTGACAATGTAGAAGAATTAGTAGCCCTTATTAATGAATTTAAACCAGAAATCGTTATTAATGTGGCATTACCATATCAAGACCTTACAATTATGGACGCATGTCTTGAAACAGGTGTACATTATTTAGATACAGCAAACTATGAACCACTTGATACCGCTAAATTTGAATATAAATGGCAATGGGCTTATAGAGAACGTTTTGAAAAAGCAGGTCTTACAGCTATTTTAGGTTGTGGATTTGACCCAGGTGTAACAGGGGTATTTTCTGCTTATGCTTTAAAACATTACTTTGATGAAATTCACTATATTGATATCTTAGATGCAAATGCAGGGGATCATGGTTATCCATTCGCTACAAACTTCAATCCAGAGATTAATATCCGTGAAGTAACTGCAAAAGGTAGCTATATTGAAAATGGTGAGTGGGTAGAAACGCAGCCAATGGAAATCAAACGTGTTTATGACTTCCCAGAAATCGGTGAAAAAGATATGTATCTCTTACATCATGAAGAATTAGAATCACTTGCACTTAATATGCCAGGCATCAAAAGAATTCGTTTCTTTATGACATTCTCACAAAATTACTTAACACACTTAAAAGTTTTAGAAAATGTTGGGATGACATCTATCGAACCAATTGAATTTGAAGGCAAACAAATTGTACCTTTACAATTCTTAAAAGCAGTACTTCCAGATCCAGCATCACTTGGACCACGTACAAAAGGTAAAACAAACATCGGATGTATTTACCGTGGTGTCAAAGATGGCAAACCAGTATCTTACTATGTATACAATGTATGTGACCATGAAGAATGTTACAAAGAAGTAGGTTCACAAGCTATTTCTTACACAACGGGTGTACCAGCTATGATTGGTGCCATGATGCTCCTTAAAGGTGAATGGAAAAAACCAGGTGTTTATAATGTAGAAGAATTCAATCCAGATCCATTCATGGACGCTTTAAATGAATGGGGATTACCATGGAAAGAATCATTTGACCCTAAATTTGTAGATTAAGGAGAACGAGATGGCATTAGACTTTAACAAGGTCCCAACACCTAGCTATGTGGTGGATGAGGCACTCCTTATTAAAAATTTAGAAATTCTAAAATCGGTGGAAGACCGCACAGGCGCCCATATTCTTTTAGCGCAAAAGGCATTTTCCATGTATAGTACTTTCCCGCTTATCGGGAAGTACTTAAGTGGGGTGACGTCAAGTTCACTCTTTGAAGCACGATTAGGCTATGAAGAAATGGGTAAAGAGGTGCATATTTATGCAGCTGCATATCGCGAAGATGAATTTGATGAGATTATGAAATACTGTGGTCATATTGTATTTAATACATGTGAAGAATGGGAAAAATATCGTAGCCGCATTCAAAATGCTGACCATCATATCAGTTGTGGTATTCGTATTAACCCAGAATATGCAGAAGTTGAAACAGATCTTTATAATCCTTGCTTTGCAGGATCACGTATGGGAACAACATTGGCTAACTTAAAGCCAGAGTCATTAGAAGGTATTGAAGGTCTTCATTTCCATGCTATGTGTGAGCAAAATTCAGATACACTTGAACGTATTTTAAAAGTAGTTGATGAAAAGTTTGGACACTATTTACATCAGATGAAGTGGATTAACTTCGGTGGTGGTCATCATATTACACGTGAAGATTATGATATCCAAAAGTTAATTGATTGTATTATGTTTATTAAAAACAAATACAATATTGAAGTTTATTTAGAACCAGGTGAAGCTGTAGCATTAAACACAGGATATTTAGTTTCCACAGTACTCACAACTATGAAGAATGGCATCGATATTGCAATATTAGATACATCAGCAGCTTGCCATATGCCTGATGTTTTAGAAATGCCGTATCGTCCAAGAATCATAGGAGCAGGTGAGCCAGGTGAAAAGGTTTATACTTATCGTTTAGGCAGCCAGACTTGTCTATCGGGTGATGTGATAGGAGATTACTCTTTTGATAAACCACTAGCGGCAGGCGATCGATTAGTATTCTGTGATATGGCGATTTATTCAATGGTTAAAAATAATACTTTTAATGGCATTAATCTTCCTTCAATATGCCTTTATAATGAAGAAAAAGGATTACAAGTGATTAAGAAATTCGGGTATGAGGATTTTAAATCGAGATTGTAATCGGTATAAGATAGTGGGAATGCAGTAAAGGGCCGCAAATGAGTCCCTCACCCACCAGCTACACTCTATGTAATTTGTGAGCACTCGTTTTATTGTGCTACGCTAAGTTCGGAATACAAAGCAACGGCAGATAACTCACTTCGTTCAGAAAATCTGCCTAAAAACGCTTTATATTCCTTCACTAAGCGTGTCATCAAATTATTTCCAAGGTAGACTGGCAGGTGAGGGACTCGTTTTATTGCATAACTATCTTGTAATGACAGCCGTAAGATGAGAAGAGAAGTGAATGAGTTAATTGGAACAAGTTGATGAGTTAATAAAAATATTTAAATAATTAGAATATACGTGTAAAATAAGATGAGATAATTTTTTAGGGAATATAGAAATGAGGATGAGAAATGACGCAGCGTGGTCAGAAGAATGATAGGAGGGGAAAATAAATTGACTGAATTGGAGAAGTGTCTTGCAGGACAAATTTATGATTGTCATGCACCTATTTTTTTGGAATATAAGGCAAAAACACGAAGGTTGTTAGGAAAGTATCATATGTTGCAATATGAACAAAAAGAGGAAAAAAGGCAGATTTTACTTGAAATGCTAGGGAGTGTTGGAAAAAATGTTTCCATAGGGGCGCCATTTATATGTGACTATGGGTGTCATATTCATATAGGAAATAATGTGTCTATTAATATGAATTGTACGCTAGTGGATTGCAATAAAATTACAATTGGCAGTAATACTTTGATTGCATCTAATGTACAGATGTATACTTCTACACATCCAGTAGAGTTAGAAGAAAGGTTAACACCAAATTGGGATGAAAGAAGTGGAGAATATTTTTGTAGAACCTATGCGTTACCGATTACAATAGGAGAAGGTGTCTGGATTGGTGGAGGTGCTATTATTTTGCCAGGTGTAACAATTGGAAATGGCAGTGTGATTGGTGCAGGAAGCGTGGTGACGAAAGATATACCAGCTAATGTTGTAGCAGTAGGTAATCCATGTAAAGTAATAAGAGAAATAAATAATAATATGATGAGATGAAAATGGGGGAGATTTATTGTGGAATATAAAAATCCAGTATTAAGAGGAATGTATCCAGATCCAAGTGCGTGCCGTGTAGGAGATAAATATTATATGGTATGCAGTTCTTTTCAGTACTTTCCAGCGGTACCTCTTTTTGAAAGTACGGATATGGTAAATTGGAAACAAATTGGGCATTGTTTAACGCGTACAAGCCAAATTGATTTAACAGGTACCCAAAGTTGTAGCGGTATATTTGCACCGACTATACGTTATCATAAGGGTAGATTTTATATGGTAACAACGAATGCAACAACTAAGGTGAATTTTTATGTATATACAGATGATATATATGGTGAGTGGTCTGAGCCTATAACGGTTGAACAAGATGGCATTGATCCATCCTTTTATTTTGAAGGAGATAAAGCTTACTTTTTGAGTAATGGCTATGATGATTTAGGGATTTCTTCTTTTATACAAATGTGTGAGATAGATATTGAAACAGGGAAAAAGCTGAGTGATACAAAACCACTTTGGCATGGTACAGGAGGAAGATTTATAGAGGCACCTCATTTATATAAGATTGGGGAATATTATTACATATTAGATGCTGAGGGCGGCACAGAATATGGCCATATGGTGAACTATGCAAGAAGCCAAAGTATGTGGGGACCATTTGAGCCATTTAAGAACAATCCTGTACTGACTAATCGTAATTTAGGCGGTTACATTTTACAAGGAGCGGGTCATGGGGACATCATAGAAGGAAAAGATGGTCAGTGGTGGTTTATGCATCTTGCTTTTAGACAAGCAGGACAGTGGGCAGCTTATCATCATTTAGGTAGGGAGTGCGTGCTTGTACCAGTAACATGGCAAGAGGGCTGGTTTTACATGGGAGATGGCACAGCGCACCTCACATATGATGTGCCAGGTGTGTCCTTCGCGCCTCAAAAGCTCTCATTTACAAAAACGTTTTGCAATCTTAATGAGCATAAGGAATGGTGCTTTTTAAGAACCTATGAGGCGCAAAACTATGAATTTGGTGAAGATTATCTGAAGTTAAAAGGAAA
Source organism: Clostridiales bacterium (assembly GCA_019418225.1). Classification (GTDB taxonomy): domain Bacteria; phylum Bacillota; class Clostridia; order Lachnospirales; family Cellulosilyticaceae; genus Cellulosilyticum. The sequence continues at coordinate 16,229 of DYCF01000020.1, read as the reverse complement.
CGTGGACACCCTATTTAATGGGGGTACGCCAACTTTTGTAGCTATACGTCAAAGTGAGTTTGAGATGAATATCTCTTGTAAAGTGCAAAGTGAATGTGAGGAAACTGGCGTGACTTTATTTGAAGATGAAAAGCATCATTATGATTTATATATGGATCAAGGGGGCAATGCAGTATTAAGGCTAACAATAGGATGTATTTCTAAAGAAGAAAAGATTCAGTCTATTGGGAAAGAAGAAGTACAGTTAATTGTTGAAGCAGATGCATATGGCTATAACTTTTTTGTGAAAACACAAGAGCAACTTATCAATATGGGGCATGCTGATACAAGATATCTTTCTTCAGAAGTGGCTGGAGGCTTTACAGGGGTAATGATTGGTTTATATGCAGTAGATTCTAATGGAAAAGAAGCTATATTTACTCAGCTTAACATAGAACATAGTGAACATTAAATAATATACCCAATCTCTTTTTTATGGACCCTATAACAGTAGCTGTTCAAACCATTAATGCAGCAGTAGCGGGGGTATTATTTGCAGTCATATATATACTTTGCAAAAACTTATGGGCAGTTATAATTGTACATGGATTAGTAGATTGGCTCTCTTCGTTTATTGGGCAGTGTTTTGTAGGTGGCAATTCTGTCTTAAGTATGAATATGAGTATAGGACAAGGTGGGATAATGGTTTTATTAGGTTCACTGCCACCTATTATGATAGCTTTATTGTTTATGAAATTTTTTAAGTATGAAGCGATAGAATAAGGAGATATAAAATGATAGGGGCAGGAGATATGGAAAATTTACGAAGATTCATGATGCAAAAGGTTAAAGAAGTCTTTGGGAATAGGTATGAACTGCAAAGCATGGAACGGTTATTAGGGGGAGCACAGAAACATACTTATTTGGCAAAAACGCAAAATGGCTTTAATTTTGTGATTTACATATGGGACCAAGCAACCTCTTATTTTTCATATGATGAAGAAAATGATATTTTCTTATCGAGTAGTGCAAAGTTATTTGAATTAAATAATTACAAGATGTGTGAAGTAGGTGTGCGTGTCCCTAAGTTATATTATATGGATAGAAATAAAAATGAGCAGCAGTATGCCTATGCTTTTGCAGAATATATAGATGGAACGGATATGGATGAAGTGATTAACAACGCCCCGCATCGACTAGAGCAGGTATTGGCTTCTTTGGCGGAGAACATAGAAAAACTGCATTGTATTAAATGTGAAACAGTAGGACAGTTAGAGCATTTACAGGCATATGACTTTAATATCATTGAATTTTCTTTGGAAGGGGTAAAAAGAGATGTTGCATACTTAAGTGAAATGGATCAGTTAAATAAAAAAATGTATGAAGTGTTAGAAGAAAAAGTAGAACAATTGGCTAAAAAAATAAAGCCAAGAAAAGAATATACCTTTATTCACGGAGAATTAGGACCTAATCATGTGATGGTCAATAAAAATAATGAGGCTTTTTTAATTGACATTGAAGGTGCTAAGTATGGGGATGTAGAAGAGGAAGCCAGCTTCTTAAAGCTTCGATTTGGCACAAGTTATGAGAAAATTGTTAATCAGGCAATGGATGAAGAGCGAATGAGGTTTTATCATTTAGGTCATTGCCTAGGAAATTTATCAGGTGCTATGGCATTAAAGAATAAGGGTTATTATGATATGGAAGACCTAAATGGGATGATTAAGTATTTTAAAATGCAGTTAAAGAAGGCTATATCTGAAGAAGTATAAAAAGCAAAAACACAGGGCGTTAAGGCGAGTATCCCTGTGTTTTTGCTTTTCTTTGTATAATGAAATAAGTGATAGTGTATGGTAAAAGTGCACAAAAAACAAGGGGTAGTATATGCGTAAAAATAGACGGATTTTATAATAAAAAACAAAAATTTCTTACAAAAAGCCAATTAATTTGATACAATATATATAGAGATTTAATAAGTAAAGGAGAATCACGTATCATGTTTAATGTTGGAGATTATATGATTTGTGGTGCCAATGGTGTCTGCAAGGTGGAAGAAGTGGGGCCCTTGGAGGTAAGTGGTATTGAGAAAGAGACCATGTATTATACATTAAGACCCGTTTACGCCAGCGAAAGTACAGTATTTACACCTGTAGATAATGAAAAGATTATCATGAGGCCTATTTTGACAAAAGAAGAAGCACAGGCACTTGTAGATGAGATACCAGATATTGAAATCTTTGTAGTAGATGATGACAAGAAAAAAGAAATCTTATATAAAGAAGCATTACGTAGTTGTGATTGTAAACAACTTGTTCGAATTATAAAAACAACGTATCTTAATCAAAAGGCAAGACTTGCAGCAGGGAAAAAAGCGATTATGGGAGACAAAAAGTATTTTCAAATGGCAGAGGAGCATCTTTACAATGAATTAGCAATTGCACTGGGAATGGACAAAAGTGAAGTTAAGGCGTTTATTGTAAACAGAGTTAAACAGCTTGCTAAGGAAGCTGTTTCTACTATATAGATAAAATGAGAAAGGGAGATTAAAAGTGAGAAGAATAATGAGTGCTTGTTTGTTACAAACAATAAGATTTGATGCAATGAATGATGCAAATCCAAAACGAGATTTTGAAATTTATTGCAATAAGTTAGATAAGGGCAATGTAAAATACAAGGTTGAAGAAACAATAGAGCAGCCAGATGGAGCACTTATTGTAAAAATTAGAAAGCAATATAATGCATATAAAATGGATGGGTATTTAGAATAACCTAGAACATTTTATAAAAAAGGGGCTGCTGACAGCTCCTTTTTTATGGTATATGTACGCGCTTGTAATAAAAAATGGGAAGAGATTAAGAGTTATGATAAAAGATAAAGAAGTAAAACGTTTGGTTGTATATACTAGTCCCCATGATGCCGTCCAGAATCATAAGCTATATGAAAACTCAGTTATGATGAAGGAAGAAGTGGAAATAGCGGAAGAAGTAGAAATGGAAATGGTAGAAGAAGTAGTAGTAGAAATAGAAATAACAGAAGAATTAACTGAAGATATGACAGAAGATTCTATACGTATGTACTTAAAGGAAATAGGTAAAATTCCACTGTTAACAGCCCAGGAAGAATTGGCGGTGGCTATTCGTATGGAGCAAGGAGATTTAAGTGCCAAGGAAGAGTTAACCAATGCGAATTTACGGTTAGTTGTCAGTGTGGCTAAAAGATATGTAAAAGGGAGTGGCTTATCTTTACTAGATTTAATTCAAGAAGGGAATATAGGACTTATTAAGGCTGTAGAAAAGTTTGATTATCATAAAGGTTATAAATTCAGCACCTATGCCATGTGGTGGATTCGTCAAGCAATTACTAGGGCTATTGCAGATAAATCGAAGAATATTAGAGTGCCAGTACATTTACAAGATACTATGAATAAAATAAGACGTAAGTCTCAACAATTCATTACAGACTATAATAGAGACCCAGCGCTTTTTGAAATTGCCGAGATGATGGACATGAGCATTGAAAGGATAGAAGAGATACTTCCTTTATATCATGATACGGTTTCTCTAGAAACACCTATAGGGGGAGAGACAGATTCATTTTTAGCTGATTTTATTGCAGATGACAATATATCAGATCAATACAAAGAAGCAGAATGTACGATGCTGCATGATGAAATCGAGGAAATACTCTCTAGCCTATCAGAGCGTGAGCGGAAAATTATTAAACTAAGATTTGGATTTGAAGATGGAGAAATTTGGACACTTGAAGAAGTTGGGAAAGTATTTCATGTTACAAGAGAACGCATACGACAGATAGAAGCTAGAACTTTAAGGAAACTAAGACAGAGAAAAGAAGCAAAGTCGTTAAAAGTCTATATTTAAGGATAAACACTTATAAGGAACAGTCATTACTCGGGCTTGTCATGTTTTTTAAAAAAAGGAATATAATGAAAGAAAGAAAACATGAGAAAGTGTGAAGAATATGTATATAGTGCTGCTCATAGGGTTATTAGGGATATGGTATATAGCACATGGTAAAACTGTGGGCTTAACAGAGAATGTCCCGTTCAAGTACAAAATAGAAAGAAACAAAAAGAGTCCATTGATAGAGTGGTTAATGCCATATTGCAGGAGTAAAGACAAGGGGGAACGGTTAGCTGGTCTGTTACAAGTTATGGTAGTGACCATAATCAGCATGTTAAATGCGCTTAGAATAGCCTCTTATACAGAAGGAATAGTTGTTTTTGGTATAACCTTCATTGTAGGTACATGGCTTATCAAGGTAATGGTGGCAACATTAGATTGGTTACAGACATATAGTAGGATGCTGACTTTAAATGGGGTATTTGCTATTTGTGCACCTCTGATTATTTTATGGCATATGCCTAAGATGTGTAGCGTATTTGAAATTCATCTTACCTTTTTAACACTGCTATTAAGTACCTGTATAGTGTATGGTGAGATTATACATATTGTGATAGGGAAGGGCCTGCATCTTAGTAAAGAGGTGCAGATAAAAAGTATTTTAACATGGTTGGGTATTATTTTAATGAATTTATATGCACTGCTTGTATTTGTGCAATTTTATATGAATGTAAAAGCCCATCACTTTATTGCAGCAGAGCATTTAACAAAAGAGGCAATGGTGGACTTATTCTATTATCTGATTGTAACTTTTACAACAGTAGGTTTTGGAGATATTAGACCAAGTACAAGTTTAGCAAAGATTATTACATCGATTATAGCTATTTCAGGGATGCTATTTACAGGAATGTTTATGGGGGCTGTACTGAGCAGGGATGAAAAAAATAAGTGATTAGATTAATTTAATAAAATAAATCATTATTAATGTGTAGACTGGGCAAAATGGCGCAGTCTATTTTTAGTTAAAGACAATATTGGATAAAAGCGGGGAAATAGGGTATAATCAAAAATATTATAATAAGAGGAGAAGGAAAAGTGAAGGTAACAATAAATGATGTAGCCCGTGAAGCAGGCGTAGCGAAATCCACTGTTTCTAGAGTGCTTTCCAATAACGAACGTATTAGTGAAGAAACTAAAAGAAAAGTTAATGAAGTAATTGAAAGATTAGGGTATAAGCCTAATATTATGGCAAGGAACCTTGCTAAGAATCAAACGAAAACAATAGGTGTTATTTTACCAATTGACGTAGAAGCTTCTTTCGGAAACCCTATTTTTATTCAAATGATGCTAGGGATTAGTGTATATGCACAAGAAAGAAAGTATTTTTTAATGTATGCCTTTGGAAAAGATGAAGAAGAAGAACGTAATATCCAAGAGTTTAGTACAAATGGTGCAGTAGATGGTATTATTATTTTAAAATCAGAAGAAAATGACCGTACAATTAAGAAGTTAAGAGAAGCTAAATTCCCTTTTGTTGTGATAGGAAGACCAGGAAGAGAAACCTCAGCGCTTTGGGTAGATAATGACAACTTTGGGGCAACATATGAAATTGTTGAAGAGCTTATTAGAAAAGGACATGAGAAAATTGCATTTATTAGTGCGAAGAAAAAATGGACAGTTTCAAAAGACCGTTTAGAAGGTTATAAAAGAGCATTAGAGATGCACGGTATAGAATTTGATGAAAAGCTTACTTATCACGGCGATGATTTTACAGAAAAGATAGGCTATGAAGCGATGAAAGAGATGCTTCTAAGTGAATTGCCAACGGCAATTATTGCGACAGATGATTTGCTTGCTATTGGGGTTAATAAGTATTTAGAAGAAAAGAATATTAAAGGTAAAGCAATCATTGGATTTAACAATACAGCACTTGCAGAATATCAAAAACCATCATTAAGTTCTGTTGAAATTTATGGCAACAAGTTAGGTTATGCAGCAGCTAAGTTACTCGTGGAGTATCTTGAAAGCGATAAAAAACAGCATGAACATGCAATTATTGAGACAAAATTAGTACGTCGCCAATCTTTTAAATAAAAAATAATGGAAACGGTTGCACAGACCGTTTCCAAGTGATATAATAAACTCAAGAAAAAATTTTTTAATTGCAATAAAACCGGTTGCACAGGAGGAAGATATGAGCTGGAAGAAAGAAGCAATAGGTTATCAAATATATCCAAGAAGTTTTATGGACATGAATGGTGATGGTATTGGTGATATTAAAGGAATTATGTCAAAATTAGATTATCTAAAAGATTTAGGTGTGGATGTAATTTGGATTTGTCCGATGTATCAGTCACCAAATGATGATAACGGCTATGATATTAGTGATTATAAGGCGATTATGAAAGAATTTGGCACAATGGAAGAGTTAGATGAGCTTCTTAATGAGGTGCATAAAAGGGACATGAAATTGATTATGGACCTTGTAATTAACCACACTTCAGATGAACATCCATGGTTTATTGAATCTAGAGCCTCTAAGGATAGCAAGAAAAGAGATTGGTATATTTGGCGAGAAGGTAAAGAAGGTAAGGAGCCAAATAACTGGGAAAGTATTTTCCACGGTTCTGCATGGGAATATGATGACACAACGGATGAATACTTCTTACATTTATTTAGTAAACGACAACCAGATTTAAATTGGGAAAATAAAGAAGTAAGACAGGCACTTTTTGAAATGGTAAATTGGTGGTTAGATAAAGGCATTGATGGTTTTAGAGTAGATGCAATTAGCCATATTAAAAAGGAACCAGGTCTAAAGGATATGCCAAATCCAGATAATTTACAGTATGTATCATCTTTTGATAAGCATATGAATGTAGAAGGTATTCATGAATTTTTAGGTGAACTTAAAGAAAATACTTTTGCAAAGTATGATATCTTAACAGTAGGTGAGGCTAATGGTGTAAGTGCTGAAGATGCGCATCTCTGGGTAGGAGATACAAATGGTAAATTCGATATGGTCTTCCAATTTGAGCATTTAGATCTTTGGGATCAAGAAGAGGAAGAAAAACTAGATATATTAGCGCTTAAAAAGGTTTTAAGTAAATGGCAAGATGCTTTATATGGAAAAGGCTGGAATGCATTATTTATTGAAAACCATGATATAACACGTGTTGTTTCTAAATGGGGAGATGATGAAAACTATTGGGCAGAAAGTAGTAAGGCATTAGCGATGATGTACTTTATGCAACAAGGTACACCATTTATCTATCAAGGACAAGAAATCGGTATGACGAATGTACATTATAAGACGATTGATTGTTATAATGATGTCGCAACACATAATCGTTACTTTAAACATATACAAGCGGGTATGAATGAAGAAGAGGCGCTTCGCCATGAATGGCATGCATCAAGAGATAATGCACGTACCCCTATGCAGTGGGATGCTAGTGCTAATGGCGGCTTTACAAAAGGAAAGCCTTGGCTTGAGATGAACCCTAATTATGAACAAATTAATGTGGCAGCACAATTAAAAGATGAAGATTCTATCCTTAATTTTTATAAATCACTTATTAAACTGAGAAAAAGTTATAAAACCTTTATAAATGGTAAGTGTACGCTTGTTGATGAAATGAATCCACAAGTTTACGCTTATACAAGAAAAGATGAGGAAGGCGAATTTTTAATCATTTGTAACTTAACAAAGCGAGAAGCAGTCACTAAGGAAGTGCCAGAAGAAGCACAGCTCATCCTTAATAATTACAAGGAAGTAAGTGAAGAGCTTGTTTTAAGACCTTATGAGGCAAGACTTTATAAGTTACGTTAATGAGGAATAAGTAACAACATATCGACTAATAAAAATACTAGCATTGAGAGGTACAAGGATGATCGCACAAATTAAACGTAGTAAAGTGTTTTCATTTGATTTCTGGCAAAAATTTGGAAAGGCACTTATGGTTGTAATTGCAGTTATGCCAGCAGCAGGAATTATGATTTCCCTTGCAAAACTTTTAGGTATGAACTTTGATGCAGCAATTATTCAAACAATTGCGCGTGTAATGGAAGATATCGGTTGGGCAATTATAGGGAATTTGCATATCCTATTTGCAGTAGCGATTGGTGGTTCTTGGGCAAAGGAACGTGCAGGCGGAGCCTTTGCAGCACTGCTGTCATTTATATTAATAAATCGCATTACAGGTGCAATATTTGGTGTGACAAGTGATATGTTAGCAGATGGAACAGCTAGAGTAACAAGCTTATTAGGTCATGAAATGATAGTAGGTGATTATTTTACTTCTATTTTAGGTTCACCTGCACTAAATATGGGTGTGTTTGTAGGAATTATTTCAGGTTTCTTAGGGGCATATCTGTATAATAAATATTATGACTTTGATAAGTTACCACCTGCATTAGCATTTTTTAATGGTAAACGTTTTGTACCTTTTGTAGTTATTTTGGGGTCAACAGTTGTAGCAATCATTGTATCTGTTATTTGGCCATTTATTCAAGGGAGCCTTAATAGCTTTGGTCAATGGATTGCGACTTCACAAGATACGGCGCCTGTTTTAGCACCATTTGTATATGGGACACTTGAAAGACTGTTATTACCATTTGGACTTCACCATATGCTGACAGTACCTATGAACTATACGGAGTTAGGCGGCGTATATACAATGCTTACTGGCAGTGCAGCAGGACAAGTTGTGGCAGGGCAAGACCCATTATGGCTTGCTTGGATTACAGACCTTAACAACTTAAAAGCAGCAGGCGATATGACAGCTTATAGTAATCTTTTAGAGACAGTTACACCAGCACGTTTTAAAGTGGGTCAAGTTATTTTATCAACTGCATCACTTGGTGGAATTGCCCTTGCCATGTATCGTAATGTAGATGCAGATAAAAAATCAAAGTACAAAACAATGTTTTTATCAGCAGGACTTGCAGTATTTTTAACAGGTGTTTCAGAACCGATTGAATTTATGTTCATGTTTGTTTCACCAGTTTTATATGTTGTTTATGCAATTATTACAGGCATTGGATTTGCCCTTGCAGACATTATTAACTTGAGAGTACATGCTTTTGGGTGTATTGAATTTATCACACGTATTCCTATGATGATTAGTGCAGGCATTGGTATGGATGTAATTAACTTCATTGTGACAAGTATTGTATTCTTCTTCCTTAATTTTGGTGTATTTAATTTCTTAATTAAAAAGTTAAATATTGGTACACCAGGTCGTAACGGTAATTATACGGATGAGGAAAATGAAGAAGACACTGCTTTAGAAAAGGTTGAAGGTAATAATCAAGTAATGAATATTATTGCCCTCTTAGGTGGTAAAGAAAATATTGAAGATGTAGATGCGTGTATGACAAGACTTCGTGTGACAGTTAAAGATATAAACAAAGTAGGTACACAAGAAGCGTGGAAACAAAATGGTGCACTTGGACTTATTATCAAGGACTGCGGCGTCCAAGCAATTTATGGGCCAAAGGCAGATGTTTTAAAATCTCATATTCAGGATGTGTTAGGAGTATAATGGCATGAAAATATTAACTTTAAACTGTCATTCTTGGCAGGAAGATCATCAATTAGATAAGATTAACTACTTGGCCCAAGTTATTAAAGCGGAAGATTTTGACGTGATTGCTTTGCAAGAGGTAAGCCAACATATGTTAGGCAAGCAGTTTAAAGACAATTTAAAAAGTGATAATTATATGGTGATTCTTCAAGAAGCATTACAGAAATTAAATGGACCTAAATATGAAGTGGTATGGGATTTTTCACATATTGGTTTTCAGGTTTATGAAGAAGGATTATGTTTACTGAGTAAACATCCCATTGTGCGTAAGGAAAGCTTTTTTGTAAGTCAGATTGAAGACACCTTAAATTGGAAGGCCAGAAAAATTGTAAGAGCCACTATACGCTATCAAGGTGAAGAAATTGATTTATATAGTTGTCACCTAGGCTGGTGGGATGATGAGGAAGAACCTGTTAAGAATCAAATTGATTGTTTAAATAAAAAATTAAATAAATCAAGAAGAAGTTTTCTAATGGGGGATTTCAATAGTAATGCTAATGTAAAAGGTAAAGGGTATGAGTATATGCAAAACCTTGGTTGGCTAGATACGTATCATCTTGCAGCAACTAAAGATAGCGGCATTACAGTACAAGGTAAAATTCATGGATGGGAAGAAAATAATGTAGGCTTGAGACTGGACTGTATTTTTACAAATAGGCCAGTACAAGTGATAAAATCCGAGGTCATATTTAACGGCATCAATAGAGCGGTGGTGTCTGACCACTATGGCGTAGCCATAGAAGTTAAATTATAGTTAGTAAAGTGTATAAAAATAAGGTGCTATAAAACTAGCAATAGTTTCATAGTACCTTATTTTAGTTTTGTTGTCTAATAAGCTAATATTTCTACGCCATCTTCTGTGATGAGTATGGTATGTTCCCATTGTGCTGAGAGTGAATCATCTTCTGTATAAACTGTCCATTCATCATCTTCATCAATGTATACTTCATAGCCGCCTGCATTAATCATAGGCTCAACTGTAAGCACCATACCCGGTACGAGAAGCATCCCTTCTCCTTCAACGCCTACATGAGGCACAAAAGGCTCCTCGTGGAAATCGTTACCTACACCATGACCACCGAGGTCAATTACAACAGAGTAGCCATTTGCTTTAGCATGGGCATTGACAGCGGCACCAATATCGCCAAGGTGGCCCCATGGTTTAATGGCTTCAATACCTTTAATCATACACTCTCTAGAAACTTCAACGAGACGTTTGGCTTCAGGACTCACCTCGCCAATCATGTACATACGAGAAGCGTCAGCATAGTAGCCATCTAAGATGGTTGTTACATCCACATTAACAATGTCGCCTTCTTGTAAAATGGTATTTTCAGATGGAATACCATGACATACTACATTATTAATTGAAACACATACACTTTTTGGATAACCTGAATAGTTAAGTGGTGCTGGAATGCCGCCATGTTCAACAGTGTAGTTATGAACGAGGGTATTGATTTCTTCTGTATTCATACCAGCATGAATTTTAGTACCTACTAAATCTAAAATAGCATTATTAAGGGCAGCACTTTTTTTGATGCCTTCAATATTTTCTTTAGTTTTGATGATTTGTCTTGATGGAACTTCTTCACCTTGACGTTCTAAAAGCATAAGCTTTTCATCAAAGGCTAAGTGGCATTTTTTGTATTTTTGTCCGCTGCCACACCAACATGGATCATTACGATTAATTATAGTCATTTTTTTCCTCCCTAAGCCGTAATTATTTGCTAGGCTTATGTCTTTTTTATTATATACCTATTTATGATAATTTACACTAATATTTAAAGTTGATTAAGTTGACGATAATGGCAAAAATAACCTATAATACAAATAATGTGCATAGTAGGGAGCAAATACAGAGAAACCAACTAAAACCTGAAATATACATTTAGGTAGAATGGTTTCTCCCAATGATTTCACATGACTAAAGGCTATGAATAACTAAATATTATACATGTGAAATCTATATAGAGAAACCAACTAAAACTTGAAATATACATGTAGGTAGAGTGGTTTCTCCCAATCATTTCACATGACTAAAGGTTATGCAGAACTAAAATTTATACATGTGAAATCTATAATATGCTACAAATAAGCTAGAATGAGATGACAAGAAAGGAATATTTATATGAAGGAAGATAATAGGCAAAATGGACATATCAAAAAGGCGGTAAGTGTGGAAGGTATTGTTTGTTTAGTTCTTACATTTGGTGGTTTTGGTATACTTGCCACTAAAATGGGATTATCCAATATGTTTAACACGATGCTTAATACATCCTTTGACCTTTTAATTAACACTGTATTTTATATTATGGCAATTGCAGTACTTGCAGGAGCCTTTGCAGGAATACTCACAGAGTTTGGCGGCTTGGCACTTATTAATAAAGGTTTGGCTTGGCTTATGAAACCGTTATATGATTTGCCAGGAGCAAGTATTATGAGTGTACTCACAACTTATTTTTCTGATAATCCAGCGATCTTAACGCTTTGTGATGACAAGCGATTTAGACAATATTTCAAGAAATATCAACTGCCAGCTTTAACAAACTTAGGGACTGCCTTCGGAATGGGACTTATGATTACTGTTTTTATGGTAGGGATTCCAGGTGTAGGCGAACATTTAGGCCTTGCAGTGGTCATTGGAAATATTGGTGCTATAGTAGGAAGTATTGTAAGTACTAAAATTATGATGCGTTATACAAAGGCATATTATGGTACGCAGGCGTGGTGTGAAGAAAATATTGGCTACCAAACAGATTTTATTAATTATAGAGAAGTAAGAAGTGGAAGTATTGGTGAACGTTTTATGAATGCGATGCTTGAAGGCGGGCATTCAGGAGTAGGTATGGGAATGGCGATTATTCCGGGTGTACTTATTATCTGTACATTTGTCTTAATGTTAACAAATGGACCAGGTTCAGAGGGGGTTTATACAGGTGCGGCTTATGAAGGAATCGGGTTGTTACCGGTTATCGGAGAAAAGCTGACATTTATTTTACAGCCATTATTTGGGTTTTCATCACCAGAAGCTATTGCTGTACCAATTACTTCATTAGGTGCAGCAGGTGCAGCCATAGGGCTTATTCCAAATATGATTAAAGAAGGTCTTGCAAATGCCAATGACATTGCTGTATTTACAGCTATGTGCATGTGCTGGAGCGGTTATTTAAGTACGCATACAGCAATGATGGATAGTTTAAAATGCAGAGAGCTAACAGGAAAAGCAATTTTTGCCCATACGATAGGTGGTTTATGTGCAGGTATTGCAGCTAACTGGTTATTTAAAATAATAATCATGTTAGGATAGGGAAATATAAGAAGGATTGACTATAAGAGGAGCTGATGTGAAAATTTCATGACAGCTCCTTAATTTTTTGTGATAGCATGCGTAACAGAGCAAAAGCAGTAGGTGTTTGGGTTAAGACATCATTGTACATGCGTCACAAATTGCTGGATTGTATTCGGCTTATATAAGAGTTGGCCATGTAGAAGGCATTGTTGAATTGGATGAAACGATGGCTCTTGAGTCGTCCAAGGATTTTGAATGAATTAATTTGATTATTTAGATTTATTCATAAGCATGCTAAACTAAATAAAATAGATATTTTAGGAGCGAGTAAATTAGAATCTATAAAGGGGAATAGCTATGATAATAAAATTGGAAAAACTCAAATTTGATTTTGAGTACAAGCCTTTGCTTGTAGGCGGTATGGCTATGGAATATTATGGCTTGCGAAAAGCGGGGAGAGATATTGATTTGATAGTCCACCCTAGCGACCATGCAAGGTTGAAAGAAATGTATCCAAACAATATCAAGGATTTGTATGGTGATATAGGGATTTGTGAGTTTGATTTCGAAATATGGAATCAAATATGCACATTTGATTATGATTATCTTAGAGAAAAGGCTGTTGAGGAAGAAAACTGTCTTGTTGTTTCTTTGGAAAAATTACTTTTTATGAAAGCAATGGGTATGGAAATTCAAAAATATCACGATGATATGGCGCTTATTGTTAAGCTTATCTTGGATAAAGCATATGGTAAAGCATAAAGACAAATTCCAGTGAACTATAACTGCGGACCTTTCCAATAGCTCTTTTAAATTCTGAAGGGTTAATATAGAAAATATATAATTTAAGGATTATAATAAATTTAAAATTTGAAAGGATAAAACTAAAATGAATGAAAAGCGATTTGATGGACTTGGTAAGATTTACGCAAAGTTTCGCCCTTCCTATCCAGATGATTTTATAGATTATTTATACTCGAATGCTGGGTTAACAAAAGATAGCGTTGTTGCAGATGTGGGCGCTGGAACAGGTATTTTAACTGAACAGTTATTATTAAAAGGGAGTAAGGTTTTCGCAGTTGAGCCCAATGAAAATATGCGAAATATGGCCGAAGAAAATCTGCACAGATTTAAGGGATTTATCTCGGTAAGTGCCACAGCGGAAAATACAAAGGTTCTCGATAACAGCATAGATTTTATTACTGTTGCACAAGCGTTTCATTGGTTTGACAAGCAAGCCTTCAAAAAAGAATGTCAACGTATTTTGAAACCTAATGGTAAAGTTATTTTAGTTTGGAATAGCCGTGATGAAAAATCTCAATTAATTCAACTAAACGAAGCAATAAATAAAAAATATTGTACTGATTTCAAAGGATTTTCGGGTGGCATAAGCAGTGTAATTGAAAATAACGCTTTTGATGACTTTTTTACAGGTGAATTTGAAGTATGCGTATTTGACAATCCATTGTATTTTGATGAAAAGGGCTTTATTGGACGCAATTTATCCTCATCATATGCCCCTAAAGAACATGATGATATGTATGATGCTTATGTTTCGGAATTAAAGGCAGTATTTGAAGTTTATAATAAAAATGGTATTTTAATGATGCCCAATTTTACGCGCAGTTATATCGGCGCTGTATAATAACATCTCTATATTTTAAGAAATAATACAGCCAATTCCAGTTTGTAAAATTGCTTTAACAGTACTCTTAACCAATAAAATGAATTGTAAGTTATCTGAAGTTTGGCGGCAAAAAGCGAGTGCTCATGTGAAGCACTCGCTTTAAGTTTAAATCTTTTTGTCCTTTAGCCTGATAAATGAATAAACGCATCTGCTTACTAGCTACATCTTGGATATGTAACTTTTGAACTTCAGACAAACGAAGTCCGGAACTATAGGTAATAGAAAAAATAGCTTTATAACGCAGATCATCGATTACTTGTAAAAAAGGTAATATTTCATAGTCTTTAGTAATGTGCATCATAGGGAGAAATTTATTGATGTGATGTATATTTTAAACTTAGGCTCTAACAGAGCCTAAACTTATAATGGGTTTCTTTCTAATTGGGAAAAATATGCCAATATATACAAAAAATGAGACAATATTAAATATAATTTTGAATTCAAAAACAAGTGATTAAGTGTTATAATATATTTAACCACATTACACATATATTGTTAGATAATATTGGGCAGTTAAGACGTATACGAAACCAAGTATACAGACAAGCAGAAAACTCTTTTTAGGAGGAATATATATATGAGCTACTGGGAGAGCGATAGTGAAGAATCAGGTGTAGGCGGTTATGGGCTAGAGCTTATTTAAGGAAAGGGAGTAGTCAATGAACGCATTTCATTCAAATTGGACAAGGCCGTTTTTTGCAAAGCATAGCGGAGAATACTATATCGAAGACTTTGAACTCCTTACTACAATTTTATCGGCTTTAAAATGGCAACAGTTTAATGGTGATATAAAAATGGTGACGGACCTTACAGGCTATGAGTATTATCAAAGGTTAGGTATAGCATCTATATGGAATAAGGGCATAGATTATAGCTTAGAAGAAAGCGTAGATGCGGAAATAGACCCCTATACTTTTTGGGCAGCAGGTAAGCTTTATGCATTAAGACAAGAGCGTGGACCGTGTGTGATGTTAGATACAGACTTTATTATTTGGGAGAGTTTAGCTAATGAATTAATTAAACATGAACTGACAGTTATTCATAGAGAGGATATAACAGAAGAAGTATATCCGGGAATAGACAAGTTTGTCTTAGAAGATACGTACAAGATGAATGAACAATTTGATTGGCAGTTATTACCGTGTAATACAGCATTTACATTTATAAATAATGAAGAATTTAAAGAAGAATACACAAGATGCGCTATTGAATTTATGAAGAATACTAAGGCGAGAGATCCTCTTATTTACATGGTTTTTGCAGAACAAAGACTTATTTCTATGTGTGCTGCACAACATAATATAGAAATCTATAATTTTTCGGATGTAGAAACACTGTTTCATTCGTCGCAAAAAACATTTACGCATATATGGGGATATAAGTCATATCTGCAAAGGCATCCAGAAGAACGAGAGCGCTTCTGTAAACGTTGTATGCTAAGGATATTAAGGGACTTTCCTTATATGCTAGATATTTTAAATAACATTAAAGAATTAAATAAATATATGGATTGGGAAATGTTTCATGACGCACAGTTAAGTCAAGCGTAGAAGAAGGAAGGCAAGAGCCTTCCTTCTCAGATTGTTGACAAATGAATTTTTCCAAAATAAACTCACAAATTAAGTGAGGATTATTCAAGAAAATCTATTAAAATAGGGGTAAAAAGAGCAGTTTAGGTCCATTTTTACCTCTGTTTTCTATTTCTAGACTAGTAAAATACTATGGAAAAGTTAATTGTCTACAGCCTGGAAGGAAGGCAAGAGCCTTCCTTCAGATTGTTGACAAATGAATTTTCCCAAAATAAACTCACAAATTAAGTGAG
>DYCF01000002.1 GCA_019418225.1 Clostridiales bacterium | reverse complement strand
ACCATTGGGTTGTTACCCATACCGATAAGACCCATCATTTCTACGTGAGCAGGAACTGATGATGAACCAGCGAATTGTGCATCTGAGTGCATTCTTCCCATAGTATCTGTCATACCGTATGAAGCTGGACCAGCAGCCATGTTATCTGGGTGAAGTGTACGACCTGTACCACCACCAGAAGCTACTGAGAAGTATTTTTTACCTTGTTCAATACATTCTTTTTTGTATGTACCAGCTACTGGATGTTGGAAACGAGTTGGGTTTGTTGAGTTACCTGTGATAGATACGTCAACACCTTCCATGTGCATGATTGCAACACCTTCACGAACATCATCAGCACCATAGCAACGAACTTTTGAACGTTCACCGTCAGAATATTTGAACTCTTTAACGATTGCTACTTTACCTGTTGCATAGTCAAATTGTGTTTGAACATATGTAAATCCGTTAATACGAGAGATAATTTGAGCAGCATCTTTTCCAAGACCATTTAAGATAACTCTTAAATCTTCTTTACGTACTCTGTTTGCAGAACGTGCAATACCGATAGCACCTTCAGCTGCTGCGAAACTTTCGTGACCTGCTAAGAAAGCAAAACATTTAGTTTCTTCTCTAAGAAGCATAGCTCCTAAGTTACCGTGACCTAAACCTACTTTACGGTCATCAGCTACTGAACCTGGGATACAGAATGCTTGAAGACCTTCACCGATAGCTTCAGCTGCATCTGCTGCTAAGTGAGCATCTTTTTTAAGTGCGATAGCTGCACCTAATGTGTAAGCCCAACCAGCATTTTCGAAAGCGATTGGTTGAATTCCTTTTACGATTTCATATGGGTCAAAACCTTTTGCTTGACACATTTCTCTTGCTTCTTCAATATTTTTAATGCCGTAT
Organism: Clostridiales bacterium; assembly: GCA_019418225.1. Classification (GTDB taxonomy): domain Bacteria; phylum Bacillota; class Clostridia; order Lachnospirales; family Cellulosilyticaceae; genus Cellulosilyticum. The sequence goes on along the minus strand of DYCF01000002.1, from coordinate 160,051 downwards.
TTTTCACATACTGCATTGATTTGGTTAATTCTTCTATCATAAGACTCAAATAATGGCATTTCTCGGCACCTCCTACTCATGTCTTGGGTCAACTGTACGTACAGCGTCATCAAATCTGCCGTATTGACCTGTTGCTTTTTCTAATGCTTCACTTGCATCCATACCTTTTTTGATCATATCCATCATTTTACCAAAGTGAATGAATTTGTATCCAATGATTTGATCATCTGCATCTAAGGCAATGTTTGTTACATAACCTTCAGCCATTTCAAGGTATCTTGGTCCTTTAGCTACTGTTGAGTACATTGTACCAACTTGGCTACGAAGTCCTTTTCCAAGGTCTTCAAGACCAGCACCGATTGGAAGTCCACCTTCTGAGAAAGCAGTTTGAGTTCTTCCGTATACGATTTGTAAGAATAATTCACGCATAGCTGTATTAATAGCATCACAAACTAAGTCTGTGTTAAGCGCTTCAAGGATTGTTTTACCAGCTAAGATTTCTGCTGCCATAGCTGCAGAGTGAGTCATACCTGAACATCCGATTGTTTCTACTAACGCTTCTTCGATGATACCATCTTTAACGTTAAGTGTTAATTTACATGCGCCTTGTTGAGGTGCACACCAACCTACACCATGTGTGAGGCCGCTAATATCTTTAATCTCTTTTGATTGTACCCATTTACCTTCTTGTGGGATTGGCGCTGGACCATGGTTTGGTCCTTTAGCGATTGGGCACATTTGTTCTACTTCATGTGAATACATCATTTGTCATGACTCCTTTCCACTTGTGTATATTTAAAGATAAATCTTTAAATCAAAAATTTAACAATACATACATATTGTATCGGCGGATAAGGAATATGTCAATATTTATCCTTTTTAAATTGTTATTTAAATTGGTAAATTTTATGTCCCGTCACATTTTGAGGTAGTTTTTTGGTGGCAATGCTCAAGGTACCTTCCCTTAGTAAATCCTTAAAAATACAAGCTTTTTGTTGCATTTTCTGTCCTGTTGTGTCTAAAATTTGAGCTTGTAAATTTTTTACAACATTTTTTTTATTCCCCAATAAAAATTGTACTTCTAGTACATCTACTTGTTCTAATCCTTTATCTAAAAGTCTAAATTGCTGGTGTACTCTTGTTAATGCTTCTGTTTGACTTGCCTTTAATGCAGCTTCATTAATAGGTGTTTTATCTAAAAATTCCCCACTTTCTGCAATAACCTGTAAAGAATGTTTAAAATCTGGGTCTCTATAGGTATAGATATTAAAGGTTGTTGGATATTGACAGTTACAACCTGCACCATAAGCACCTAAACCAATTCTTATCTTAGGATTAAAATAATTTTTTGCCATATAGGCCGCTGCCACAAAATCGCTTCCTTCTACTGGCTTTTTCAATGTATTTTGTATATAAATATAATCTACAGCCGTATCTAGTTGTAGAAAGCTTGTCTTAGGCATTTGTTCAAATTTATACTCTGTACGATTTAATGATTCATTCTTTTGTCCCTCTTTGATAATCTTTTTTAAGCTGTGCAAATAACCATTACTTGATTTATAAGGTGAGGTGATTGCAACAACAAGTCCATTCGTCTGGTATACACTTTGATCCATTTGTTTTACTTTTTCAATCCAAGCAGTACCTTGTTCTTTTAAGCAAGCCTTGCAAAATTCATAAAAAGGATAGCCCTGTTCATATAGATAACGTTTTTGTGCTTCAGCACCACCTAGACCTAAGTTACCTAATGTACCCAGCACATTATTTTGGCTAGCAGCTTGGCTTCCATTAATAAACTTCTTAAGCTTATATTCATACCAGCTCGCATCTTGACTTAATAAATTTGCTCTAGCTTCTTCTAATATTTCACCATGCTCTTTTTCTTCTTTAGGTGTAACCATTGTTATTTTAAAATAAGGTTTATAACCTGCTTCTTCATTTGGCAAGGCAATACAATTCGTTTTTAATATCCCCTTAAAAGGTGTTTGTTCCCTTCCGCTTTCCTCTAATAAATAGCTGTACAAAAAGAGATAAGGCAAATCTTCTTGTTTTACATTCCCTGTTTCATAATAAAGCTGACTACGTGCAAATTCTGTTTGAGCCTTAGTTGTTAAAAGTGTATATTCCCCTTTGGCTGTTTCTTTAAGACTAAGGTTTTCATCCAATACAAGTTCCTCTAGTGGAACACCTTCTAAATTACATTTTTGACCTTGCCACTGGGTCATTTGCTTTTTAACTTGTCTCCATTCTTCTTTTGTAAGCTGTGTCAAAGTAAGGGGATCTTCTATCTGCATTTGACCAGGTGTTAAAAAGAATGTACACATACTTGCTTCTTGCCATAATGCCCTACACGCTTCTTTTTTAATCGCTTTAATTTGGTCTACATATTCTTTACGCTTATAATATTGACTTTCATCTTTACCATGTGCCCAACCATCTAGTATCGTCTGTGGAATAAAAATACTACGTTCTTCGTCTTCTTCATTTTGCATTTGTCCCCATTTAGCTTCTAAGAGTACATCTTCCTCCATAGCCTCTTCACGGCTTTCAGAAATCTTAAGTAGTACCTCATCTAATATTGCATTATATAAATTTAGCTTTTCCCGTGGAATATTTTTCACCACTAACGTATACATCATATAAGGTAGGTCATCATCCTTCAGTATTTTTATTTCTTGACAGCCTAACTTTTGAAGTGTTTGTTGCATAGGACTTAAACGGCTTCCTAAATAGGCATTAATCCATAAATCCATTTGTACCTCTTCTTCTACACTTAGCGCATGTGGCATCACAAAACTTTTAGCAATAGCACACTTACTTCCTGGATTTAATACTGCACTTTTTACCATTTTAGGCACTTGTAACGTTTTTACTTCAAGACTTATATTTTCTCTTGGCTCTTTTGAACTGTGTAAATATGTTTCAATTATTTCAAGTACTTCTTCTATTGGTAGCTGCCCATATAATACCACACGCATGTTACCTGGATAATAATAACGATTGTAGGTATCTATAAATTGCTGATATGTCAGCTTCGGTATTTCATTAGGATCGCCACCGCTATCATGACTATATAACGTATCGCGATATACCGTTTGCCTTACTGTGCGATATATCTTGCGATCTTCATTCCCATAAGCACCTTTCATCTCATTATATACAACACCACCACTACGTTCTTCTTCTGGTGCATAATTAAAAGACTCTTCATAAAATCCGTAAGGCTGATTTAAAAAATCAGGATTAAAAATACTATCTAGGTAAATATCAAGTAATGCCTTATAACAAGTCATATAAGGTGTTGCAAAAGGAAAGATTGTCATATCCCCACTTGTTAAAGCATTCATATAAATATTAGGATAACTGCTACTTGCATCAAAAAACAAACTGGATGATGGATACTTCTTTGAGCCTGTAAATAGGGTGTGTTCAATAATATGATTGACACCGGTAGAATCTACAGTCGGCGTACGCACACCTAATGTAAAACTCTTATTCGTATCGTCATTTTCAATCCAAATTACTTCTAAGCCACTATTTTGATGCACATATTTGTGCAGTACATCTTTCCCATGTCTTTCTTTAGCATATTCTTTAAACTGACTTGTTATCTTAGTATTTTCTACATTTTTTAAGTTTTCAGCTTGCCCATAGCAATTGGTCGTCACCAAAACTGCTGCCAGCATTATAAAAAAACATCTTTTTAACATGCCCTTCACTCCTTTTAGTTAGAATGTGCAGCTCATAGCGTTCTCATACACAAACTTACCTTTTCCTTTTGTTCTAGGAAAAAGTCTTTTTTCATATATTATAGTTAGCATAAATACTTATTGATTCTAGGAGGGAATTTAAATGTCATCTTCTTCAAAGAGTAATCCAAACTCCTTTTACCCCCCCAATAACGCTAGGCAAAATTTAGGTCAACTTATCGTACAACTTTCTACAGATCCAGAACAAGGTACCCTCACACCTATCTCAAATGTACAAATTACCATTAAACAAACAGCACCTACTGGTGAAGAACAGGTACTTGCCAACTTTGTAACAGATGAAGTAGGTCAAACCCCTTCCATTGAACTTCCTGTACCCCCTATAGATTACAGCTTAGATCCTACCAATACGCAAATTCCTTATGCCACTTATCGGATTGAAACAACTTCTACAAATTACATTGACACCATTGTCCGTGGCTCCCAAGTATTTGCTGATACTTTATCTGTTCAACCTATTTACTTACAACCTACTACACGATTCCAAAGAGGTACAGGACGTCATCCACGTGAGAAATTTATACGACAACTTTCTGAGGACATTGTTATAGGTCCAGCTACCTTATATGGTAATTATCCTGATAAAATTCCCGAGGCCGAAGTAAAACCAATTATTCCCGGCTCCGGCTTTATCACGTTATCTAGTGTAATTGTTCCTGAATTTATCATTGTTCACTCAGGTAGTCCTAATGATAATACAGCCCCCAATTACACCGTTCCTTTCTTAGATTATATTGCTAATGTTGCCAGCTCCGAAATTTATCCAACCTGGCCAACTGAAACAATTAAAGCTAATGTTATTGCCATTGTCTCCTTTACCTTAAATCGTGTTTTCACTGAGTGGTACCGTAATCAAGGTAAGTCCTATACCATTACTAATTCCACGGCTTATGATCATGCTTTCTTCTATGGTCGTAACCTATTTGATACAATCGTCCCTATTGTTAATGAAGTATTTGATATATATGTCAAACGTCCTGGTGTTCTCCAACCACTTCTCACACAGTATTGCGATGGCGTTAAATCGCAGTGTCCAAATTGGATGACACAGTGGGGCAGTAAAGATTTGGGCGATGCAGGATTTAGTGCTGAGCAAATCCTTCGTAACTTCTATGGTAATATTGACTTAAGTACAGCTCCAGCTGTAGAAGGTAATCCTGAATCCTATCCTGGTACGCCACTTCAAATTGGCTCTAGCGGCCCAGCTGTAAGACAGCTCCAACAACAACTCAATCGTATTTCACAAAATTATCCACTTATTCCTAAAGTAGCTGTCACTGGTAATTTTGATGATGCCACTGCTGATGCCGTAAGGACCTTCCAACAAATCTTCCATTTAACACCAGATGGTATCGTCGGTAAAAGTACATGGTATGAAATTTCAAGAATATATGTTGCAGTATCTAAACTAGCAGAGTTGGGGTGATTACCAAAATGATTAATTTAATTATCTTTTACTTTAAGAATAATAAAGCACATCTTTTTATGACAAGAAAATCAGGTCGAAAAAAATCTGATTGATTTAAAAAAAGGAAGGTCTACTTTTGTTATGTAGTACCTTCCTTTTTTGACTTATTAAATTTTTGACTTATTAAATGATTTATTCTGTTTTTATTGCTGATAATGCAGATAGTTTAGTGGCCTTTTTAGCAGGGAAATATCCTGATACAAGCCCTACTAAAGTAGCAAATAAAGTAGCTGCTGCCATAAGCCAAAGTGGCACAATTGAAACAACACTTGCATCATACATACCAAGCATTTCTGCAATAGGCCCACCAGCCATATTCATCAGCTTTGAAAGTAAGAAAGATATCAGCGATCCCACAATGCCACCTATAGCCCCAATCATTAAAGCTTCTATTAAAAACATATGCTTAATGTCCGTGAGCTTCGCACCAATTACTTTCATAACACCTATTTCCTTTGTACGTTCATAAATACTCATCATCATTGTATTGGCAATACCAATTGCTGCAACTAAAAAGGATACAATACCTATACCACCAAGTGCCATACGCTTGCTATTAGATTGCTCTTTTACACGTTCGATGTATTCCATACTACTATCTACATCACTATAGCCTAATGCCTTAATCTGTTCAACGACTTCTAATACATTATCACGGTGATTGATTTTAACCGCTACCTGTTCATAGGTTGGCAGCTTATCTTTATCCTTCTTATTATCAGAACTCTCGTCTCCCCAACCTAACTTTTTGCGATAAGCCGCTTTAGCCAGTTTAATTTCTTCATAAATATTGCGTGTTACAAAAATTGTCTGCTCCATGCCATTGTTGTTATTTGCAAGTTGCCCTACAACTTTCACTTCAATACCTTTAGGTTCTTTAATTTTCCCTTCTGTGCCATCTAAAAAAGGCTTTCCTTTATCATCATAGTCTGCAGCTTCTAAGACAATTTTATCACTGCCTATTTCAATAGGGAGTGTAGGGAGTTCTTCCCCCCACACCATGTTATCCCAGTTAAACTGTTTACCAATCTTATTCATATAAGCAAGTACTTGACCGCCTATCACCACAGACTTTTTCTCTTCCTCATCTACAAATCGGCCCTCAGCCAATTCATAATCTAAGGCTTCCATATCTTCCTTGTCTAGTACCATAACTTGCATTGAAAAAATACTTCTTTGTTTGCCAAGGGTAATATAGGCATCTGTCGTAAGCTGTGGAATCACGTGTTCTACATTAGGGATTTCTTCAATTTTTCTCACAACTTCATCTGTAAGCTTAGGCGCTTCATCGCCCCCCCAGCTATAGCTATAGATATTAACTAAAGTCAAATCTCCCCACTGCGCAAATTGCTCCTCCATATTTTGATCCATGGCAATTCCTAAAGATAACATAAGCACAATAGATACTGTACCAATGACAACACCTAATACGGTCAGAGCTGTACGTAGTTTCCGCCGCCATAAAGAGCGAATACTCATACTAATTAAGTCTCTAATCTTCATCCAGCATCATCTCTTCTTTTTTCTTTTTACGTTTTTTGAGCATAATTATTACAATAACAATGATTACAACTATAACTGCACCAATACCTGCAATATATGGCCATTTTGCTTTTTGTGGTGCTTCTTCTTCCATCATCATATCATCCATAGGCATCTCTTCCATCATATCCATGGCAGGATCTACCTGGAAACTAAACTCTTCAACTACTTGTTTTGCTTCACCTGTTGTATCTTCATAATCAATAATAAGCCTTCCAGTTAAAATCCCTTCTTGCTCTGGAATAAGTACAGGTTCATAACTTTCTTGTGCCTGACTTTCAAAACCACCAATAAACACTTTGTTATCTTGTACACTAAAGCCTTCGCCTTCAATATGGACAATAACATTTGTTACATTCGTTTTACCTGTATTGTAAAGTGTAGCAGATAAATAAGTTTCCATCCCTACTTGTCCAATATCTACATTAATATCACCAATTTCAATCTTTGTCGCCTGTTCTACAGGGATACCAATGCTTTCTGTAGCTGTCACTTCATTCCCTTCATTATCCTCATAAGCCATCTCTAAGCTGACTTCATAAGTCTTAGGTTGTGCACTTGGAATGGTGTACATTGTAATTTTCTTAGTTTGCATTTCACCTGGGTTTAAGTCTGCAATATAAAATGTATTACTTGCCTTAACAGGTGCAAATACTGTTCCTGTATTATTTTCACCTTGTTCAACAATTTTTAAGTTAGCTTTTAAGTTATGTACAGATTCAAGTTTATGTGTGTTTAAAAAGCCAATTTCAAGTTCAAAGTTTTCGCCAGCTTTAACAACTACTGGATTTACAGCATATTCACCAATGATAACTTTTGGTTTGCCTTTTTTGTTTTCTTCATCCTCATCATCCTTGTTATCTTCTTTATCTTTTTTAGGATTTGTGATATTTACACTGCCATATTGATTAATAACAATAGGTGTCTCACCCTCCCCATATTCGACTTCAATCTTAATAGGATGAGAACTGCTTACTGCTGCTGCAGTCGCTGCAAAACTTACTGTATACTGCTTTGTTGCACCCTTTTCTAACTTGTTAAGGAAGAAAAGATTTTGAGACTTAGGTACGATGCCTTCATCTCCTGTTACTGTAATCTTAAGTTTTTCTGCGCCACTTTTTGAAGAAAGATTAAACTTCACATTGAAGTTCTGATCCACCCCATATGTAGCTGTAGGCGAAATTACATTGCTAATCACAACTTCAGAAGAAGCTGCTGAAGCTGTTGTATTTAAATAAACATATTGGCTATCTTCTTTTTCTTCACCTGTAGAACTTAAATAAGTCAGTTTTAACTGCACGGGTACTGTACTTGATTTCACACTCGTAGGTACTTTAAGTGAAAGTTCTACTTGCTGAGACCCTTTACTTGCTACAGTTCCCACATGCTTAACATTTCCGCCACCTACGATAGAAATATTTTCTGAGTTAACAACCTCAACACGCACATTTTTTGCATCACGATCCCCTACATTTTTAACTGTAAGTGTAAGCTTATTGGCTACACCTGGTGTAAAAATCGTATCACCTTTTGTACTTACCTCTAAAGCTGATGGGACTACATTTGTATCTACTTGAATCTTCACATCATAGCTTGTCCCTAAAATAGATACACTTGCTGGATAAACGCCACCTTTAGTTTCTTCATCTACATTTACTGTAAATGTCAAATTACGTGTTTCCTTAGATTTTACATTGCTTAAAGTTGCTTCACTCTCCTTGATTGTTAATCCTTTAACACTACTATTTAATGAAAGTGTTGCCTTTGCCTGATTAATTATACTACTTGTTCTATTTGTTACTTTTACAGTTACCTTTTGTGTCTTTCCAAGACCTACAATAAGGTTTTCTGTATTATCAATAGAAAAGGCATCTTTATAATCTTCACTTGTTTTAGCTGATAGTGTATAGTCAAGTGACCCACTTGTAACATATATTCCTTCATCTGAAATATCATTTGGATTCTTCTTAGTTCCTACAGGAATATTTACACTAATCTCCTTATCATCGCCTTTATAAATCAAGCCACTAATTGTAACAGTTCTTGGTACCCCATTACTAATTATTGCTTCTGAATCTGATACACTATATGATAACTTAGATGCATCTACTCCACCCCCACTTACAGTAGGCTTTAAAATATAAAGTGACTGATTTTCATCTGGATTATTTACAACTACTTTCACTTGTAAACTAAAGCTATCTCCTAATTGAAGCGAATTCTGGCTTTGTCCTATACTCTTAACCTGAATAGTTGCTTCTGCACCATAAACTAAATTAAAATTTCCCGGCAATATGTATGTAGCTACCACAATAAGACTTAACAGCCATGTGAGCCAATTATGATTGTGTTTCATAAATTATTTCCTTTCCATTCGGTGTATTTTTTTCAATCTTTAAGATGTTACCATCCTGTACTGTAATAATTTTATCTGCATAATCTGCAATTTCTGCATCATGAGAAACGATTATCATCGTCTGATGATGCTCTCTTGCAATTTTCGTAATCATTTCCATAACCTCAATTGTCGTATGAGTGTCTAAATTCCCGGTTGGTTCATCTGCAAATAAAATTCTAGGATTATTGACAAAAGCACGGGCAATACTTACCCTTTGCTGTTGCCCACCACTCATTTCCTTTGGCTTATGTTTTAGTCTACCGCCTAATCCTACAGCCTCTAACATTTTTGTAGCACGCTGCTCTCTTTCTTTCTTAGGTACCCCTTGAAAAATAAGCGGCAATGCCACATTTTCTAAAGCTGTCAAAGTAGGAATAAGATTATAAGATTGAAAGACAAATCCTATATACTTCTGTCTAAAAATTGCAAGCTGTGATTCATCTAATCTTTCAACATGTACATTTTTAATCTTAATAGTCCCCTTAGTAGGTTTTTCTAAACCTGCCAACATATTTAAAAGAGTTGATTTACCTGAACCAGAGCTTCCGAATAGGCAGCAGATTTCTCCTTTTTCTATCTCTAAATCAATATGATTTAAAGCGACAATTTTCTCTTTTCCCATACGATAAACTTTTCTTAGATTCTTTACTTCAATGATTGATTCCAGCTGATTTTCCTCCTTTCTCATACTTTTTGCATTCAAACTTCATTTTTACAAAATAGTATTTCTTTAGTATAAAATTCCACATACTATAGTGTAACATACCTTTATTTGATATACTATCCATTTCATTGTTTAAAATATATAAAAAAAACTAAAAAAATGAATAAAAGAGCTACTCCAAAACTATTTGACTAGTTGCGCAGTAGCTCCTTTATTCATTTTAAAAGATGAGTTGTCTTCTTAAAATATCCAAGCTATTTTCAATACATAGTTTGCCATATCCCCATTCACGACTTGGATACGTTACACCAGGAACATCTTTCTTAGTGCCTCTTAATAAATAGGTTTTTAAATTCTCACCATATAAATACACATTATTTCTCTCTACAATTCCCCATTGCATTAAAAGTGCTACACCGCCTGTCACATGAGGGGTCGCCATACTTGTGCCACTTAAAACTTTATAACCTGTACTTGTATTACTAGGACCTGTAATTTCTACGCCTGGTGCCACTAAATCGGGTTTAATGACACTATCGTTCCTTCCAAATCCTCTTCCGGAAAAAGGCGCTATCTGATTGGTGACATGATTATATGCACCCACCGTAATCACTAATCTAGCCGTTGAAGGTGTTGTAAGCGTCGTATCTGCTACAGGTCTTAAAAAGTAGCTATTTCTTCCTGTCACTTCTACAGTAGGCCCCCATGCATTATAATTTCCATCAATAACATTTATCCCATATATCACAACTGTCCAGCTCCCACTTGTAATAGGTTTAGTAGGGTCTGAAGCCGTTAAGTAGATTGCAAATTCTTCATCTCCATTTAAGGGCGACGGTCCTGCAAATGTTGTATAAACCTTCGTCCCGCCTAATCCATATTGTACAGGACCTGTTGCATAAATTAATCTTGGTGTCTGTCTACCTGAAGGATCAATGACTTGAAATTGAAATTCATCAATAAAACTTTTCCAAACAGACAAATTATATTGTGTCACATTTTCACCGATTTGAAATTGAAAACGTGCTTCTCCCCCTTGTGTTACTACACCTGCTGTATGATTTTCCGTATTCCCTTCATTACCACTTCCTACTACTATGTTATTTTTCCAGTGCGTTGCTGCATCGTCTAAATATTGTTCTAAAAGTGCATTTCCATCATGGGGTCCTGCATTCATACCTATACTAATATTAATAGCTACCGGTTTACCAAGTTCTGTTGCCTTTTCTATAACATAACGTACAGCTAGCATAATCTCTACATTTCTCACAAAGCCTTCAAAATCCGGCTGACCTAACTTAACAATGATAAATTCTGCATCTGGTGCCGCCCCTTTATGGTTCCCATTTGCACCTCTGCCATTACCTCCTGCCGTCCCCGCCACATGTGTACCATGCCCGATAACATCTTCACTAGGGACTATAGCTAATCTCTGGGCGCGTGTAGGTTGGGCTAATGCTTCATTAATTTGGGCCCTAGTGTATTCTGTTCCTGTCAAGAACCCGGCTGGTGGACTACCTGTAATTGTTTGATCCCATATATATTCAATGCGTGTCGTTCCATCAGGATTTCTAAAGTCCGGATGCGCATAATTAATACCAGAATCAATAATGCCTAGTAAGACTCCTGTCCCTGTTAACTGATACGGGGCATTATTTTGAACACTGGTAATGCAACTTGCTTCCATATTAGTGACATCGTAAACCATCCGTTTAGGCGTCTCCATATACTCAACTTCTGTGTAGTTTAATAGATTTCTAATATTTTGCTGAGGGATACTTAATACAGCAAATTGATCATTAATAATTTGAGCGACACCACCTTCTCTCGCTGCAACGGCTGCAATATCGCCATTATATTTGACAACAATTTGCCATCTTCCCGTTTGCCCGAAACCTAGTAAAGCTAAATACTCTTCTGAAGCAGCAATTTCCTGTTCTGGTACAATGCTTAATATACTTAAGGTTGCATCTGTTTTGTTTTCCATAACATTTCACCACCTTAAGTACTCGTATTGGCAAGATCTAACATATAACTTAGGGCTGCCTCTATGCATAATACACCATACCCCCAGCTTTCATTGGGATAAGGTGCATAACTTGAGGCCCTTGTTGCGGTACGTACAAGGTATACTCTTAGGCGTTGGCCATAAAAATTGCGTTGCTGTAAAACAAAAAGTCCATATTGAAGTAAAAGGGCATAGGCTCCTCCTACAAATGCTGCTGCTGCACTAGTTCCTGTAAAGTTCACATAGCCAGTGGTACTATCTTTATTTGCTACAGGAATATTAATTCCAGGTGCTACAAGGTCTGGTTTTATCCTATTATCTGCTGTATATCCCCTTCCGGAAAATGGGGCGATTTGTGTCGTTTGTGCATTGAAAGCACCTACCGTTGTACCGCCTCTAGATGTTCCAGGACTTGTAAGTGTTTGTTCAACACTCGGATTAAAAAAACGACTACCACTCTCTGTAATTTGTGCCCACATATTATAATTACCTATTAAAACACTTTTGGGTGTAACACTAAAGTTCCATTGTCCTTTATTAATGTTCGCTGTTCCTTGTGCCTGAAACCATATAAATATTTCTTGTCTTGTAATATTACTGACAGGTTCTAAAAAATTAACCAGTACTGCTGTATTATCAAATAAGTAAGCCCGATTAGGTGTTCTACGGCTTAGCGGGTCTGTTCTTTCTCCATTGGGTGCTTGAATAACCATTTCAGCTTCATCGATGAATTCTTTCCATAAGCAGCACCCATAACTTCGCTTATCTCCTTGCATCACAAACTGTATTGTTTCTGTGACCCCTTCTTTAAATTGACCACTTACATGACATCCCTTATTGGCTTCATTCCCTGCTCCTACAGTCACGTTACACACCCATACATAAGAGATTTCTTCTATATAACCTTCAAGTGGTGTATAACCATCATGACCTGTTAAACTATTACCAATTCCTAATATAATGCTGATAGGCATATTAAGTTCCCGTGCTTTACCTAATACATAATCTATCCCTTCCATAACATCCATATCTGTAGGCCGACTACTACCTAATTCATAATTACCTATTTTAACAATAATTAATTCACTTTCTGGTGCAACGCCTTTATTTGCCCCATTAGATGCTCTGCCATTTCCAGCTGCTATGCTTGCCATAGCTGTTCCATGTCCACTGTCATCTTCTGAAGGTACAATTTCAAGCTGCGCCTCTCTATTTTCCGCCTGTAAGGCCTCATTTATCTGTTCCTGAGTATATTCAGCACCTCGCCTAAATCCTACTGGTATCTTTCCTTCAATAGTTTGGTCCCATATATATCTAATACGTGTTGTATTGTCTTCATTTAAAAAGTCTACATAGCTATAATTAATACCCGTATCAATAATTGCTACAAGTACACCTTTTCCTGTCACATTAAATTGACTTGTGGGTAAGCCAATATTACTTGCACATACACTCCCTAAGCCAATATCAATATAGCTTTGTTCTACTGGTAAACTCAGCCCAATAATCTGTTCAGATGTCGAAAGCGTTCCAATGTTCTCCTTGGGAATAATCGCCATTAAATACTTACTTCCTACTTTAATAACATCCATATTTAGTTCTTCAATAGCTTGTGTTAAATCTCCTGCATAAGTTACAATAATTTGCCATCTATTGGGGTCATTTGGCATCTGAAACAATACTTTAGCCTCTCTTGATAGTAGATCTTCATATCTTAATGCCAACTGTAATTGTGGACTAATTTTATTAATATCCATAATCTCCTCCTATTTATGCATTAAAAGGGGTTAATAAAATCTTACTTAGTGTATCTTCTTCAAAAACACCATAACCTTGATTAGGATTAGGAAATGAAATATTGGTAAACTGCGAACTAAATTCTAAAAGTATACTATTTAGTAAATGACTATTTAAGAGGGGCCTACCACTCTCCGCCCGCCACTTCTCAAAAATTGTAGCTGCTGCACCTAAAATGACACTTGCACTCACTTCCACGCCTTCTACAACAACGGCCTCTCCATTTGTATCAATTGTTTGAATAATGCCATCTGCTGCTAATGTTGGTTTGACACGATTATCCATAGTATATCCTCTACCAGAGTTTCTAAGTGTCGTTAATTCATCTAAGTTATATCCTGCCACACAAGTTACTGCGCCAATATTACCCACGGACCCTATGGTAACATATGGATTTTGAGAAAATAACGTAACATATGGATTAGACTGTTTACCAGAAATCCATAAATCTACGCGATTAGTCGTTTGATTTTGAATTTGAATTTGCATCGTCCATTTTCCCTTACTCATATTGCTAATCCGAAACATAATATCTTTGCTGCTACTGTAGTAATTCAGCTTCTCCCCCTGACTATAAACTGTTGCCGAATCCACTGCATACTCCCCTCGCTGCTTAATTTGCACCTTCTGTCCTTTTGGGCTTATGACTTCTACTTCCCAATCATTTAAATACCGCTGAGTTACAAGCCCTATAATATTTTGCCCATCTTCACTGCATTGTAGCTGAACTACAGGTTCTTCAATACCTTTATCATATAAAGTTTGATGATGCTTTTGGTCTCCCTCTCCTCCTGTAGGGACTATAACGGCATTGCCTCTTTCACTCCCGACTAAAGTAATTAATATATTATAAAAATTAGCCCCATCATGTGTATCTATGTTCGTATAATAAGGCACATAGAAAATCACAGCCTTATTTTGGGATTTTGCCAAATTTTGAAACTTCCATATGGCAATCATTAATTCGGGCATCAGTATATTTTTAGCATTAAACATACCACCATAAATTTTCTGCAAGTTTTCTGGTGCTGTATTTACCTTAGCCACTAAAATTTCTGCTTCTGTTGCGATTCCTTCATAATTTTTATCTTTCCCTGCTGCAATATTTATTAACATGGTATCTTGATTGCTATCTAGAGGAATGGGAACGATTTGCTCAGGATTTTCACTTTGAAGTGCTGTATTAATTTGTTCTTTTGTATAAAAAGTACCTTGTTCCCCCTCTGTCTGATACCATATGCCTGCAATTCGAGTCGTCCCATCTGCATTCCTAAGCGTCGCAAGCCGATAATCTACACCGCTATTACTTATAAGTGCTATATAAACGCCCTTACCACGATATGGTAACTTTCCTTGTAAAACTTTATAACTCTCACTTACTCCTTGAGATGATGTCCGTATAACTTCTTCTCTTTCTAAAACAGGACACTCATATCTGGGAACCACATAGGGCCTAATTTCATTTGCATAACGATTAATTTTATCTTTTCGGTCATAAATCAAACCATAAGCTCCTGTTCCCTTAATCGCTTCAAGCCCAAGGCTTGTTAAATATGCAGCTACACCTGTGCCATCCTCACTAAACGGGACATAGATTTTTTCTTCATCTGGTATCATCTCATAAAACAAATCATCAAAAAGACTTTCATTACGTAGCGGTGTACGATATACCTGTCTTAAATCACCTGTCGGGTCTTTTTCTAAGCAATTTACAACACGCCGCATCATCTCTTCATAGTTACAGCTTAAATAAATTCCTTTTTCTATATAAAACTCAAAAGCCTTTTGGCTAGGCATATAATACAAAGCAATTTCATCTTTTTTACTATGTTTTAAAAGTGCCCCCTGTACTTCTTCAAGCAATTTATTAACTATCTTTCCTGTTAAGCTGCGGTAACGATAGTACTTTTCCTGTGGTGTCACTTGACTATAAATGATAAGGGGTTTTTTATACAACTTAGCCCATTTTACAAGCTGCTTAATACACTTGATATATTCTGAAGCCGTTATGCACGCTTCTGTTTGATAGCAGCTTACCCAATAGGTTTCCTTAAGTGAACGACCTGTCGTTCTTACCTCTAACTTTTCTGCTTTCATATCATAAAAAGCATCCACCCTATCCGCTAGCTGTTTTACCCCTACTGTGGCTAATAACATACTTTGACTTTTCAATAAATCAAGGGCAGGTAACTGCTCCTTATTTTCTATCTCCATCTTAAAATCTAATTCTATATATCTTTCTATTTCACTTAATCGGGTTAATGCTTGTGCTTCTACATCTTTTACCTCAAAAGGATTTCCTCCTTTACTATGCTCTATAATAACCCTCATTTTACGCCCCCTATATATTGGCTATACTCGCTCTTAAATCTAACTTGCCATAACCTTCAATATTATTGGGATATGTGACACCCCGCTGCCGCATAGCGCCCCTCATAAAAATAACTCTTGCAATTCGTGTATTCATTTGTGGCAAATTTTCTCTTATAACCGCCCATTGCATTAGGATAGCAGCTGCACCTGCCGTTACTGCTGCTGCCGTACTCGTACCCACATAAGTTGTCATACCACCACTAATACTGGGTCCTTCTACATTCACACCTGGTGCAATAAAATCAGGTTTTAAAATGGCTGCTGTTGTAGGGCCTCTCCCCGAACCAATATAAATACTTCCATCTACATAATCGTATGCCCCTATTGCAATGGTGTATTCAGCCGTAGCTGGTATTTGAATTGTAGTATCTGGTGCTGCCTTTAAAAACCTTGTTGCTTCTCTAATAAAATCCTTTCTTGGTAACCACATATGAAATATCCCATTTACTACGTCTTCACCAATCATGTTTATAGTCCACAGCCCAGGAGTAGGTGCCTTTAAACGAATCTCAATTTTTTCACCACCTGTTTCTGGATCAGGATATATATACGTAATTGTTAACTCTGTTTGCTCTAGATTAAAGCGATAAACTTGAGATTGATTGGGTAAAATAGGCACCTTTTCTACCACCTGACCTAAGGGACTCTTCACAGATACTGTTAACTTATCGGGCAGTGTCGTCCATAAATAAATGGGAAATCCTGTACTATTTTCCGCCACATTAATTTCTAGTTCTTGTATCTCTCCTGTGGTAATGGTGCCTTCATAATGATGTCCTAAATTACTTTCATTACCTGCCGCAATAATAATGATGATATTTTGTGCTAAGCTCAAAGTTTCTAAGTAACGTTCTAAAATATTTGTTCCATTATGGGCACCATAATTACTTCCTAAACCCAAGCATATTACTAATGGCTTTTGTTGCCTCACTGATTCTTCCACTAAAAAGCTAATTCCTGCTATCACATCATTTTCTGCATATGCCACCACATTAGGTTCTACAAGATAATGCTCCTTTAAACTTACTGTTGCTTCTCGCAGCTTAACAACAAGGATATCCGCATCAGGTGCCCCGCCTACATAGCCTCCTTCTGTCATTTGATCATTTCCTGCTGCTACACCTGCTAAATACGTACCATGCCCATTTTCATCTCGAGAAGGTACTACCGTATAAGGATCTTCTGCTGCTAATGCTTCATTAATTCGATTTTCATTATAATACGTGCCATAATTATACTTTTGAGGTGGTGCCCCACTTGTAATGGTTTGATCCCAAATGCCAACAATTCGCGTTGTATTATTAGCATTTTTAAACAACTCATTTGTGTACTGAATCCCTGTATCTACAAACCCTATAATGATTCCTCTTCCCCGCAATTCACCAAATGCACTGCTATGAAATAATGTAATATTAGAAGCTTCTAGTGCTTGATTTGCATTTAAACCATATAGTATGGGGAGACTTACAAATTCCAGTTTCGCCCGAAATGCATTAAATTCACTTTCAAATTGTGGCTGCACTGTTACCGTATAAAGATTTGACCCTATTTCATTAAATATCAAATTAGGATATTGCGCTTTTATCTGATTCAATAAGATAACTCTTTGTATTTGCATGTTATTAATCAAATAAGTTTGTGCCTCATCTTGCCTCATGCTAATTCTCCCTTTCAAAATAAAATGCTCAAAATCTAACTTACGACTTTGAGCATTTGTTATCTACTATTATGTTTATGCAAAACACCATCCAAATATTATTATTATCATTTGCCATACTGTGAAATAATACGATCAATAAGGCGGCTTGCTTCTGATTTACTCAATTTATTGGTGTCTTCTTCTAATATAATTTGATGACGATTACATAAAGCTTCTAAATAAGATTTTTGCCTTTTTGTCATAGGCACATATTTAGGAACTTCCCACTTTAATACTTCGGGTTTGAAAAGCTTAGGTTCTTTGAATTTAAAATCCCTCTCTAAGTTTCTAAAAAGTTCATAAGTCGCATGCGCATCATCATATGCACGGTGCGCATTTTCAAGTGATATACCATAATATATGCATAAATCCCCTAACTTACGACTTGGCAATTCTTGAAGCATCTTTCTAGAAATAATTAACGTATCCACACATTTTTTTTCGAAAGGCAAATTTAGTAAAGTTGCCTTAGCCTTCAGCATACGATAATCAAATAGGTTAATATTATGACCTATAAGAGGTACATCCCTACAAAATTCAATAAACTGTGGCATAACCACTTCAATAGGTGGTGCATCCACTACCATTTCATTCGTAATACCAGTAATGCCGATAATATAATCTGAAATTTGTTCATTGGGACGTACAAGTTGATTAAAACTTTCTTTTACTTCTCCGTTTTCCACATAAACTGCACCAATCTCTATAATCTCATTGTTTATAGGATGGCCACCTGTGGTTTCAATATCCACTACAACATAGGCATCCATTTTTCTTCTCCTACTAACTTTTAAATTATTACATCCGTATATTTATTTTACAACACCTTTCATATATTGCAAACTTATTATTTATATTTTTTACAATTTACTATTGACAAAATAGTTTTAAAATACTTGCTTGAAAAAAGTCCTTTATCAACTTAGTATGGAAGAGGGCTTTATACGCCATATACAATATATGCATCTTTTTATTTTAATAGCATACACATATTGTATACTTTCAAAAGATGAATAAATATAAAGGGGGGTGTATCATGAATTATTCTGTGATTAAACGTGATGGACGAAAGGTACCATTTGATCTTACAAAAATTTTTAATGCTATTACCCGTTCAGCTAAAAATCTTAATCTTACGGTTAATCCAGCTGAACTCACAGAAGAAGTCAATTCACGACTACACGATCAATATAGTCAAGAAATGACTGTTGAACAAATTCAAGACACCATTGAAGAAACTTTACTAAATCTTGGTCTTATGGAGCTTAAAAACTCTTATTCCAATTATCGTAAAGAACGTACGCGAATTCGCGATTTAAAATCCGAACTTATGGATACTGTGCATAATATAGGTATTGAAACAGACCGCGATAATGCCAATGTCGGCAATAATTTTTCTTCAAAATTACTACGTATCGCCAGTGAAACCAACAAATGGCATAATCTTTCTAAAATGCCTAAAAATCTAGCAAAACTTCATGAACAAGGCGACTTATATTACCACGATTTAGATAGCTATAACCTAACGACAAACTGCTTACATATAGATACAGGTAAAATGTTCGAACACGGTTTTAATACTGGTTATGGTACCATTCGTAAACCAAAACGTATTGAATCTGCCGCAGAACTTAGTTGTATTTTACTCCAATCTTCTCAAAATGATATGTTTGGTGGACAATCTCATGTAAACTTCGATAACGATATGGCACCTTATGTAGAAGCCACACGCCAAGAAATTATTACAGATTATGGTGCGTTAAAAACACTTAAGGGTGAGGAAGGTTTTAAAGAATTTGTAGAAAACAAACTCCTAGAACGTGTTCATCAAGCCATGCAAGGCATTGTCTATAACCTCAATACCATGCATTCAAGAGCCGGTTCACAAGTTCCATTTAGTAGTTTAAACATCGGTTTACCTACATCTCAGGATGCTGCTCTTGTCTGTCAGGTTTTCTTAGAAGAATATGAAAAGGGATTAGGAAAGCATGAACAACCTATTTTCCCAAATATTATTTTCAGACTCAAAAAAGGCGTGAACCGCCTACCTGATGATCCTTATTATTATTTATTTAAAATCGCTTGCCGTGTAGCTGCTTCACGTATGAATCCTACTTTTATGAATATCGATGCCGATTTTAATCTTGCTTATTATAAACGTGGTATTTTACCTGCAACTATGGGTTGTCGTACGTATATCTGTTCTAATGTTAATGGCCCAGAAGGCCCGAATCGACGTGGTAACAATGCACCAACTACAATTAACTTACCACGTATTGGCATTGATGCCCACAAAGACATTAAAACATTTTGGGCACTCTTAGATGAAAAATTAGAAGCTGCTAAAGAATCACTCCTCCACCGCTACTCTATCTTGCAGAAGCTTAAAGTAAAAGATTTACCTTTTGTAGCAGGTGAAGGGTTAATGCTAGGTTCGGAAGGTCTAGGTCCTAATGATAGTATTGATCCTATTTTAAAAAATGGTTCTTGGTGTATTGGCTTTATTGGTCTTGCTGAAACTTTAGTGGCACTTACTGGAAAACATCACGGGGAGTCTGAGGAATCCCGTCAGTTAGGTTATGATATCATTGCGCACATTCGCGATTTCACAGACCGTACTACGTTGGAAACCCATATGAATTGGAGCTGCTATGCCACACCTGCAGAAGGTTTAAGTGGCAAATTTGTTGTACAGGATCGTCAAAAATATGGCCTCATTCCTGGTATTACAGACAAGGATTATTACACTAATAGCTTCCATGTACCTGTCGGTTATAATATTTCCATCCCAGATAAAATTCAAATTGAGGCACCATTCCATAAGATGTGTAATGGTGGACATATTAGCTATATTGAAGTAGATGGATACCCTACACCTCAAACGGTAGAAAAGATTATTACTTATGCTTATGATTATTCTAATATTAGCTATATAGGTATTAATTTCCATTTACGCTACTGTAAAGACTGTGGCACAAGTATTAATGAACAAAGCCTTACTTGTCCTAAATGTGGTAGCATGAATATTCAAGGGATTAGCCGCGTAACAGGTTACCTTAGCTTAGATGAGCGCTTTGGTGCTGGTAAAGCTGCCGAAAGACATGATCGCCTCGCTCATAATGGCAGCCATACAAATACGTATAGCAACCTATGACAAATACTTTACAAGTCGCTGGCTTTCTAGAACACTCTACAGTTAATGGCGAAGGCTTTAGAAGTGTTTTATTCTTATCAGGCTGCCCACATCATTGCCCAGAATGTCACAATCAAGAGATGCAAAGCATAACTTATGGGGAAGAAGTTCCTTACTGGCAACTCCTGAAACGCATTGAAAAAGTCCTACCACTTATTGATGGCTTAACGCTTTCAGGCGGCGAACCTTTCATGCAAGCGGCAGCACTTATTCCCTTTGTCAAATGCGTCAAAGAAAAGTTTAATTTATCTATTTGGTGTTATACAGGCTATACATATGAAGAACTCTGTAAAGATACATTACATCAGCAACTTCTTAAATACATTGATGTACTCGTGGATGGGCCCTTTATTGCAGCTTTAAAAGATACAAATTTAAAATATCGTGGTTCTTCTAATCAACGTATTTTAAAAATTTCACCTGATATGCCACCCACTTTATTAAACTATGATGACGATCTTGAAATAAGGGAATAGCAAAATAAACAATCCAAAAATATAAAGGACGTATTTGAAACAGATTATCTTGATTTCAAATACGTCCTTTTCATTATACGCTTTAATGCATTGATAATGCTTTACACGATTTCAAAGTCTTCCATCGTTCTTCTTAGGCTTGAGGCACTGGATTCTAAGGCCTTTTGCTCTTCACAAGTAAGTGGAATGTCTAATATACTTTCAATACCATGCTGGCCTATAATACAAGGCACACTTAAGGCAACATTATGAATATGATATTCCCCTTGTAATGTTGTCGAAACAGGTAAAACGCTTAGTTCATTTAAAGTAATCGCCTTAACAAGTCTTGCTACCGTTTCTGCTATACCATAATTCGTATATCCCTTTTTCATTAAAATCTCTATGCCTGCTTGAACCACTTCCCTTAATACGTCTTCTTGATTAAGAGGCTCTTTATGAAACTTTTCATTACAATCTTTTAATGGAATACCGCCAATATTACACAAGCTCCAAGTGGCCATTGCCGTACTTCCATGCTCTCCTAATATATAACCATGCACATTTTTAGTATCTACCAGAAAATGTTCTCCTATAATACGGCGCATTCTTGCTGTGTCTAAGAGGGTTCCTGTTCCGATAATCTTGTGCTTTGGATAATCAAACTCATTTTGTGCCACAAAAGTTACAATATCGACTGGATTAGAGACAAAAATAATGATTGCTTCTTTCGTATAAGCCGTAATTTTCTCCATGACACTTCTTGTCACCTTGGCATTTATTTTAGTAAGTGCTCTCCTATCCGTTTTTTCTCCTGGTTTAATACTAGGTCCTGCTGTCATTACAATAATCTGAGCATCCTTACAATCAGCATACGTTCCTTTACGAATACGTACATTAGGCATATATGTAAAAGAGGGGGTATGAAAAGCATCCATCGCCTCTCCTTCTGCCTTCTTTTCATTTTTATCAATCATTACAATTTCAGCCACTAAACCTGTGTTTAAAATTGCAATCATTGTCGCTGAGCCCACCATTCCCGCACCAATAATACATACTTTATTTTTAATCACATGTATCACCTCTTTATTTCTTCCACTGGAATATAACAATACCTATAATCATCACACCAACCCCCACTAGCTTTGACCATATAAAAGGTGTTCTTTCCGTGTGAAATAGTCCAAATAGCTCAATCAAATAAGCAGATACCATCTGTGAAATCAAAATTAACATTACTGCATAGGCAGGACCTAAGTTTCCCATAGCTACAATAACTGTATAAGTAATACATGCACCTATGACACCACCTAATAAATATAATTTATTCACATGCTTAAGGCCGGCTACATCAGAATCTCTTACAAAGAATAAAATAGCAAGACAAAATAAAAAACCTGTAAAGTTCACAATACTATTTGTAAACCATACCCCAGCCTTTTCGGTTACCCTTGTATTAAAAACCCCCTGTACACTCATTAATATTCCTGAAATTAGTGCAGTAATCATACTTTTAAACATTATCTTTCATCCTTTCTCCGAATCTCACCTCCTTATTTTGCATATTTTCCCTATTTTTATACCTATTATCTCTTTACTTTCCTACACTTAAGCTATTGTTTCCCTGCAAAACATCTGTCGCGATAATCTTATCAAAAGCTTCTGCTTCCTCAAAAATAGGGCTATGCGCTGAGTGTTTAAAGAGATAAAAGCCCTTAACAGGTGCCGCTAAATCTCTCAAATAATCCCTTGCCATCATATAGTTCACCGTATAATCATAACCTCCTGAGAAAAAATACGTAGGCACCTCCAACCTTGTAATATACCTTCTTAAATCAGTGGTATGCGCTTCCTGACTTAATCCTGTTTTAGATGAAAAAATCTTACCACGCCATAGATTAATTTTTTCTCCTACTGTATATTCTTTACAGCCTAATGACCTCATGAATATATCTTTTACCACAGACTTCATCTCATGCATCGTTCCAATTCCTGCTTGATGCATGGCACTGTCTCTCATCTTACCATAGCCTTCTGATAAATAATCCCACTTCTTTAACTTAGCTACCATCTTAGTATTACCTTGCTTTGCATAATAGTCTTTCATATATACATAAGCTAAACGTTCTGATTCCTCCTGGTCCGTTATCTGTGCTACTGCCATATAAGCTGCATAGAGCTGTGGCGCTCTGTATGCCGCTTGAATGCCAATAAATGTTCCCCATGAATGTGCCAATAAATAAATCTTATCTTGCTTAAAACGCTCCCTTAAATAATTTGTGACACCTATGGTATCCTCAACAAACTGTGTCACATTCATTTCTGCCTTATCTATGTCCGAGTCAAAAGATAAACCAGCTCCGCGTTGATCCCACCACACTACCGTAAAATAGTCTTCTAAGTTTGTAGGATAATCTTGTGTCAAAAAATATTCCGGCATTCCCGGACCACCATGAATAAATAACAGGACTGGCAATGAAATATCTTTACTTTTAATAATCATCCCCATCTGTCTACCATTTATTTCAGTAAACACCTTTTCAGATAAGCTATTTGCTATAACTTGCCCTTTCTCATCTGTAAATGGTACCATCTTGCCTGGACTTAAAATTACTAAAACGATTGCGCCTATTGCTATACAACTTACAATAATACTTAATATGAATCCCATTACTTTTCTCCCCTTCCTTAACATCTCTATCCCCCTTATTCAAGCTACTTTATAAAATCTTCTATTTTTTCTTCCCATCTTTGGTTATATGAAACATTTTTCATTGTTGCAATCCCTACTAAGCCATGTACCATAATCCACTGCTTAATAATCACAATAAGATCATCTAAATCTTCTGCTTCCTGAATTGCTTTCTCCCTCTCCTTAAAAACTGCTTATATCACATAGCTTCCAACAATGCTTCCTTAAGCTTACCACTGTCAGGATTATAGACCTTAATCTTTACACCGTCAATATATCGTTCAGAATATTTACACACAAAAAAGGAACTGTTTAGAAAAACAATTCCTTTTTTGTGTGTATGCCATTTATTAACTTATTTTTTAGGTCTTATAGATTTCACATTTATAAGGTTTAGTTGTTTTCTCTATAAATCCTTGATTTCTACTAGAGTAAAATTACACCTTGTTTTTCACAGGCATCATGCATTTCATCTGGCCAAATAGATGCTTGCACTTCTCCAATATGCACTTTATGTAAGAAGTACATACAAATACGAGATTGACCGATTCCACCACCAATTGTGTATGGTAATTGTTTGTTTAAGATTTTTTTATGGAAGTCTAATTCACTGCGTTCTGTGCAGCCTGCTTTTTCAAGTTGTGCTTTAAGGCTTTCTTCACTTACACGAATTCCCATAGAAGAAAGTTCGAAAGCACATTCTAAGATTGGATGCCAGAAAAGAATATCGCCATTTAAACTCCAATCATCATAGTCTGGTGCACGCCCATCATGTTTTTCACCATTTGTAAGAAGGTCACCAATTTTCATAATGAACACAGCTTTTTTCTCTTTACAGATTGCATTTTCTCTTTCTTTAGCTGTAAGGTCTGGATATTTATCTAATAACTCTTGTGTTGTAATAAAATAAATATCTTCAGGTAACCATCTTTCAAGTGATGGATATTCTGTTGTAATATACTTTTCTGTTTTTAAGAAAGCATTATAAATCTTTTTAACAGTTGCTTTAAGTGTTTCTTCACTACGCATTTCTTTTGTAATGACTTTTTCCCAATCCCATTGATCTACATAGATTGAATGTAAGTTATCAAGCTCTTCGTCTCTTCTGATAGCATTCATATCTGTGTATAACCCTTCGTCTACACCAAATTTATATCTCCCAAGTGCCATACGTTTCCATTTTGCAAGAGAATGTACAATTTCTACTACCGCACCATTATCATCTAATACATCAAAGCTTACTGGTCTTTCTACCCCATTTAAATTATCATTAAGACCTGTTTCTGGTTTGACAAATAAAGGTGCTGATACACGTGTTAAATAAAGCTCATAAGCTAAAGCATTTTCAAAATAATCTTTAAGCTTTTTAATTGCCACCTCTGTTTCTCTTAAATCTATTCTTGATTCATAGTTTTCTGGTAAAAATAATTTCATGTTTAATCCTCCTTTTAATACTTGAAAAATATAAAAAACCTCCGTCCCCCAAACAAAGGGACGAAGGTTACTCGCGTTGCCACCCTAATTGATTCTTTTTACAAGAATCCTCTTAGCTACGTACAGAAATAAATCGATACGCTCTAGATATAACGGTCTACCCCGTCTAAGTCTACTCAGCCTATGCCTTTCGGTTAGAAACTCCGAGATGTTCTTCAAAACCTGCTTTACTACCGATTTTCAGCTTCCTCGGCTCTCTGAAAGTAAAATCAAATTCCTACTCTTCTCTTCACTGTTTTTGAACTATACTAAAAATATATTTGCTATTATAAATAATTTAAAACTCTTTGTCAACACCTATTTAATGAGTTTTTATATGTTTTCAATCTGAAAATCAATAGGTGTTTTTCCCATAGCCACTAAAAGTTCATTCGCCTTTCTAAAGTGATCGCAGCCAAAGAATCCATTATAAGCTGAAAGTGGACTTGGGTGTGCTGCCTCTAAAATTTTATGCTGAGGATTTGTTATAAGAGCAGCTTTCTTACGTGCTGGTGCACCCCATAAAAGAAAAATAACAGGGTCCTTACGGTCATTTAAGGCCTTAATCACATCATCCGTAAACGTCTCCCATCCTTTACCTTTATGAGATTGAGGCTTGCTAGCGCGTACGCTTAAAACAGTATTTAGAAGAAGTACTCCTTGCTGTGCCCACTTCATCAAATACCCATTATTAGGAATATAGCATCCCATTGTGGCATTTAACTCTTTATATATATTTTTCAAGGAAGGTGGTGTTGGCACGCCTGGTTGCACGGAAAATGCCATGCCATGTGCTTGACCTGCGCCATGGTAAGGGTCTTGCCCTAAAATTACGATTTTTGTATCTTCATAGCTTGTTACACGCATTGCACTAAATAAATCTTGTGCGGGTGGGTAAATAACCTGCGTATTATATTCTTCCTTCAAAAAATCATGTAATGCCTGATAATAAGGTTTATCAAATTCTCCGCGTAGTACCTCATCCCAGCTATTATTAAATTTTACCATTTGTACATTCCTTTCTTAAGCCTAATCGCTTTAAGCACTCTATAACATTATAAAATAAGGCTATATCGTTAATCACTACAGCGAAACAATTTCACATCGTTAAAGTATCATACATAACGACTTTATAAATATGAAACCTATACTATAGCAACCTCTTTCAGATATAACCTTATTATTTTATATATTATTTATTAAAAAATTCAAGTTTGTAAGTTATTTCTCTGTACGCTTATTGAAAAAGTGTCGTTGATAAATAACGTTCTCCTGTGTCTGGTAATAACACAACGATTAATTTTCCTCTATTTTCTTCTTTTTTTGCAAGCTCCGTAGCTGCACTTAGTGCTGCCCCTGATGAAATACCTACTAAAATCCCTTCTGTCTTGGCAAGTTTACGTGCCGCCTCAAAAGACGCTTCATTCGTAACCCTCTTTATTTCATCTACAACATCTTTATCAAAAGTATCTGGTACAAATCCTGCACCTATACCTTGGATTTTATGTGGGCCTGGTTTACCACCTGATAAAACTGGTGAATCTGATGGTTCAATGGCAATAATTTTTACTTCTGGTTTTTTAGCTTTTAAAACTTCACCTACACCAGAAACTGTTCCACCAGTTCCAACACCTGCTAGGAAATAATCCACTTCACCATCTGTATCCTCCCAAATTTCTAAAGCAGTTGTCTCACGATGTGCTTTAGGATTGGCTGGATTACTAAATTGTTGTGGAATGAAGCTATTTTCAATAGAGGCATGGAGTTCTTCTGCCTTCTCTATAGCTCCTTTCATCCCTCTAATGCCTTCTGTAAGTACAACCTCTGCACCTAATGCCTTTAAAATATTGCGACGTTCAATACTCATTGTATCTGGCATTGTTAAAATAAGGCGATAGCCACGTGCTGCACAAATATAAGCAAGTGCAATACCTGTATTGCCACTTGTAGGTTCAATAATCGTTGTACCTTCTTTCACAAGTCCTGCTTTTTCTGCTTCAGTAATCATATAATAACCAATACGGTCTTTCGCACTGCTACCTGGATTAAATGATTCTAACTTCACTACTAATCTCGCAACTGCCCCTTCAGCTTTACTATAATTTGATATTTCTACTAAAGGTGTTTTTCCTATAAGATCTGTAATACTTTTTGCTATTTTTGCCATATGCCTTGCCCTCCTATACCAACCTATTTTTATATATAATACATTCCTGCATTTTCTTGTCCAAGTATCTGATAGTCTCTTACAAGTTGTTCTAGTGTAATGTGATCAATAACCTCACATATACTTTGATTTATAGGTTCCCACACGCGTTCCTTAAGGCACTGCTGAAGATTATCATATAATAAACTATTCCCTATTGGTAAGTCATCTTCAACAATTGAAATTTCTCCTTCTATAGCACGAATGACTTGCCCTACTGTAATCTCGTCAGGTCTTTTTACAAGTATATAGCCGCCCTGAGAACCCTTGACGCTTCGGACAATACCTGCCTTCTTTAAAAGCGAAAAAACTTGTTCTAGATAATTCACTGACAACTCTTGCCTAGCTGCAATATATGCTAATGGTACTTGCTCACCAGTAGTGTGTACGGCTAAATCTATCAATGCCCTTAGTCCATAACGTGCTTTCGTAGATATTTTCATATATGCCCCCTTTCTTATTCCTACTATTTCTATATGCTTTATAGTATATTATTTCTTTAGCTTTTGTCAATAGTTTTAGAAAATTATATGTTTGACTTTATTTTTCAAAACCTTCCCCCACTACTTCATGAAGATTTTGAACTGTCATAAATGCTCTGCTATCAATAGAACCTACATATCTTTTTAGCTCAATAAACTCTTTACGGTCCACTACTGTTGTAAGCACAAGTTTTTGATTTTTACTATAAGCACCTTCTGCATGGTAAACCGTGGCACCTCGTTGCAATGTATGAAGTATATAGGCTCTGATGGCTTCACCAAATTCTTCTGTACTTGGTAAAATCATGACATACTTTTGTATTGTAAAACCTGCAATAATATAATCAATAAGTGAACTTGTAAGCAACACGCCTAAAGCAGCATACAAGCCTTTCTCAATGCCAAAAATAGTGGTAGCTAGTAAAACAACAACTAAGTCTGCAATCATTAAAGAAGCACCGATATTAAGATGAAAATACTTATTGATAATTTTAGCAACAATATCTGTCCCACCTGAAGATGCTTCTAGATTAAATACAATAGCCTGTCCAAAGGCAATAAATAAGGCGCCAAATAAAAGCATAATCAATGTGTCCTCACTAATAATGCCAACGTTAGGCCAAAAATACTCTAAGACGAGCATTAAAAAAGAAACGGTCAGACTACATGTTATGCTTCTTATCCCAAAGCTTTTTCCTAAAACAATAAATCCAATAAAAAACATTAGTATATCTAGGCAAAATATAATAATCCCTATAGGTACACTTGGAATGAGCGCTTTAATCACTATAGATAAGCCACTAATCCCACCTGCTGCCAAATCTGAAGGCATCCAAAAAAAGTAAAGTCCGATTGCAATAAAAAGTGCCCCAAAAATAATTCCTACATATGATATGGCTGTCTTTTTCATAATATTCACCTCATCCATTCTATCTTTATATTATTTTCCTGTTTTATCCTAACTATTCTTAATTGACATTAAAAAACATATAATAAAAGAGACACAAATCTGCCTAAGGCACCTTTGTATCTCTAATTTTACTATTTTGTACTTTTAAGTATTTTTCCAAGCTCACTAAATAAAGTCGTTACTTTTTCCTTATTAGCTGCAAACTCAATATTACCATCTATACGTAAAATATAATAGTTTGTATCATAAGAAATAAGCTCTATATTCTTCTGTGAACCATCTTTCATATAATAAACAATACTAATTTCTGCCTTACGCTCTGTTTTTTGCTCAATCTGTGGGTTCTGAAGAATGGTTTCAATGCATACACTATCTTCAATCAAATTGAGAAGACTCTCTGTCTTAGCTGGATCTAGTACCTTATCATTAAGCACGCCTACTAAATTGCTTGCTAATACATCATTCAGTACATCTGTCTCTTTATTTTCTATTGCTTCTGCTTTATTTTCTTCTTGAATTTGTTCCTGAATTTGTTCCTGAATTTGTTCTTGAGTACTTTCTTTTGATGCTTCTTTAACCTCTTCTGCCGCTAAATTTTCGTCTACTACGTCTTCTTTTTCTTCTTGCGTTTCTTCAGCATCAACTTCTTGTAATTTTAACTTATAAACATTTTGTGGATTCGTCATCACAATGCTTTCAATTTCTTCTGCTTCAGGGCGATAAACACTGCGGTGAATCATTTGTAACGGTTTTAGCTGCTCAAAGCTTTTTAAAAGCTTGTCTTTTACTGTATAGACATAAGGTCCATCATTTTCACTAAAATAATACTCACCATCTTGTTTGCTGCCAAAGTTTAAAGTATATTTTTCATCTAAAGTAATACTTAAGCTTGGTGTATCCATACCATAAGACATTTCTGGTTCAACTTTGCCTACTAATCTCACCTTTTCAAGGCCATTTAAAGCTTCAAGTAATCCTACCATTACTTCTGCTTTTACCTCATATGCATCATTGAAATAATCTTTTAAGAACCACTTATCTTTTTCCTTTTGTAAATTTAAAGTTGTTCCTTGTTGATTAATGACCATGCTGTTTACCTTTTCTAAATTTGGCATCTCGATGTTTTCATCAATCAGCATGTCTGACTCAACTAGTAAAACCTCTGATTTTGTAGGACTTACGCTATATACAAGTTCTGTCTCATCACTATATATATAACGAATTGTCTGCTCCTCATTAATGCTTCCTAAACGAAATGTTTGGCTGTTCCCCTTTTCACTATAGATTACAACCTTCGGCGTTGTTTCATCAATGCCATAAACACTTAAATCCTCTACGTGACGAATGACATTAATGCTTTCTTCGCTTTGGAAATATTTCACCCATTCATTAACTAACTCATTATTATATGTAAGTTCTGGCTCTAAAGGATTTTGCCATACTGTATCTTTCTTTTCTAATGTTAAACTATTTTTGTCTTGTATTTCTATCTTCTCAATTTCTTCTTCTGTTAACAAGCTTAACGGAAGTGCTATTTCTTCAACAAGCACCTCAGTACTCATCGCTTCAATTTGTACTTTATACTGTGCATAAAATACACCACCTACCACGACTGCAAGTGCCGCTAAAATAACACCAAATTTCTTTTTCATTTTCTTTTCCTCCTGCTCCTAATAACCCTACAGTAAAGAAGTTCTCAAAACATATTTCAACATAGTTTAGCACTAAAATGAGATTTTTGCAATTTATAATTTTCTTATTGCTATTGTTCATTGCTTTTTTATAAGCTATCTATTAAAATTAACGTATATTGTTAAACTTTTCAGTATATTATCTTTTAACAGAATATATGTATTATTGTTTTAAGCCGATATATAAAATATACTATTTTATCGTGTAACGGAGGGGTTTTCATGCAAAAAATTATATTACCAATTACCAAATGTATCCCTGGAATGATTACAGCCCAACCCATTGTGGATTTAAAAACAGGTACCACCATTATCGGGCAAAATCAAATACTTACAGAGGACTTTTTAAATAATCTGCCAAATTTCATTTACAATGATATTTGGGTCTATTTAGATTCCTTTACAAAAGTGTGGAATCTTCCTGAAGAAACCATTGAAAACTATAAGAAATACAGTAAGGTGCTAAGTTTAGTCTTAGGCAATTTAGATCATTCTAATGCAACACATTCAGTACTTAATCTAGATGATTTTGAGCAGCTTTGTACACAGCTTACTCTTGATTTCAAACAAAATTATAGCCTGCTTGGATGCACAAATCTCATTGCTCAACTAGATTATACAACTTATACACATAGTCTAAATGTAGCCTTTTTAGGTGTGTTAATTTGCAGATGGTGCAACCTAGGTACGAATATGGAGGACTTAGTCATCAAAACAGGGCTACTTCATGATATTGGTATGATTAATCTCCCTACAAATTCTTATAAGGGCGAGATGACTGCCGATGAAATCAGCGAATATGAAAAGCATCCTATTTATGGCTATAACATTACAAGCAAAATTAAAGAATTAAGTCCCGAAGTGAGTAAGGCCATTCTTGCACATCATGAAAATTGTAATGGTACAGGCTTTCCACTTCGTCTTTCTTCTCCTTATATTTCTAAGCTTGCTAAAGTCATTGCTTTAGCTGATGCGTATGACCGCTTGCATAGTGAACATCATATTTTTGAAACGTTACGTATTCTTTTAGAAGACCAACTTACAGACTTTGACCCTGAACTTTTATTTACCTTCTGCAATACCATTGCGAATTACTATATTGGTGTATTTGTGAAGTTAAATAATGGTGAAATAGGTGAAGTCGTATTTATTAATCCAAAATGTATCTATAAACCTATCATTAAAATTAATAAGCGTTACATTGATTTATATATGGAACATGGATTCTATATTACAGATATTGAATAATTGCTATATTACAAAAAGCCGTATCTTCTTTATAGAACGGCTTTTTTATTGTGCATTTTGACCATTTATTTTTTTATGCGCTCATAAGTTGTAGCATAATCTAAAAAAACACGCTACTTAAAACGATTATGTATTAGAATCAAGGGAAGTCTCATATTTTATAATGTTAACATGTTCAAACTTCTAGCTTAAACCTTTTATTTCATTAAGAAGGTGGAAGGAAACAATGCAATGTTTCTGCAGAATATGAAAAAAAAATATGCTCAATTCAATACATTATCCCATATATTTTTTCTCTGTTGCCTTATAACTACAGCACTCTTCCTACTCTACATTTATGCCACTTCCAAGCATACTCTTGTTGCGCTTAACGACCACATACTCTATCCCTTAAATACAGGTTGGCAATATGCAGATACTTCAACGCCCTTTACAACAGACTCATCCTCTCATATTCTTCTTCAAGCGACCCCTTATACACTTACACTCGAAAGGTCCTTGACAGAAGCTTCTCCTCATGCAAATCACTTACTTTTGCGTAGTTTTGAGCAGTCTATTGATGTGTGGGTTGACAAGCAACTTGTTTATAGTTATCATATTTCATCCCCCACAAACTTTGAAAATTACACAGCTAATGCCTGGCACTTTATTACCCTTCCTTACAACTATAATTATAATACACCTCATACGCTCACACTTAAGCTTTCTTCTTCATTTCCTTCTAATACACGTATCCTAAATAATATCTATCTTGGCTCTCAAATTGCTTGCTTATACAGGCTTTTCCAAACCTATGCCTTAGCTTGGATTTCTAGTTTGTTACTCTTTCTATTAGCCCTTGTGCTTCTAGCTTATAGCTTATTTTCATTTTTAAAGAATCAGCCACATACACAGCTCTTTTACTTAGGTACTTTTATAATGTGTGTAGCAATTTGTTCAGCTAGCGAAGGGCAACTTCTGCAATTTATCATTAGCAACAGGCAATTTGAATATTACCTTAATTATTGCTTATTATTTTTACTTCCTATGCCATTTTTATTTTATCTTAAATTAAGCTACACCTCTCATGTACCTTGGGTTTATGATTTACTCATTTGGCTCTTTAGCCTTAATTTTATGGTATGCATGACACTCGTAATCTTTAATATAAGTGGCTTTATCCACCTAGTCTTTATTTTTCAGATTTTACTTATCGCCGCCTTAATCCTATGCAGCGTTACCTTCTTTCCGCTTATTAGATTTCGAGTGATTAAATTTCAATTGAAGCACAAGCACTTTATAATACAAGAATGCAAAAAACTAAGCTAATTTTCTTATTTAATGGCTCTAACTTTCAATAATAAAAGAGCTATAAAACTATGTTTTCCACACTAGTTTTATAACTCTTTCACTATTTCATCAAGTTAATATTCAGTTTCATATGGAGTTTATGTATCTCACACTACTCCTACTATTAATCTATACGTAATCTATACGACAGCTAAGTAACGCTTTAATAAATCTTGATGCACATTTTTTTCTCCTGAATAATAAAAATCTATCTTAGTTTCATGATGTGCATCTATGACAGCAGCATTTATATTCAGTATTTCTCTTAAGTGTCTAATTGTTCCTTCATTTCCATCATATACTTCTATATGAGATGGTAAAATATCTTTTAATATATTTTTGAAATAAACAAAGTGTGTACACCCTAACACAATGCCACTATACTTTGTTAAATCATAATTCTTTAATTTGCTTTCAAAATATGCCTTCAACTCTTCCCTCTCTCCAAATTGGAAGTTTTCAGCATAATGCACGAGTTCTGGCAAAGCTAAAGAATCTACACGTTCATGTTCATCTATTTTATTAACTAAACGTCTATACTTTTCTTCTTGCAACGTAAGAGGTGTTGCTGTTACTAATACTCTCCCTGTTTGCGTTTGATCTAAAGCTAATTTTACAGCTGGCTCCATGCCAATAATAGGAATGGTCTTATATTTTTCTCTTAATTCCTTTACGGCAATACTTGTCGCTGTATTACATGCTATAACAATGGCATCTACCTGTTCCTGAAGTAAAATTTCTACAACTTCACTCACATAGCCTAATACTTGTTCTTTTGTTTTTGTACCATAAGGTACATGTAGATTATCTGCATAATAAACATAATCAACGTGTGGAAGCTGTTTGAGGGCTTCCTTTAAAACAGTAATGCCACCTACACCTGAATCAAATACTCCAATTTTCATGTCATCACTCTTTCATCTGTTGTAGTCTCTTTTCATTTTAATCTCTTTTTATAGGATTGTCAAAAATAACTATTCCTCTTGTAGCATATTATACAATGTTTCTATCTGAACCTGACAATAGGCACTATGGCAGACTTTTTCCTCATGGCATACAACTAAACTATACCTGTCTTGCTGTAAAGGATAAACGGTAAAATAAGCTTTTTTCTCCTTATAAGCGTCTATTAGCTCTATTTTATGCTGATTATACGCTAATGAAAAGGCCTCTAACGGAATGGTTAATCCTTTCCCAATCATCTTAATGTAGCTTTCTTTACCACTCCATAACATATAAAAAGCTTCATTCTGCGCCTTCTCACATGCAATCTGCATTAAAGCATCATACTCTAATGGTGCAAAAAAGCGTTTTGCAATCCCTAAATCAGCCTTTTTTATTTGTTCCACATCTATTCCTACTAAATAATCACTAATTGCACCTACTACCCATTCGCCTGAATGTGAAATGTTGAAATAAAGTGGATTACCTTCTAAATAAGGTTTCCCATATTCATTCTTCTTAAATACAATTTCTTTTGCACTTAACTTTAAGTGTTTTGCTAGCATTACTTTTACTAAAATTTCTCCCACTAACGTCCGCTGTCCATCCATTTCTTTCCTATACCTTACTATCTTATCTCTTTTTTCTTCTGATACTTGGCTTAAAAACAATTCTTTATATGCTGCTGGTATGGGATGCGCTATATTTAAAGCATATACTTCTAACATAATTTCTCCTTACTTATTTTATCCTTTGATATTCCTATAGATTTCACATTTATAAAGTTTAGTTATTCATAATCTTTAGCAATGTGAAATCTATGTATAAGTTTAAATTTTATAGTTTGTTTTTTGTGGATTATATACTTTATCTATATTATAATTATTTTTAATCAAATAAACTATACTTTATTTTTAAGAATATAGTTTTAAAATTTATAAGGAGGGCGCCCTATGTACAAACTTTATTTATTTACTTTTATCATTAGTCTTTTATTACTCACCATTAGTGTGGTGATTTCTGGTATCTCCGACTTATTTCAAGGGTTAAGCGCACTTGATTTTCATGTTGGCGATGTAGGAAGCGATGCCTTATCTAGTTTTCTACCTTTCAGTCCTCTTGAAATCTGTGGTTTTTGTATTGGTTTCGGCGGTATTGGACTGCTCACTTATAAGGTCACTCATTTACATTTACTTTTTGCCATCATTGCTGGTTTTGTGATTTCCCTACCCATCAAATGGCTTTTACAGGCGCTAAGAAAGGTAGATAGTTCTACACTATCAGATATTGATTTAATTGGACTTACTGGCACTGTCGTAGTGACTATCTTTAAAGATAGTGTTGGGAGTATCTCTTTAAATACCAAAGTTGGCAAAATCACCTACTCTGCTAAAAGTAACAAAGATATTCCTCAAGGTACACCTATTAAAGTGATTGATATTGTTAATCATACACTTATTGTTTCTGATGATATGGATGCACCCCTCCTCACAAAAGACAGTACTTTAAAAATAGATTAATATTTTACATAAATTTATATGCTTTTTATATTATATAATTTGTTGTATAATTAACTTATCTCAAATATAAGGAGTGATTAAATGTTAGAAACTTATCTTGTACCAATCCTTGTTGCTGTAGGTATTATTCTCATCATCGCTATTATTTTAGGCATGTGGAAGAAAATACCTCAAGATAAGGCAGCTGTTATTACAGGTCTTAAAAAACGTGTTATTACAGGTGGCGGTGGACTTGTTGTACCACTTCTAGAGCGTGTAGATACCATTTCTCTTGAAAGTATGAAGCTTGATGTCAAAACAAATGGCGCGATGACAAGTCAAGGTGTCCCTATTAATACAGATGGTGTCGCTGTCATCAAAGTACGTAATGACCGTAATTCTATTCTGGCAGCTATTGAACAATTCAATGCCCCTAAGGAAGCTCAAACAATCCAAACAATCAGTGATGTTTCTCGTGAAGTACTTGAAGGTAAACTTCGTGAAATTATTTCAAAACTTACTGTTGAGGAAATTTATAATGATCGTGAAAGTTTTGGTGCAAAAGTTCATGAAGTAGCTGGAACAGATCTTGCTGAAATGGGACTTGAGCTTAAAACACTTACAATCAAAGACATTTCTGATAATAATGGCTATTTAAAAGCTTTAGGTGAAGCTCGTATTGCAGAAGTTAAGAAAAATGCACAAATTGCTGTCGCTGAAGCTAACAAAGAAACAAAAATCAAAACTTCTGAAGCAACTCGCATAGGAGAAACAGCTGAAATCGAAGCTAAAACAGCTATTTCAGAAGCTAATAAAATCCAAAAGATTAAACAATTAAGTTTCGAACAAGAACAATCTACTGCTAAAGCGGAATCTGATGCAGCATACGATATTCAAAAGAATATTACGCTTAAACGTATTACTGATACAGAAATGGATGCTGAGGTTCTTAAACAACAACGTTTACGTGATGTAGAAGCTGAAAAAATCCAAATTTCTATCGTTGCCGAGCAGAAAAATATTGAACTTGCTCAGAGAAAAGCTGAAAGAAAAGAAAAAGAACTTCAAGAAACAATCATTAAACCTGCTGAAGCACAAAAACAAAAAGAACAACTTAGTGCGGATGCCCTCAAATACAAAGAAATTGCCGATGCTGAAGCTAAAGCTGAAGCCATTCGCTTAAATGCCAGTGTAGAAGCTGAAAAAATCAAACTTCAAGGTCTCGCTGAAGCTGAAGTTATTCGTCAAAAAGGTATCGCTGAAGCTGAAGCTATTCGTCTTCAAGGTCTTGCTGAAGCTGAAGCCATGGAAAAGAAAGCCGAAGCTTATGCGAAATACTCAGATGCTGGTAAACTTGAAATGCTTGTTGGCGTACTTCCTGAAATTGCTAAAAATGTGGCAGAACCTATGTCTCGCATTGAGAAAATCATTGTTATGGATGGTAGTGGAGATGGCGGCGGTGCTACTGCTGTAGCAAAAACTGTTTCTAGTACTATGGCTACTGTTATGGAATCTGTAAAGGAAATGACAGGCTTTGATCTTACTGAAACAATGCGCGCACATACATATGATGCAAAAGTTAATAAGAATGTTAACTTAAACAGCACACCACTTGTAGCAGTCACACAAGAGGATACTTCAAATGCTACAGTAACTTCTGAAGAATAAAATAAAAAGTGGGTATCGCCAAATTGGCGATACCCACTTTTTATTTGTATATTTTAGAATTATAAACGATTCTCAAATGTTTCAATCTTCATTTCTGATTTCCATTTATCTAAGTTATCATTAAATACTTGATAGCTCTTTTCTTCTTTTACTTGTTCTAAAACTTCATCTTTCACTTCTTCAAACGATTTTGTTACTGAATCCTTTTGAACATCTGTTACTTTAATGAGGTGCCATCCAAACTGTGTTTTAACTGGATCTGAAACTTCACCTTCTGCTAATCCTTTTGCACCTGCTAAGAAGTCTGCATCATAATTTGGACTATCATATTCGATGAAACCTAAAGCACCACCTTTATCTTTAGTGTCATCTGTACCATATTGTGCTGCAAGATCTTCAAAGCTTGTACCTGCATCATATTCTGCTTTTACTTTCTTTGCTTCATCTTCTGTTTCTACTAGGATATGTGCCATATTTGCACCAGCACCTGTTGTATAACTATTAATATTTTCATCATAGTAAGCTTTTGCTTCATCTTCTGTAGCTGTTACATCTTTTGTACCTTCTGTTACCATCTTACTAATGATTAGACGTTCTTCAGCTTGTTTTTTCAGTTCATCTAATGTTAAACCACTTTGCTCTAAAGCTTCATTGAATTTATCTTCTGATTCAAATTGTGCTTTAACTGTGTTAATCTCTTCTTCTATTTCTTCATCAGTTGCTTTAATATCAAGCGATTTTGCTTTTTCTAAAAGGACTTGAGACTCAATAAGGTATTGAAGAATATCTTGTTTTTGCTGATTATATGCAGCCATTGCTTCTTCATTGTCTTTGTAATCTTCCCCATATTGGTAAGTCATCATATACTCTACATATGCCATTTCTTCATCAAATGCACTTTTATAGATTGGTGTGCCTTCTACTGTCGCAATAACAGTTGTATCCTTTTCTGAATTTGCTGTTGTACCAGTACTTTCAGTTGTTTGAGCTGTTGTATCTGTATTACTTCCACATGCCACTACGCTTAAACTGATTGCGCTAATCGCTAATACTGCAATTAATTTTTTTACTATTTTCATTTATTTTTCCTCAGTTTCTTTATTTATTAAATGCTAGCTTACTCCAACATTTTCTCTAAAAACTGCCTAACGCCTTAGGCATATCTATATTATTATTATACACGTCTTTGTGATGGTTTTGTGATTTTTTTTCATTTTTTTGCTTAAGATGTAGTATTTTTGTACATTTCGAACCAAAACATACTTCCCTTACCACTTTCACTTTCTACCCCATACGTTGCACCGTGACTATCAAGTATCGATCTTACAATCGACAAACCTAGTCCTGTTCCTATTGCTGCACGTTTATGGGTTTTGTCTACCTTATAATAGCGGTCCCATATATAGGGAATATTTTCCTTTGCAATCCCCTCCCCTGTATCAATCACTTCAATTCTCACTTTATGTTCTGTTACAATTTGTTTTACAACAACCTTCTTATCTTCTCCTGTATAGTTGATTGCATTATTAATGAGATTGTATAAAACTTGTGAAATACGTAATTCATCTGCCTTAACCTCAACTTCTTCTTCACATAGAAAATCAATCTGATATCCTTCCTGCTCAGTTAAGGCATTATATCGTTTTAACATCTGACGAATACTTTCTGTAAGATTAAATGTCGTATAAGTCAATTTAGAAGTACCTGATTGCAGTCTTGATAAATCTAGCATATCATTAACAAGCTGTGATAACCTTTTAGATTCATCAATGATAATCTGATTATTTTCAGGCGTATTCTCACCTGGTAGATCGCGCATCATCTCTGCATAACCTGTAATCAATGTAAGTGGTGTTCTTAAATCATGAGAAACATTTGCTATAAGTTCTTTTCTTAGATTTTCCGTCTTTGTAAGTTCTCTTGCAGCATAATTAAGCGTTGCCGAAAGTTCTGCGATTTCTTTATAACCCTTTCCATTAAAAGCTACTTCCTCTGGATGCGTTGCCAATGATTTTGCCACATTGTTGACATGACTAATTGGTGTTGTCATTTTTTTTGCAATAAAAAATGCAAGGAAGCATGCCATTACAAGCATAATCAATGTCACATACATCAGTTGTTCACGAATAGTCTGTACCGTTGCATCAATAGGTGAAATAAGCCCATTAATAAAAATAGCAATATTGCCCATCTTTTGGTCTTCAAATACCTTTGTGTAAACTACACTCTTTAGCGACTGCACTTTTGAATACAATCTGACATCATGGCGATTATAGCTTCGCTCTACATTAATTGCTTTATAAGGTCTTTTTTCTATAGCCGTACTATTTTTATCTTCCTTTGCCTTATAAATAAGACGCTTATATTCTTCGCGGCTTACATTAGGGTAGATACTACTGGTTCCTAGACTATTTTCCACATAAATGATATAACCTTGCTCATCTGTAATAACGATACAAAGTTCTTTATCTTCTGCCACTTGACTAATAAGCCTTACAATCTGGCTATTATTAATATTGTTACCGATTTGATTTCCAATCTTCTTAATCTCTTTTACCTTAATATTTTCATAAAAATCATTTAAAAAAATAACTTGAAATAACCACAAAATAATAAGTAATGCACCTACAAAAGCTGCCAAATAACTTAGGAGCTGCCATTTCATACTCCATTTATTTTTCTTCAAAGCGATATCCCACCCCTCTTAGGGTTACAATTAAGTCCGCATATTTACCAAGTGTCTTACGAAGCAACTTAATATGCGTATCTAACGTACGGTCATCACCATAATAATCATACCCCCATACGTTGCTGATAAGCATTTCTCTTGTTAATGCAATGCCTCTATTTTTTACCATATAAAAGAAAAGTTCATACTCTTTAGGCGTCATATCTACTATCTTGCCATCTATAGTCACCATACGTCCATCAAAGTCTACTACAATCCCTTGTATCTTCACTTCATTTTTAGATGCCACCTCTGCTTCTTGCGGCTTACTTCTTTTAATAATGGCAGATATACGCATCATAAGCTCCTTT
Organism: Clostridiales bacterium; assembly: GCA_019418225.1. Lineage (GTDB taxonomy): Bacteria > Bacillota > Clostridia > Lachnospirales > Cellulosilyticaceae > Cellulosilyticum. Next base: position 119,505 of record DYCF01000002.1, on the reverse strand, counting down.
GGTGAAAAAGGTTTCACCACGTAATCATCTACGCCAATCTCAAAGCCATGAATGCGGTCATATTCTTCACCTCTTGCAGAAAGCATAATAACAGGTGTCTGACAAAACTTCTTAATCTCCTTGCAAGCTGAAAATCCATCTAGCTCTGGCATCATAACATCCATAATAATAATGTCAAACTTTTCTTTCTTACAAATTTCTATAGCACTCATACCATCTGCAGCTTCTGTTACTGTGTGTCCTTCAAAAACAGCATACTTTTTAATGATTTCACGAATCATCTGTTCATCATCTACAATTAATATATTATACATTCCTTAGCTCCTTACATCATCATTCAGTAGGTCACCTCTCCCTACTCTATTTAGTTTTATTGTAGCATATTTTTATTTTTTTGGACAACACAGCTACTTTTCTAGTTTATAAATAAAGCACTACAATGCCAGCTTATAGCAGGAATCATAGTGCCTGACTTTGTCCTAATTTGATTGTGGCTTACTTTCTGATAATACAAGATCCTTAGTTAACATTTGACCCTCTCTAGATACTGTTACTTTTACGGTATCCCCTACTTTTTTATCCTGTAAAATTGAGCTGATATCAGATGTCGTTGCAACTTCTTGATCATCAATAGCTACAATACAGTCTCCCACTTGAAGTCCAGATTTTTCAGAGTTTGTACCTGGTGTGAGTTCTTGAATGTACACACCCATGCGATTTAAACGATACTGCATAGCTGTTTGAATAGAATCTACTGCTAAAACTGATACGCCTAGAACAGGTCTGCCTGTTACATAACCATTACTCATTAGTTCATTTGTGATTGTTTTTACTTCATTTACTGGAATAGCAAATCCTAAGCCTTCCACATCACTACCTGCTGATTTTGCTACAACAAGCCCTACGAGTTGCCCTTGGTCATTAAATAAACCGCCTCCAGAATTTCCTGGGTTAATAGCTGCATTTGTTTGAAGTAAATTCATGGTTTGCCCATCTAATGTAATTTCACGATCTAAGGCACTAATAATACCATTTGTTACAGTGCCACCTAATTGTCCTAATGGATTACCAATAGCTACTGCAAGTTCACCTACTTGTAACTTATCAGAATCACCAAGTGTAGCTGGTGTAAGTGTTACACCTTCTACCTTAATTAATGCAATATCTGTTTTAGAATCTGTTCCAACAAGTGTTGCTTCATAGCTCTCACCATTTCTAAGACGTACAGTAATTTTACTTGCGCCATCTATAACATGATTGTTTGTAACGATATAACCGTCTTTAGAGATAGCTACACCACTTCCTGCACCTTCGGCGATATATTGCTGCATTCTTACACCTGTTGTCATAACTTCAGTTGTAATCTCTACTACGGAATCAGCTGCTACACTGGCTACTTCCGCTACAGATAAACTCCCACCTACACTGTTGTTAGTTGCTGTTGTCTGCACCATATTATTATTACTTGCTACGCTCGCTACGGTCTCACTTGTTGTAACATCCTGTCCCCCAAATTGGCTAAGCGCATACCCACCAAGTCCAAATGAACCTACTGTCAGTGTACAAATTCCAATAACAGATGCCACTTTTTTACGTGTATTTTTAGCTTTTTCTTTTTTAAGTAGTTCTTTCTCTGCTTCTAATTTAGCCTTTTCTTCTTCTTGTTCTGCTTTCATTCTATTTTCAATTAAATTTCTCATTGCTTCATCATCTTCATAATACATAATTGATTCCTCCCTTAAGAACCTTGGTTGTCTTTTATGTATTTAGAATAATCGTATTATGTGATGACTTTTTGAACATCATCTGAAAATGAATTGAAAGTACTGTTTTTATTCTTCTTCCTCATAAATTTCGTCTCTATCTTTTAAGACACCCTGGTAATTTATAAGTTTCGTCATCTCTACAAATACTAAATCATATAATAAGTCTTGCCCATTTTGATTAAGTCCTAAACCTTTTTCACTTAAGTATTCTTTACAATTTACTTTCTTATTTAAATGCTCAAACAAATCAATCAGTATACCATTCCAGTCTAAAACAACATCACAAATAGCATCTCGATAAGCTAAAAGTATCTTATTATTAAGCACTTCATTTTCCATTTCTTCTCTCATAGGGGGTGGCGTAATCACAATAGGAATAGGCTTACAGCCATTTAAACCTGTGCGATTATTATGATGACAAATTTTCTCTAGCAAACTACTTAATACTTCTTTGTACTGTGTTATTGCCATATTATGTATGTCTTCTAGTTTCATATCGTTGGATGAAAGGTTTATAAAAACAATATTCGGATGGTGTACTAACACTTTCTCTTCTACCTGTTCTAAAAGTAGCTTAACTGTTGCCCCTTTTACGTTTTCATGAACTACACTCCAAAAGATGCCAGGATAATACCCATCTAAATGTGAATCTAAACGTTCTATGTAGGTCATTAAATTTTTACTATGTAATTCTCCATACCCTACAAGCGTTGTTTTAATCATATGACTTCCTCCATTTTCGATTTTATTCCCCCTAGAATAAGCCATTCCCTTCAAATGGTTATCCATTTCAAAACATATAATTCATTATAATATATTTATTCTAAATTATCCAATATTTAAAACAAAAAAAGAATTACTAAACAAAACAATTTTTAGTTTAGTAATTCTTTTTTATTGATTACATATTCATACTCTCTAATTTTTTAAGCATCGCTTTCTGCCCTTGCGTATCAAGATTGCTTACTAAGTAAATAACACTTAAAGCAAGCAAGAACCCTGGTATAATTTCATATAAGCCAAATATTGCAATGTTTGCAAATTTTCCCGCTAACATCTTCCAAATAATAGTGGTTACTCCCCCTGTTACCATGCCACAGAAAGCTGCCTTCCCCGTTGTTTTACGATAAAATAGCGACATGAGTACAACAGGTCCAAATGTTGCACCAAAACCAGCCCAGGCATAGGCTACAAGCGCAAGTACCGAAGAATTATTAGGGTCCATTGCAATAAAATAGGCACATACAGCCACTGCCACAATCGTCAAACGACTTACCCATACTAATTCTTTTTCTGAAGCTTTTTTACGGAAAATTCCACGATAAAGGTCTTCTGAAATAGAAGATGCTGTAACAAGAAGCTGCGAATCTGCAGTGCTCATAACAGCTGCCAAAATAGCTGATAAAAGCACACCGGAGATAAATAATGGTGCATAACGCATTACAAGTTCCATAAATACATATTCTCCATCTAGATTTTGAATATAACTCATTTGATTTGCTATATTTATGGCTTCTGCAGAACCAGCTTCAATACCTTGAAGTGTATTTTGCAAGTTCGCCATGGTACCATCTAATACTGATCTTCCTAATATACCAATGCATACAGCACCTGCTAAAGAAATAACAACCCAAATCATAGCGATAAGACGTGAACGCTTGATTTCTTCAGGATCTTTGACAGCCATAAATCTTACTAAAATATGTGGTTGCCCAAAATAGCCAAGTCCCCATGCTAATGAAGAGATAATACTAATAATAGCGGCACTCATGCTCCCACCATGACCAGCTAATGCATCTATACTCCACAAACTTAAAAATCCTGTATCTGCAATCACTTCACGACTACTATTAATAATAGGTAAATCAAAACTTAAACTCCCTAATTCTTGAACACCACCTACAATCACCATTATAGGTAAGGCTATAATAGCAAAGAACATTAAAATACCTTGAATAAGGTCCGTCCAACAAACTGCTAAAAATCCACCTAAGAATGTATATGTAATGATAATGACCGTTCCTATAAGAACGGCTATACGATACTCAATATTAAATACACTGTTTAAAAGTTTACCCCCTGCTACAAAACTAGATGCTGTGTAAAACAAGAAGAAAATTAAAATAAACACTGAAGATGCTACCCTTAAAATACGGCTATGGTCTTCAAAGCGATTTTCAAAATAGCTTGAGAGTGTAATTGAATCATTGAATTTTTCTGTATACGTACGAAGCTTTTTAGCAACAATTTTCCAGTTAAAGTATGTGCCTACAGCAAGTCCTATAGCAATCCAGGCTGCATTACTTACACCACCTAAAAAAGCTGCTCCAGGAAGCCCCATAAGAAGCCATCCACTCATATCTGATGCCTGTGCACTAAGTGAGGTCACCCACTTTCCAAGTCCTCTTCCGCCCAGAATATAATCTGATAAATTCTTAGTTTTAAAATAGAAATAAGCTCCTATTCCCAACATCATCAATAAATACAAACAAAACGTGACAAGAATAACAATATTTTTATCCATTTTTCCTCCTTTTTGATTTCTTCAAATATTATTTATATTCTTAGTATATTATATTTTATTTTCTTATAACAATCAAATTTTATTTAATTCTTAATGTTTTATATTTTTAGTTTTATAGGTGGTTAGTGTCGTGTTATCACCCAAATTCTGAATTTGAAGCCGTCAAGTTAAAACCCAAAATTTTCTACTCAAAAAAAAAAGACTGCCCTACTGTTGAAGTATGGCAGTCCTCACTTTATATTAAGTTACTTTGAAGTTTTCCTTCATTTTATATTAAACACCCTATTAGTCTAATAGTATACGGCTTACTGTTTTTAAAATCTGATCTTTATCCGTTGCTACATCATAAAAACCCTTAGATGGATATAAACGCTGAATATCTACTGTACGCATATCCCCTATCTGAAGTCTTGTAATAAAATGATTTGAGAAATCCTTAACTTCAATATCCATTTGAAATTCCTTATCTGGCGGTAAAGAATCTGGTTTTACAGATGTTGTTGGAATGATGACAAACTTAGTTTTAAAATATTTAAATACATAGCACCAATGTCCACCATAGAGCTCTTTTGGAAAACCTCTTGTTAAGTTAAAATATGCAATCTGATGAACCTTAGGTAGCTGCTTTGGTCTATAAAATGTTGTAGACGGGTCCCCAGTTTGATTAGGCGTTAGCTCATCATAGAAATATTTAATTTGCCCTACTTGATAGTTAAGGTCTTCTAGAAAACCTCTTTTCTGCTCGTAATTCTTAATATTCCTAAAGTCTTGCATAATCTTCTGCATAAACTCCTCGTTATCCACATACATCCCCCTTCTCTTTTACTATTTAATAAAATAAAATACCTATTTATATTTGGACTTATGTATATAATAGTTTCATTTATTTTACCATATTTTTCTTTAAAAACAAAGTATTTTCATAAATTTATACCACCTGTCCTTTTAATAGGCATTCATTTTTATAAAAAAAGTGATACGACTAATATATATTTATATCGTATCACTTCTAATTTTTATTTAGGGTTTTATCATATAATATTACATTAGTGATGAAAGTATAAGCTTAATCGTAAATAATACAGCTAAAACATACATCATCACACTGATTTCTTTACGTTTGCCTGAAAACAGTTTTACAAGTACATAAGTAATCCCACCAAAAATAATACCTTCTGAAATACTTGCTGTAAATGTCATCATTGCAACTGTTAAAAAGGCAGGAAGTGCTTCTGTCATATCTGAGAAATCTACTTTTACAATACTATCAAGCATCAGTACACCTACTACAATAAGTGCTGGTGCTGTAGCAAATGATGGAATTGCCATGAAAATCGGTGCAAAGAATAATGCAAGTAAGAAACATGCACCTGTTGAAATTGCTGTCAGCCCTGTACGTCCACCTTCCATAACACCTGCTGAACTTTCTACGAATGTTGTAACCGTTGAAGTTCCAAGAAGTGCACCTGCTGTCGTCCCGATAGCATCTGCAAAGAACGCTTGTTTAATACGAGGAAGTTGTCCTTTTTCATCAAGGTAACCTGCTTTTTCTGCTACCCCCATAAGTGTTCCTAATGTATCAAATAAATCTACAAATAAGAATGAGAAGATTACTATTATAAATGTAAAGATACTTTCTGCACTACCAAAAATTTCTGATGCCTCTGGGAATTTGAAAGCAACTTCTTTAAATCCGTCAAATAAAGAGGTATGACTTCCAAAGTTCGGTAATAGTGAATATACTCCTGCTGCTACATCTACTTGGTACCATCCTATAAGCTGTGCACCTATTCCTAAAAGCCAAGTTGCTAAAATACCCACTAAAATTGCACCTTTAAACCCACGTTTCATCAGTACTACAGTAAGTACTACACCTACCATACAGAGGACTGCTTGTGGTGTAAGCATATTTCCTAAACCAACTAAGTTGCTTTGATTATCTACTACGATGCCTGCTCCTTTAAAACCAATAAATGCGATAAATAAGCCAATACCTGCGCTTACTGAAGCTTTCATACAGCCTGGAATGGCATTGAATAATGCTTCACGTATATTACATGCTGTTAATAAAATAAAGATTAAACCTTCTACAAATACTGCTGCTAATGCAAATTTCCAAGAATAGCCCCAGTTTAAAACAACTGTATAGGTAAAGAACGCATTAAGCCCCATACCTGGTGCCAAAGCAAATGGATAGTTTGCGCAAAGTCCCATAACAACACATCCTACGATTGCTGATAGAACTGTGGCAACGAATACCCCATGTTGATTCATGCCTGCTTCACTTAAAATATTAGGATTAACTGCTAAAATATATGCCATTGTCATAAACGTTGTAATACCTGCAGCAATCTCTTGTTTTACTGTTGTGTGATTTTCTTTTAGTTTAAAAAAGTTCATCTTACCCTCCATAAAATTTAAACGACCTTAACTACTTTTTTATGATAACCTAATGCATTTTCTAGGTCAAGTATTTTTCCGAACTTTTTTATTCACTTCCTTTAAAATGTTCGTTTTTACACCTTCTGTATACTTTTCCAACTTTATGTTTATGCTTTTACTAATACTTATTTTAAGGTCTCGTGCTTATTTAGGTAAATTATGCTATACTAAATATGTATTAATATTTTATTTTAAGCAATTAATTCTTAGTAATTAAATAGAAAGGTTTACACATGATTAATTATAAATTAGTACTTGCCTATGACGGCTCTAAATATAATGGCTTTCAACGCCAAAGTAAACATCCCGAAAAAACAATTCAAGGTAAGGTTGAAGCGGTTCTTTCAAGGCTTTTTGAAGAAGATATTCAAATCATCGGTTCAGGACGTACTGATGCTGGCGTCCATTCACACGGACAAACTTGTAATTTTTTTAGCGAACGTTCTATTTCTCTAGAAGAGATATCAGATTATTTAGCTACTTACTTACCTAATGATATTGCTATTACAGGACTTAGCATTGCTTCACCACGTTTCCACTCTCGTTATAATGTGGTAAAAAAGTGTTATGTCTACACCATTGATAATAATAAATTTGCAGATCCTTTTACACTCAAATATGCTTATCATGTAAAAACTCCCCTCAATATTGAGGCGATGAAAACTGCCAGTACGTATCTTTTAGGAAAACATGACTTTAAAAGTTTTACTTCTCTTAAATCTAAAACTAAATCTACAGTGCGTACAATCTACAGTATAGACTTTCATGTAGTGGATTCTAAAATTAAAATCACTTATGAAGGGGATGGCTTCTTACAACATATGGTACGTATTTTAACAGGTACACTTATAGAAGTTGGCCTTGGTGAAAAGTCACCAGAGGAAATACCACATATACTAAATGCCTTAGAACGTGCAAAAGCAGGGGCTACTGCGCCTGCCAATGGCCTTTGTATGGAAAAAGTATACTACGATTAATTAAAAGAAGGAGGAATCTATGCAAACTTATCCTATTTCTAACCGTAAAGAATTTATGGCAAAGCTTTTGAAATCTGATTTATTTGATACATTTGAAGTTAAAGAAGTCATCATTCATGCTGCCTTTAAACTTGTGATTGATGGCGGACGTAATATGGATTACTTTGATACCTTAAATGGTGAAACTTATTCAAAGCTGCTCACTTGGGGAGAACTTCGCAAAAATGTATACGAGCTGATGCAAGGTAGTAAAATGCCAACTTACTTTAAAATCGTATTAGGTACGAATGCAGCTAAAACTGCTACTTTAGCCCCAGAAGCCTCTGCCTTCTACCTTAATATTCACTTTAAAGATAATCAAATCAGTTGCAGCACTGGTACTTCTTATAAAACCTTTACATTAGACCAAAGTGCTGATAAACTATGGGATGAAAAAATGAAACAATTCTTGTTTAAATATAATTTTATGTAACATATAAGTGACCTATAGCATGGCCTACCCTTATGCAGTAGGTCACTTTCATTTTATTTATTTAAGGAGAGATGTATTATGAATTACGAAAAGCTTCATACTAGTTTTATCTGCCTCATAATCATGACAATCATTCAATTTTTAACAGGATGTTTTTTACTCCATCACCTGCTTATTACTATTCTTTCTATCTTAGCCTTTCTTTTATGTTTAGGGGGTCTTATTTATACTAATAAAAAATTAGAATCAAAAAAATAGTTTAATATTCATTATATTTTCTTCAAATTTGTATTTTATACTTGTTGCATTAAAAGATAAATATCTAAGGAGGTACCTTTATGTCTAAACAAGGTAATTTATCAATTAATAGTGAAAATATTTTCCCTATTATCAAAAAATGGCTCTACTCAGACCATGATATTTTTACACGTGAAGTAATTTCAAATGCCTGTGATGCCATTTTAAAATTTAAGAAACTCTGTGATATGGGTGAAGCTACAGATACCCTCGGCGAAGATTTTAAGGTTGTTGTTACTTTAGATAAAGAAGCTAAGACACTTACTTTTGCTGACAATGGTATCGGTATGACAGAAGCAGAAATCGAAAAATATATTACGCAGATTGCTTTTTCTGGTGCTGAAGATTTCTTGGCTAAATACAAAGATAAAATGAACGAAGACCAAATCATTGGACATTTCGGACTTGGTTTCTATTCTGTCTTTATGGTAGCTGATACAGTGGATATCGATACAGTTTCTTATCAAACGGGAACTGCTGTAAAATGGACATGTGATGGCGGGACAACTTATGAACTTTCTGAAGGTAGCCGTACATCTCGTGGTACAACCATTACGCTCCATATCAATGAAGAAAGTGAAATGTTCTTAGATTACTATACACTTTCTGAAACAATTGAAAAATACTGTTCTTTCATGCCAGTACCTATTTATGTCATTGACGCGCAAAAAGAAGCTGAAAGAAAAGCTGAAGCAGAGAAAAAGGCTCAAGAACCTGTTGATGTAGATGAAAACGGTGAAGTGAAAGAAGCACCTATTTCTGATGAACCTAAACCAATCAATGATTCACACCCTTTATATGTAAAACAACCTTCAGAATGTACAGATGAAGAGTATAAAGATTTTTATCGTAAAACATTCTCAGATTTCAACGAACCACTCTTTTGGATTCATTTAAATATGGATTATCCTTTTAGATTAAAAGGTATCCTTTACTTCCCTAAACTTTCACATGAACTCGAAACTGTTGAAGGACGTATTAAACTTTATAACAATCAAGTCTTCGTAGCTGAGAATATTAAAGAAGTTATTCCTGAATTCTTACTTTTATTAAAAGGTGTTATTGATTGCCCTGATTTACCACTTAACGTTTCAAGAAGCTTACTTCAAAATGATGGCTTCGTTACTAAAATTGCAGACTACATTACTAAAAAAGTGGCTGATAAACTTATTTCACTTTCTAAGAAAGAAAATGAAACTTATAAAAAATTCTGGGATGATATTGCACCATTTATCAAATATGGCTGCCTAAAAGAAAGCAAGTTCTTTGATAAAATGAAAGACTATATCTTATTTAAAACAACCAATGAAGACTATGTCACACTTAATGAATATCTTGAAAAAGTAAAAGATACAAATGAAAATACTGTCTTCTATATTTCAAATAAGGAACAACAATCTCAGTACATCAAGATGTTTAAAGATAATGAACTCTTAGCAGTTTATCTTGAACATTCTATTGATGCACCATTTATCTCTCATCTTGAGTACAGCAATCATGAAGTAAAATTCAAACGTATTGACTCTAACATTTCAGATGCTTTAAAAGGTGAAGCAGCAGATAAAACTTATGAAGAAAATCTCACAACACTTTTCAAAGAAAAAGTTGGTAATGACAAACTTAAAGTGAGCGTAGAAAACTTAAAATCAAATCATGTAGCTTCTATGATTTTAATCTCAGAAGAAAGCAGACGTATGCAAGAAATGATGAAAATGTACAATATGATGGGTATGGGTGCTCCAGAAACAGAAATGACACTTGTCCTTAATCAAAATCATCCACTTGTAGACGCCCTTGCTCATAAAGATTTAAATGATGAAACTAAAACTTTAGTTTGCAAACAGCTTTATGACCTTGCGCTTCTTGCTAATCAAAGCTTAAGTGCAGAAGCTATGTATGATTTCGTAGAACGTAGCAATAAACTACTTGGTATGATTTTATAAAACTTTTTTATACCGATAATACCAAAAAGGAACTGTATGAATTTCATACAGTTCCTTTTTGCTTATAGCCCAGATACCTAGTGGGCCTATATTCACGCTCTTCTCTTTCTCCTATATATAACTACTTAATATAAGTATTTAGCAAAGTCCACCTGCTGTGACTAACATTTGACCAATTGTAAGCACAATATTTCCCACATCTTCCAATCCTTCTTTATCGAGTACATCAACTAGCAAAAGCCCTATAATGACTGAAAATATAATGGCACCTTGTGGCGAGTTAAGGCAACTGCATCCCCCACAAAAACGACTAAAACCTGGTTGAAAACAGCTCATCATATCACCTATTTCTTTAAAGCTATTTTTATCATATGTTTTTTCTCTTTATTTGGTGCTAGGACCTTCTTTATTATAAATCGCCTATCATAGGACAACTTTTACTTGAATAGTATAAGATTGAATACTTATGCTTTTAAGGAGTGATTAGATGGGTTTATTACAAGTTGGCTCTAAAGTCCCCTCTTTTACCGCCTCTAGCACACAAGGCCTTGTGGATCTTAATAGCTATAAAGGACAATGGGTACTATTGGTTTGTAGTCCTACTGCATTCAATACTGCACGTAAAAACGAAATTATTACACTGATGAAACATGCATCTACCTTAAAAAAGCTTTCACTTCAAGTCTTACCTGTATGTATGGACCAAAATGCTGCGCATTTATCTTGGTTTTATTCTACTGTACATTTAGGAAATTACAAGATGCCATTTCCTATTGTAGATGACCGTGAAGGTAGAATTGGTAAAATCATCGGTCTTGCACATACCAATATGCGACAAGCAAATACAGAAGTTTTACTCATTTCACCAGAGCAAACTTTAGTCGAACAATTCTCTGTTCCTGTACTTAATAATGTAGAACTTCAAAATATCGTTAGTACTTTCGAAGGGGTAAAGAATTCTTATAGACCACAGCCTATTCAAAGTACAGAAAACCAACCCATTGGTACAAACCCATACTGTCAAGTTACATCCCCTATCGTTGGTGAGTATGTTTTAGGTAATCCCAGTAACGTGGATGCCAATCTCTTGGACTTTGCCATCTATGCTTTTGCCCTCATTAATCCAGATGGTACATTTACCGTCTATTCCACCCGCTACTTAGAAGAACTCGTTAACTTAAAATCAGAAAATCCTAGCATTAAAATTATACTTGCCATTGGTGGCTGGGGTGCAGATGGTTTCTCAGATGCTGCGCTTACGCCTACTTCCCGCTATGCTTTTGCTAGAGAAGCCAAACGCTGGGTAGATGAATATGGTCTTGATGGTATTGATATTGACTGGGAATATCCTGGTTCTAGTGCTGCTGGTATTAAATCTAGACCACAAGATACAGAAAACTTCACCTTGCTCCTTACAGCTCTGCGTGATGTTTTAGGCGCAGATGCTTGGATTAGTGTGGCGGGTACTGGTGAAACCTCCTATATCAATAGCGTAGAGATTGCTAACATCGCACCTATTATTAATTACTTTAACCTAATGGCCTATGACTTTACTGCTGGTGAAACAGGTCCAGGTGCCGCTAAACATCAAGCAAACCTCTATCCTTCTGAGCTTGCCCTTAATAATACAAGTATTGATGGTCAGGTTAATAATTTAATTGCTGCTGGCATGCCATCTTATCAGATTTTATTAGGTATCCCATTCTATGGCCGCTATGGTGCGACAGATACAAAAACTTTTGATGATTTACGTAAAAACTTCTTAAATCAAGATGGCTATCAAATCCGATGGGACAATACAGCTAAGGCAGCTTATGTCGTTGATTCCCGTGGTAACTTCGTTTACTCCTACGACAATCTTCTTTCTATCTATTTCAAAGGGCTTTATGTTGTTGAGAAATGCTTAGGCGGTATGTTTTCTTGGCAATCTAGCATGGATAAGGCCAATATCCTTACAAGTGGTATGTCTCAGGCTATCAGAAACATGGCTGGACTTGAAAAGCTTTTAGCCGAAGCCTATTATACTTCTATCGGTGGATCAAATAACCAGTAAGGCCTACCATTATAAAACTATAAAAATAGGTTGGCATTCAACTTGAATGTCAACCTATTTTTATAGCTTTCATCAGCCTAACAATTAATCCACTGATTAATATTATACAAATAAATAACTTTTTCTTTAACCGGTATTCCGGTAATCTGATGTAGTGCTTCTTCATATAAATCAAGTTGCTTTGTATAGCGCGCTTTAATACGCTTGATACTTTCTTCTTGGTTTTCTGGTGCTACATAATCTGTTTTATAATCAATAATTACAAGACCATCTTCCTCTAAGAAAAATGTATCGACAATCCCTTGAATCAAAATCTCTTCATCTTCTGGATAGTTTTCAGATACTTCATTTGCTTTAGCCAAATAAATAAATTGTTTTTCTTTCCATACATGTTTGGCAGTCTTCATACGCTGCACCATCTTAGAATTTGCCATTTCTACAAGACGTTTTATTGAAACCACTTGTAGCACTTCTTCTTGCAGCTGCTTTTCACCAATCAACCTTATAAGCTCTTCTTTAATGGCTTCATAGGTATTGAATTTCAAGAAATCTAAGTGTTCAAAAATACTGTGAATAAGCGTTCCGCGTTTTGCACCTGCAATAACTTCTTCATTTTTAATAAAATGTGGGACAGGCATTTCATCTGCCACTTTAAGAGGTGCTATAAGACTTTCTTCTACTTGACCTATTTCACTAACTTGCTTTTGTGCTTCTCTTTTTATTTCTGAAACAGATAACTTAGTAGGCAGATATATGGCTGCTTCATGTGGATAGGTGAAACTCAACCTTCTATCAATTTCCTCTTTATAGTCCCCATATACCTTTTCAGCATCCCAATTTTCTAGCAGCTCTCTTTCATCTTTTTGATGCAACTCCTGCATCTTATTTTCCATGCCAAGACTTGCTTTATCCCAAACAGTCAACTGCCATTTGGATTTTCCTTTAAAACAAATACTATTTTCATCACCTATCAAACTTCTTACAGCACTTATTTCACTATGGGCGTATAAACTCATTCCAATCCAGTTTAAATAGGAACCTGCTTTTTTAACCCCCAGTGGTAAAATGCTATTATTTTCACGGCGTGCAAACATGCTCCATTTTTTTGCTGCCTTTTCCATATCTGAAACTGTTCCTGTAATGAAAAGCTTCTCTTTAGGCCTTGTTAAAGCCACATATAAAACACGCATTTCTTCTGAAATATTCTCAGAAATAATTTTGTTTTTAATTGCAATCTTAGGTATTGTTGGGTATCTTACATACATCTCTGTATCCATATAGTCTGGTGCAATCCCTAAATCATTGTGTAATAATACATTTTTCATAATGTCACTATGGTTAAACTTTTTACCCGTGTCACATAAGAAAACGACACTAAACTCTAACCCTTTACTTTTATGAATACTCATAATGCGCACAAGATTTTCACTTTCTCCTACTAACTTGGCTTCTTGTAAGCCATCTGTTGTTTGCTGCAATTTAGTCACATATTGAAGGAACCCGAAGAGCTTTCCGTTATTCATGTTTTCATATTGAGCTGCATACTTTTTAAGGAGACTTAAGTTTGCCTTTTTCTTAGCACCTGTTGGCAACATAGAAACATAGCGATAGTAGCCTGTTTCTACATATAACTTAGCAATTAATTCTTCTATCGGTAAATCGGCGCTTGCTTCGCGATATAGTTCTAACTGCTTGCGGAAAACTCTCACACTTTCCTTAGCATCTTCTCTTTGTAAGTAAGCTTCTAAAGCTTCAAAGAAGCAGCCTTCTTCTTGCGTCTTGCGGATATGAACAAGATCATCTAACTTAAGTCCTACAATAGGTGAACGCAGTACGGTTAAAAGTGGAATATCTTGAAGCGGATTATCGATAATCTGTAAGTAACTAATAATAGTTTGAATCTCTATGGCTTCAAAGAAATTATCACTTACATCTGCATAAGCACCTATTCCTCTATTAATCAGTGCCGTTTCAAAAATAGAAGCTTTTTCTTTCGTTGCACGTAATAAGATAACAATGTCTCTTGGCTCCACCTTGCGATAATCACCAATTTCCTTATCAAATATATGCGTTGGATTACCTTCTCCTTTTAAGAGTTTATCAATTAGGCCTGCTACCATTAGAGCTTCACATTCCACTTTTTTAAGGTCCTCAAGACTATTTTCTTCCCCTTCAGTGCTTACCTCTGGCTCTTTCGTCTCTAAAACATGTACTTCTATACTTTCAGCTAAACTATGAGGACTTAAACCTTCACTATTCCCTTCATTATAAAGATTTCCTACATATAACTTTGCATAATCATCATATTCTAGCTCGCCTACTTCTGTACTCATTACCTGTTCAAAAATATCATTAACACCTTGTAAAATGTTATCTCGGCTTCTAAAGTTCTGAGATAAGTCGATACAAATATCTTGAATAGGACTTTTTCCCTCTGAGGTAGCTTCTTGCATGCATTGTGCTTCACTCTCCTCTAACTGATGCTTATCAAACTTCTGATACTTCTCAGCAAAGATTAATGGATTTGCAAGACGGAAACGATAAATACTCTGTTTCATATCTCCTACCATAAACCTTGTCGTATGTGCTTCCTTATTGGCATTTGCCACAGCACCTAAAATCGTTTCCTGCACTGTATTACTGTCTTGGTATTCATCAATATATACTTCCTTATAAAAGGCACCTAACTCTTTTGCCACATCTGTATAATGAAGTGTATACTCTCCTTTTTCGTCAAACTCAGGTTCTACCAAAAGTTTCATACACAAATGCTCAAGGTCACTATAATCTACTACACCTGCTTTTTGCTTGGCTTCACTATAACGCTGTTCAAATTCTTTAATAAGCGCTACCAACTTTTCCATCAGTTCACCTACTTTAGGAAGCTGTGCGCTCAATTTAGGGTCTTCTACAAATGCTAAATCACTTTGTATATCTTTTACAACTTCTTTTGCTAAATCACGATAAGCTTTAACCTTTTCCTTGAGCGCTTCATCACATTCTTGTTTTTTACGTGGAAGTGCTGCAAAACTTATCTGCTTTACAGCTTCCATTAATGTATCTAAATCAGTATGTGCGTCAATGTTTTCTAAAGGTTTAACATCATTTTCTAAAGTTGGTCCATAAAGCATAGGGCCATTTGGCAAATTACAAAGGGCTAAGGCATCTTTATAAATGATTTTAATATCTTTTATCTGATCATAAATCATTTGTTTAATTGCATCCGCCCAAGGCATCTCTGACACTGTCTGATAGGGTGTCTTTAAATGTCTTACTTGTAATTTAAGCCACTCCTCTGGAAAAGGTGTACTTTTTGAAAAGGTATACACATCCAAAATAAGCCTTATTAACGTAGCCATTCCCTGCACATTGCCATATACATCAGCAAGTGCTAAAAAGTCTTCATCTTCTTCCTCAAAACATTCTTCTAGAAGCTCTTCTAATATTTCCATCTTCATAATCTCAAGTTCTGCTTGATTACCTACTTTAATATTAGGGTCAATATCTAAACGGTTAAAGTACGCTTTGATAGTCTTTAGACAAAAAGAGTGAATCGTTGAAATAGAGGCTTTGTGTACCAGTGCCATCTGACGCTCTAAATAATTTACTTTTACCATTACCTTAGGGTCTTCCATATTTTCTTCAAGCTGAAGCTTTTGCATCTGTTCACCTAGTTTGGCTGTAATACGCTCTTTCATTTCCCCCGCTGCTGCACTTGTAAAGGTTACAATGAGGAAGCGGTCTATTTCAATGGGTGCTTCTGTGTCACTCCCCATAATACGCTTTAATACACGCTCTGTTAAAACGGCAGTTTTTCCTGAACCTGCTGCAGCTGAAACTAAAATATTGGCCCCACGTTTATCAATGGCGGCTTGTTGCGCTGGTGTCCATGCCATTTAAAATCCCTCCTCTTTGCTCTCAATACGTCGCCATATTTCTTCTTTACTTAAGTTTTCCAGCTTATCAAAGCAGTTATCTGGCTGACTTTCGTTAAATTGACAAATTGTGCTGTAAATACAGTATACACAAGGATTTTTATCTCCTAACTTAAATGGTTTAGCACTTACTTTACCCTCTAGTATTTGTGTTCCCAAGTCTCTTACTGCATCTATAATATGTTCTTCTAAAAGTTCAAACTGCTCTGTTGTTGCTGTAGAAGAACCTTTTCTGACACTTTCATCTTTATTAAGTGTGACTGGAATAGTTGAACCTGTTCCAGTTTTATCTAATGCCTTAATAACTTCCATCTGCTCTAATACAAGACCTGAAAGTTTAAACTGTTTCATATGATTTGCTTCAATCTCATCCTCTTCCATCCCTACTTTGTAGGTGACATACGGATTATTAATATGGAAGTAGAATACCCCTCCTGGTTCATAGGCATGATTAAGTTTTAAATAGGCATCTAAATATAACAGGAGCTGTAATTGTAGTCCATAATAAACTTCTAATAAATTAAAGTTTTTGTTACCTGTTTTATAATCTAATATTTTCACATAGCTTGTTTCAGGATCTTTGTAATATATATCTACACGGTCAATTTGCCCCGTAATATAAACCTTGCGGCTTTCATCAATATCAATTTGAATTGGCGGGAAACCTTGGCCTTCCCCAAAATTAATTTCATAACCTACAGGCCTAAATTCTCCATTTTTAAGATGTGTAGTTAAAGCCTTAATAGCACGTCTTGCCATTTTCTCCACTTTAGAAGCCGTATATTTAAAGCGACCTGAATCCCTTTGTAGACGTTTAAGCTGCTCCATGGCCGAATCCGTAGCTTTTTTAACAGCTACCTGCATTTCCTGTGGCTGTGCCTCCGTCCAGGTAGTCCCCATGAGAGCTAGTTCCTTAGGATATTGCTCTAATGTCGCATGGAAAAGCGTTCCCACTTCTGCACTATTCCACTCAAAGACCTTACGCTCTTCTGCTTTAATACCATATTTCATAAAGTAACAACATGCACAGTTTCTAAAGTTCTCAAGACGTGAAATACTTGTTTTTAAAACGGGCTCATTATAAAGTAACTTTGTTGTTTCAGGATTTAAATAATGTTGCTGATTGCTATAGAATAAATAGTCGCCTAAACCTTTTAATCGCTCCTTCCAAGCAGGTGAAGTAGCATACCAGCTCACCACATCCTTCCAGTCCTCTCCCTGCTCACGGCCTTCAATATATTCTCTAAGACGGCTACCTATATAACCAAATGTAGGCAATGGGCGATACACCTCATCTAATAAACTCATATGTTTATCCTCAGCTGGCTGTCTAAACATTTTCCCTAAGCGATAAAAAATTAAAGAAGGTCTTAATGGCTTACCATTTTCATCACTTAAAGCCGCACTTAAATAAAGCTTCTTAGTGGCACGTGTCAAGGTAGTATAAACCATAAAGGCCGCACCATATAGGGGCTGATTAATAATCAAATCACTGAAGCGCCCTTTTGCTTCACTACCTGTTTCACAGAGCTGGCCTAATGTAACCTTATCCATATCTGAAAAAATAGGGGTTGCTTCATCTGTCTTTGGAATCAGCCCTTCATTGGTTCCTAATATAAAGAGTGCCTTAAGACGTGGCAACCTTGTACGCTCAATTTCTCCAATTAATACCTCATCACTAGCAGGCGGAATAACACCCATCTTGAGATAAGAAAAGCTGGTTTCCAAAATACGCTTATACGTATTGACATCTAATCGTTCATCACCTAAAAGGTCTACAAGACGCTCAAATACTTCTATAATCTGCCCCCAAATTTGCGTATTTTCAAGTTCAAGTAAGCGGTTATCTTCTTCTTTATTCTTGGCAATCATTTTTTGCAGTGTTTCATAAGCACCTATTTCCTGCAAGAAATAAAATAGTGCACTTGTAAGATCTACTACTTTGATTTGCCCCTCTACCTTTCCTTCTTTAATACGTTTTTCAAATGCCATAATAGGTTCTAATATTTGAAGGCGTACTGCGTTAATATGTGCTTGCAGTTCACTTTCTTCCGTATCATATTGCCATTCTTGTTGCCATTTTTTCTTTCCTTTGATGCCATAAGCTAAAATATAGTTCTCTAAAATATCAATATCTTCTCTTGAAATAGGCAGCATATACGTTCTTAAAAATGCCATCATGCTTTTATAGCTGTAGCTTCCTGTCACCACATCCAGTACACCTTCTATGGCAGCCACTAAACTATTTGTGTGAATATTACGCTTAATATCCAGGAAATATGGAATCTCATATTCTTTAAAGCTACTTTGAATAAGTGATTTGTATTCCGCTACATCACCTACAATAAGGGCAATATCATGATAACGATAACCTTCGTCACGCACTAAACTCACAATACGCTTTGCCACTGCTTCTACTTCTTCCATACGGCAGCTATAGGTATTTAGACGAATGGCATTGCTTTCTTCTTTAAAAGGTTGCTGATAAGGCTTTAAGTAATTTTCTTCTAAATGAATAAACTCTGGTGCCAATAAACCTTCTTCATATACTGGTGTTAAAAATTTGGTTTTATAAGTAAGCTTCTCTCCTTCACATATTCCCATTAACCGTTGATACATTTGAATACTCTCATAAAATGGATGGCTTGTGCGTACCTTTTCCGTCAAACCATACACACGATCCATAGGTAAGGTAATGCTGACCTTCTTTGCCTTCTTCATCAATTCCCTAATGATATTTAACTGCGTCATTGTAAAGCCATAAAAGCCATCAATCCATATTTGTGCCTGACTGAGTGTCTTACTCTTATGAATAGATTGTGCCAAAAGGCTCATGTTCTTTTCAATCGTTAAAAATTGTGTGCTGATATATTCTTCAAAATAACCATAAATCTTTTGAAGGTCTACAAGTTTACTTTGAAATAAGGACGTTACAGCCTCACTTCCTATCATTTCTTCTAACTCTGCTTGTCCTAAACCGGATTGTTCAAACATCGTAATAAGACGATTAACAGATTCTATAAATCCTGTATTATTGATATTCTTTTTATAAAATACTAATTCTTTTTTATGTTCTTCAATGACCTTTTTTAAAATAATCATACGTTCCAAGTCTTCGATAACAGGGATATTTTCTTTACCGACTTCCTGAAAAACGCTACGTGCTAGCGTATTAAAACTTAAGACTTCTGCACGCAATAGCCCTGGATAAAGCTTCTTCGCTAAGTCCTTCTGTGTCTGTAGGTTGAACTGCTCTGGTACTAAGACAATCAGACTCCCATATGCCTCTTCTTCAAGTTCCTTAGCAACTGCTTCATAGCAATAGTTAGTTTTACCTGCTCCAGATCTCCCTAGTATAAATTCGATTGGTTGCATAACTTCACCGCCCTCTCTTTAGTTCTCTGTTTCTATTTTAACATATTTTATGCATGGCATATAGTTTATGGATTTCTCTTTTAATAATGCCCTGTATATTATTTATTAAACATTTATGCACGATGTCATTTTTATCTTTCTATCCCTTTATTTCTTTGATTTTATTGAATATTTGAAATTTAAATACTATAATTATAGAGAAACCAACTAAAACCTTGAAATATACATGTAGGTAAATTGGTTTCTCCCAATGCTTTCACATTGCTAAAGATTATGAATAACTAAATTTTATAAATGTGAAATCTATATAGAGAAACCAACTAAAAACTTAAAATATACATGTGCGTAAGTTGTTTTCTCTCAATGATTTCACATTGCTAAAGATCATGAATAACTAAAATTTATAAATGTGAAATCTATAGTTATATCAAAATATATCTTATAATAGAATGGGTGATAAAATGCTTTCTTATGAATGTTTTCTAGACCTCGCGGTAATTCTTATTGCAGCCAAATTATTCGGAATCCTATTTAGGAAACTGCACTTACCACAAGTTGTAGGGGTTCTTGTGGCTGGTCTTATAATCGGCCCGAATGTTTTAGGCATTGTAAGTGAAAGTGATTTCTTGGTAACTATGGCTGAACTCGGCGTTATTATGCTTATGTTTACTGCTGGTCTTGAAACAGATTTAAAAGAATTGATGCATACCGGTCCTGCTGCTTTATGTATTGCCAGTTTTGGTGTTTTAGTACCACTAATCGGTGGCTATTTATTACATGCTACCATCTACGGCTTTGCACCAATTGGCTCTGAAGCTTTCTTTCAGTCACTTTTTATCGGTGTTATTATTACTGCTACATCTGTTAGCATTACGGTCGAAACACTCCGTGAAATGGGTAAATTAAAAGGCAAAGTTGGGACAACCATCTTAAGTGCCGCCATCATTGATGATGTCATCGGTATTGTTATCTTAACTTTTGTTATTGGTCTTAAAAAACCAAATAGCGCGCCCTTTACTGTTATCTTTAATACGATTTCATTCTTTATTGTCTCTGGTCTTCTTGGTTTCCTTATTAATGCACTCTTTAGAAGATTTGATGCTAAATATGGCAAAAAGCGCAGAATTCCTATTTATGGCTTTGCACTTTGCTTACTCTTCGCTTATATTGCAGAGGAATATTTCGGTATTGCAGATATTACAGGCGCCTATGTGGCTGGTATTGTACTTTGTAATATTCGTTCATCTGAATATATCGTTCAAAAAATTGATACGAATTCCTACATGATTTTTAGCCCAATTTTCTTTACTAGCATTGGCATTAAAACGAAAATAGCCGGTGTCACACCTACAGTACTCCTTTTTGTTATTAGCTTTATATTAGTTGCACTTCTTTCTAAAGCACTTGGCTGTTTCTTAGGTGCTAAACTCTTTAAATTTCAAACAAAAGATGCACTACGTATCGGTGCCGGCATGATGGCTAGAGGAGAAGTTGCCTTAATTATTGCGCAAAAAGGACTAGCTGCCAATCTTCTTGATCCTGTTCTTTTCACCGCCGTTATTTTCTTAGTCCTTGCTTCCTCCATTACAACACCAATTGTTCTTAAACTACTTTACAAAGGTAACACCGATGAAACCATTAATCACATATCCCCCACACACGTTTAAACGCTAAAAACTGCCACGAAGCTTCATGGCAGTTTTTTTCATAGTAATAAATTCATTTATAAACTATTAAAAAGTAATTTAACATAATTCTTTTTTGTCTGTTTAACCTTTTTTATATCAATATACGGTGCTACACTTTCTTCACCGTCTAATAAATTCAGTGCCTCATCAATATACGCAATACTCATCTTCAAGTCTTGCGTTACCTCTAGATTAAGTGCCGCCAATCTTTCTAAAAACTCAACCTTATCTTCTACATAGTCTTCATAAAGCCCATAAGCCCCTTTATCATATTTAAATAAATCCTTTTCATAAACTTCTTTTAGGATGCTAAAGGCCTCTTCCTTTTTGCCTAGATGTACTAGCTGTTTTGCAATGTATAAACTTACATACAAATCTTCCACAGATTCTATCATGCAGCTTGGAAGACTTTGACCACACTCTTCTAGATAAGTCCTTATATCTTTTAGACTTTCTCCTAGCATATGAAGTCCTCCTCTATATTTTATAATTACTAGCATAGTATGTAACATCATCTTAAGATGTGACTATTTTCTTTTATAAAAATACGCTTAAATGGACAAAATACAGTTAACTACTTTAATTATCAAAATATATATTGACTTTTTTCCTTCTAACGGTTATATTTTATAATATATATAACATACTATGTAGTCTTAAAAACTACTTATCATAATAACAACAAAACATAACGGAGGTTCTTATGAATTGGAGAATCGTTGCAGATAGTTCATGTGATTTACCAGAATCACTTTTTAAATCAAAAGCCGCTAGCTTTTCAAATATTCCTTTAAGTTTCATGATTGGCGGTAAAGAATATATTGATAATGAAGACTTAAATGTGAACGAAATGTTAGATGCCATGAGTAACTGTAAAGAATCATCATCTAGTGCTTGTCCTTCACCAGATGCCTTTGCTGCGGCTTATAAGGAAGCAGATAATGTCATCGTTTTTACTATTTCTCATAACTTAAGTGGTTGCTATAACAGCGCCGTTCTGGCTAAAGATATGGTCCTTGAACAGCATCCAGAGAAAAACATTCATGTCATAGATACATTAGCTACAGCAGGATCTATGGTCCTTTGTATTCAAAAAGCAAATGAGCTTATTGAAGCCGGCAAAAGCTTCGAAGAAGTAACCACAGCTCTTGATACTTACGTAAAAAACATTTACTTACTTTTCACTTTAAGCTCTTATGAAAATCTTGTTAAAGCCGGTCGTGTTTCTAAATTCTCTGGTTACCTTGCCACCCAATTAGGTATACGTACACTTGCAGGCGCAAGTCCTGAAGGCACTATTCAAATCTTACAAAAGATTCGTGGTGAGAAAAAGGTTTATAAAGCCATTGTTGAAAAAATGACCGAAAAGGTTAACCTATCAGAACGTACTGTTTATATTCACCACTGCAATAATCTAGAAGGGGCAACTAAAATCAAAGAACTTTTATTAGAACTTTGTCCAAGTTGTGAAATTCATATTTTACCAACTAGAGGCCTTACTTCTTATTACGCTGAACGTGGTGGTTTAATTATTTCCTATTAATAAATTAAAAGTCTAGGTTATTTCTCACCTAGACTTTTTTATGTTTTATAATATATTGTTCGCATATGCATTAACCACAAATGTAATGTGCAACTACTCGTGTTTCATAAGAATCACCTTCGCTACCAATAATAACAAATTCAAACTCACGGCTTACATTTGTCAGGCCGCCATTACACCCTCTCCCTGAAGTAACAGATTGAGAACTTGTAGCATAAGTTCTTCCATTTTGGAGTAATACAACCCCTATTGCAATCGTTCGATTGGGCTCTACGCCACGGATTGTTACCTTAACGCGTAAAAAGCCATCATCATTGCTTAAGGTTGTTTCTATATTTTCACTACGTATTGTATTATTAGAACGTACAACCATGCGATTTATTTCACTCATCCTAGGAATCTCCATCAATGCCTCTATTACAATATATGATAAAAACTTCCTATGTTTCCATTATTTAAAATCTTTATTTTGGAAAATCTTTAGACTTATAAAATAAGAAATAACGCCAATAAGTAATGCAATAAGAAGAATAATACTACCATTTATACCGCTTCCTATTCTTTGAAGATATAAGGTCAGGTTACTTTTTTCAGCCATATTGAATGCTGTTGCACCTCCAAATGTCACACCATAAGTAATCATTAAAATATATCTTGATTTAGCTGTCCCAAAATAAAATACGCAAGGCAAAATAATACTGACATAGATTATCCCAAAGCTAAACATAACACTTATGCTAGCTAATACCGATAAATCCACATTATCTATTAAACGCTTAATCCCTAGACCTATACTACTACAAATAATACCCGCTATAATATAAATGAATATTTCTACGTATTGTGCATTGCACATAGCTTCTCTAGTCACTGGTAATGCACTTGTTAATAAGCTCCCCTTATTTTTCTCTTCATAGCTCATCATGCTATAAAAAGCTAAATAAGCCCCTAATGCTGGCATAGCTAATGCAACCCCTAAATTAACTAATGGTAACAATGTACATAACACTAACCAACTTAAAATTAAACTTTTAAGCGAATAGCCTAAATGCATAAAATCTTTTTTAACTAACTTCATTGTCATTCTCATCACTAAAACCTTCTTTCCTCTGCTAAAAACACCATAATCTCTTCAATAGTCGGCTTACTGTATTTCACTTCGTCGCCAAAAAGTTCTTCTGCAATCTTACGATTTTTAACAAGTGCTTCTCCGCCTAAACTTGTTTGTCTCACCCCTAAGAGTTCTTTTTTTATTTCCTCATCATTAAAAAGCTCCTTAGCACCTCTCACAATACAATACTGGCTTAGCAATTCATCTTTTTCTACATTCATTATAATCTTTCCCTTTTGAATATACACAAGATAATCACAAGCTTTTTCTAAATCAGACGTAATATGTGTTGAATAAAAAATAGTTACCTTTTCATCTTGCATATGCAGCATCAATAACTCTAGAATTTCATTTCTTACAACAGGGTCTAACCCAGCTGTTGGTTCATCTAGTAAAATAAGCTCCGGTTTGTGGCTTAATGCCATGACCAAATCAAACTGCTTCTTTTGCCCTGTAGAAAGCTCGCCATATTTCTTATCTAAATTAAGACTAAAATATGCAATGTATTTTTTAAACAAATTCTCATCCCATGCCTCATAAAAAGGTGCGACCATCTTTTTAATATGTTTCAATCTACTTTCTTCAGGATACCCTGTAGGCTCTCCCACATAGCCAATCTTTGCCTTAATCTTTTCTGGTGCTACCTTTATATTTAATCCTTCTATTTCAATATCCCCTGTATCCATGCGAATCATATCTAACATTAACTTCATAGTCGTTGTCTTCCCTGCACCATTTTGACCAATAAATCCTGTAATATAACCTTTTTGAATACCTAATGAAGGAATATTTAACTCAAAATCTCCCAGCTGTTTTTTTACATTATTAAATTTTACTGCTAACATATTTAGACCTCCTCATAAATCAGTTCAACACGTTCTTTAATTTCTTCTAAGCTCATATTGATGCCTTTAGCTACAATAATGGCTTGCTCCAGTTGCTCCTCAATTTGACTGATTTGTATTTCCTTTAAACGTTCCTTATTGGCTAAGGACACATAGGTTCCCTTTCCAGGTGTAGTTTGTACAAATCCCTCTTTCTCTAATTCCTCATAAGCACGCTTCACTGTAATAATGCTTACCCTAAGTTCTTTTGCCATCATCCGAATAGATGGTAAAAGCTCACCTTGTGCCAGTTCTCCTTTTAGAATCAATGCCTTAATTTGGCTTGTCATCTGCTCATATAAGGGGGTGGCACTATCATTTACAATAATAATATCCATAGTTCTACTCCTTTTAATGCCTAGACTTTTTGTTGTCTTACTGTCTATCTATCCGTTATAACTGTGTATATCTTATATACACAGTTATAACCTATCTACGCCTTAATGTCAATATAAAAAAATAAAGATGCACATCTGCATTAATCATACATGATGCCCATCTTCATATCATCCTTAATATATTTTACTGCTACGACGTTCCATTAAAATCATATTACGCCATATCCCATCCTTGTCCTTAGCAATCTTTTCACGGTAACCAATTTCTCGGAATCCCCATTTTTTATGAAGCGCAATACTCGCTTTATTTTCTGCAATAATTGCAGCATACAATGTCCAAAAGCCTGCCTCTTCCGATTCCTCACATAGACGTGACATCAACCTACTGCCTATACCCTTTCCTCGGTAGGCCTCATCAACATAAATGCTTAACTCCACAACGCCCTTATAAACCGCGCGCTTAGATGTTGGACTAATCGCAACAAATCCTACGACTTTCTCACCCTCTAACGCCACATAACGGCACTGTACTAGGTGATTTGCATCCCATTCTTCATAGCTAGGACATTCTCTTTGAAATGTAGCTTGTCCTGATGCAATACCTTGCCTATAGATACAGCTTACCTCCTCCCAATGTTCTTCCTTCATGTTTTCAATTCGTATTGTCATACTTGCTCCTCCTTCTATTAAGCCTATTACTAAAGTAATTTTATGAAACGCCATTTTTAGTTGTAATATAGATTTCACATTTATAAGATTTAATTATTCATCGTTTGAGTCATGTGAAATCATTGAGAGAAAACTATTTATGTACATGTATATTTCAAGGGTTTAGTTGGTTTCTCTATATTATCTGTATTTTATCATAATATTGTTTATATTTTAATGTTTTTTTAATTTCTATCCGTACAAAATAAAAAGACGTTATATTAATAGTTAAAGCCATTAATATAACGTCTTTTTATTAAATTACACGTTTAATACCAATTACAGGTTTTCCTGTATTTGAAAAGGCACTACTAATGCAAATACCTGTTCGCTCGTCATTTGCATGAATAATTTGTCCGCCGCCGATATAGATTGCTACGTGAGAAACATTACCATTATAACCATAGAAAATTAAGTCACCTGGTTGTTCATTACCACGTTCAACACTATAACCATTATTTGAGAATTGTGCACTTGAGCTTCTTTGTAAGCTAATACCAAAGTTTTTCATAACTTGTGAAGTAAAGCCTGAACAGTCTACTCCATTTGTTAAACTATTCCCACCATAAGCATATGGGTTCCCTAAGAATTGTTTTGCATAGCTTACGATTGCTTCACCTGTTACATTTGTGTTTACTGTTACACTACTTGAAGTTGTTGATGTACTTGTACTAGGCTTTGTTGTAGATGTATTTGCATTTTCTACTTGTGCTTGTGTAAGTTTTACACGTTCTACTTGTGAAAGTGTTCGAGTTGGTAGGTATTTTAAGAAATCTGCTGTTACATAATCTTTATGTACAAAACCTTCAAATCCTTCTTGATTAATTTTATACCAATCGCCTACTGCGTATTGTACTGAAATCTCATCACCTGATGCTAATTTACCGATTACTTTACCTGTAGATGTTGATGGATAATCTCTTACATTTAAACCACCATTTACTTCAACAGTTGCTACTGCACGGTGTACTGTAATATATTCGCCTTTTACATAAGCTCTTTCGTCATCTTCTAAAATAATTTTAAACCAGTCACCTTGCTCCGCAATAATCTCTACCACATCGCCTAATTGAACTTGTTCTACAATTCTTGCTGTTGTTTTTGCCCCTTCTCTTACATTAAGTGTTGATGTTGCTACTGTTCCGTATGCTTGTCCATATGCTAAGCTAGGCATTATTGCTGCTACTGCAATAAGTGCACCCATAATCGCTTTCTTTAATTGCATATACAAGTCCTCCCTTTATCTTTTGATATTTTATATTTCATCCTTAATGTTCTAAGCACCTAATAGATAGCGCCTTTAGCAAAAAGTTTTTTATCTACCACATGCTTAAAACATTAATATACTCTTCATCATTTAGTTGTTAAGTAATTATTACAAATTTATTATATAAAAAATCAAGCTTTCTGTCAAGTTTATGGTAATTTTTTTACCAAAATATGTCTTTTTATATTTAACTTTTGTTACATTTTATTTTCACTTTTATTTTTCACAGCACTATGAACGACTATTACCCAAAATCAACTACTATTTTTTCCACCTTTACATAAAAAGAGCCCCCTTCCAGATTAATAAGCTTTGATCACTTATCCATCCAAAAGAGAGCACATATCCTTCTCAAAGTAACTCATTCTCTTTTTAAAATAACTCATTAACTTTTTCTTTTCCCAGACTTATGTGAGCAAAAAGATAGCTAGGCACTTGAGTACTGCGGATTGCCTTCGGAGTACTCTGTTCTTGTACCATAAATGTAGATACTTAATCTCATTTGTTAAGTACTTAGCAAAGATAATAAAAGGGGTTTTAGGTGTGTGTTTGAACGCAGCGTAGCATAATGAGTTCACACCATTTCTTTTATTATCGAGCTTAGCGCATCACAGATTACAGAGAGTGTAGCGCCTCAAGTGCCCAAGTACCCAGCGGCCATTTTTACGCCCCCCTATAACCCCAGCGCTTTATTTTGCTTATTAATAAAATGGGCCAATTCATATCTCGATTCTGGTGCCGTTTCATAAACACAGTAATCTGGCTTTATAAGGTTCACAATTTTTTGAGCGACCTCATGATCAAACGGCTTATGTCCATCTAACATATTAATATGTTGTTTCAAAATATTACGTTTTCGTACAGGATCTTTCTCACGTTGATATTTTTCTAAGAGATACTGATGATCTCTTTGCATATAAAACTTTGGCAATGCTTTATTTAAGTGCATCCCCTTAATCCATTTTGCTGTATCCCCTAGATTTGTAATCACTTCTTTTATATAATTGTAGGCTTGTTCTTCTCTTCCTATTTTACTGTTTGTCAAAGTTAGATGAGATACATCTACAAGATATCCTTTATTCTTATACTTTACCCTTTCAATAAAACTTTTAGTTAGCTCTGAATCTAAATAAGTAAGGCCTGGCCACCATAAATTTTCAAATAATAATAGTGGTCCTTCTTCATTTTCTTCAAAAACTGCGTTAACTAATTCTAATGTTGCTTCAAGTATTTCCTCATCACTATAATCAAATTGCCATGTAAATGAATCCTCAGGTAAAATGTGACTTACGTGAAATACCATATATTCAGCTTCCAGCTCTTTAGCACGAGCATATTGCTTTTTATAATTTTCAATAAGTATATCGGGTGTCAAACCACCATAATACTTTTTAATTTCTTCTTCATTCTTAAAAAGCTTCTTTAGTTTTTCCTGGTCCTGACGCCAGAAATCTAACCACATCGGATAAAAGGATAAATGTACACCTGTAATGATTTCTTTAGGAATTTGTGCTAAATCATAATCCATTGTAAGACCTAGCTCTACTCCTTCAATATTATTTTTTTTGACAAACTCATCAATATTTGTCCAGTCATTTTGAAACCACTCTAACTGTCTCAAAGTGGTGGATAAATGAAATAATCGCTTCATATTAGCCTACTTTCTAAGTTTACTGTTTTAATTGGTATGTTCCTGACGCCTTTGCTGCTTTGATAATTTCACGGAATGCTTGTATTTGATCACTAGTCAAATTATGTTTTGGAATGATTTGTGCACTTACTGCATTCATATAAAGTCTAAAATCATGCTTTGTCTCTACAATCTTTACAAACACATCCCAACTTACTGTATCTTGATCTTCACCAAGATCTAAATGGACGCTATCCTTTGTAAACTCATAAGTAACACCATAAGCAAACTGCTTCATTTGCATCTGAGAAAGCGTTACCTGCCATACACGCCATGGAATAAGTGCAAAAATTAATATAGGCACTAATAAAATAATAATGTGCTGTGAAAGGTATACATCCCATCCCACATTTGTTGTACACATCTGATAGATAAAGTAAATAGTTACAAGTACTCCTATAATCATAAGAATCTTATTTAATAAATTTTTCCAAGCTACTGACATATTATATCGCAGTACATCTTTGACCTTAAACTTCACATCAAGCTTTAGCCCTTGTGCTTCACTATTACTCATTATTTGTTTCCTCCTCTTATGTCTCTCTTCTCTTGTCCTCGTTACAAGATGCTTTGCTTTTGTATTATAGCATAGGCATTCTTACCAATCAAAAGATTTAACTTAAATAAAGCCAACTAGGTTTTTAAATTTTTCCCTAGTTGGCTTTATTGTATACGAGTGATATAAAGTTATTAAGTAATTATTTAAGCGTTGTCCCTAAAAGTGCAGCACCGATAATACCCGCAGCATTACCAAGCTCTGCAGCTCTAATTTTAGTTTTTAATGATAAGCCACCATACATTTCTTCTTGTACAAACTCTTTAATTGGTCTTACTAAATAATCTTTTTGTGCACTCATACCACCACCTAATACAATCATATTAGGTTCTAATATATTAATTATATTTGTAATTCCCATAGCAACATATTTAAAGTACTGTCCTAAGACCTCAGCTGCTATTGGGTCCCCAGCTTGGGCTGCATCAAATACATTTTTCGCTGTAATATTAGTGATTTGTCCGCCTTTAGCAAATGATACCATTTTACTATTGATATGTTCTTTAGCAGCTTCCTGTGCTTCACGGATCAGTGCCGTAGCTGATGCATATTGTTCAAAACAACCTTTTCTGCCACACCCACATTGAATACCATCTTTCACAATGACTTGATGACCTACTTCACCTGCACCACAGAAACCACCACGATAAATTTTACCTTCTGTAATAATTCCACCACCTACACCTGTACCCAAGGTAACAACAACTACATTTTTTTCCCCTTTTGCTGCACCGGCTACAGCTTCTCCAAGTGCTGCACAGTTCGCATCATTTTCTACATAAACGTCACAATTTAAATACTTTTGCATTTCTGTACGTACATCGACATGGTTGAAATTCAAGTTACTAGATGATAAAATCACACCTTCTTCTGGTGAAGCGATTCCTGGGCTTCCAATACCAATAGAATGAATATCCTTTTCTGTAAGGTTTGCTTCATTAAGTACATCTTTGCACAAAATTGCCATATCTTTTAAAACCGCTGCTGCTGGTCTTTCTCTTAGTGTTGGCACACTCTTTGTTGCAATAATCTCATACTTTTCATTTACTAAACCTGCTTTGATTGACATACCGCCTAAATCTACACCTAAATAATACATTTGAATCCCCCTTTTGGTCATTACAATTCTAATCTAAATTATTTTTTTGTAAATTGTTCATTACACGGTTATTAAGCGCTTCTGCTGCATTATAACCCATCTTCTTCTGTCTAAAGTTAATTGCTGCTGTTTCACAAATAATTGCTACATTTCTACCTGGTCTAATAGGAATTGCATTTGTGACAACTTTAATGCCCATGATATCAGTATATTCATTAGTTAAACCTAAGCGGTCATATTGTTTTGTTTGGTCCCATCCCTCTAAGCGAATAATGAGGTCGATATTTTTCATTTCTTTAACTGCACCTACACCGAAGATTTGCTTGATATCCACAATACCGATACCTCTCACTTCAATAAAGTGTCTAATCACTTCTGGTGCTGTCCCTAAAAGTGTTGTAGCGGATACTTTCTTAATTTCTACTGCATCATCTGCTACAAGTCTGTGTCCACGTTTTACAAGTTCTAGTGCGGTCTCACTTTTACCAATCCCACTTTCACCTGTAATTAAAACACCTTCCCCGAAAATATCTACAAGTACACCATGCATTGATAAACGTGGTGCTAATTCTACATGAAGCCAGCGATTGGCTTCTGCAATAAAGCTTGAGGTTGGTAAGTCTGTTTTAAAGATTGGAATGCCATTTTGTTCTGCACATTGTAATAAGTATGGAAATGGTTCAATTTCTTCGCGACAAATAACGATACAAGGAATATCTGCAAAGTCCATGAGTTTCTTAATCTTACGATTACGTTCTGCTTCATCATCAATCTTTTCAAGGTAAGTATGTTCTACTTTCCCAATGACTTGAAGTCTTGTTGGATCAAAGTAATCAAAGAATCCTGCAAGTTGTAATGCTGGTCGATTCACGTCACATTGTGTAATTTTTCTATCTTTATAGTCTATATTTGGTGTTAAAATATCTAACTTAAAATGTTCTCTTAGCTGTGCTACGGTTACAAAATACATTTTTTTCCTCCTTGTCCTCTTATCAGACAAAATTATTATAACATTTATTTCCTATATTTAGTAGAAGTCATATTTACTAATTCTTGTGAAAATAATTATATATATTATATGCCACAGATTCAGGAATGCCTTCAACTTCACTAATTTCTGCTTGGCTTGCTTGGCGTAATTGCTCAATACCTTTAAAGTGCATAATGAGTTTCTTCTTTCTTTCCTTTCCAACGCCTGGAATATCATCTAAAACAGATTGCACCTGTGCTTTGCTACGTAGTTTCTTATGATATTCAATGGAAAATCTATGCACTTCATCTTGCACTCTTGTAATCAGCTTAAAACCTTCAGAATTACTTGGTAAAAGTACTTCTTCTCCCTTATAAAGTAGTCCCCTTGTTCGGTGATAATCATCTTTTACCATGCCACATACTTCTAGATTTAAATTAAATCTTGCAAGCACTTTTTCAGCAATATGCACTTGGCCTTTTCCACCATCCATCAGTAATAAATCTGGTAGTTTAGTAAAACTATTTTCTGCTTGTTCATTTTTATAGCGCTCAAAGCGTCTTGTTAAAACTTCTTCTAAGCTGCCATAATCATTAGGTCCTTCAATACTTTTTATTTTAAACTTACGGTAATCACTTTTTTTGGGCTTCCCACCCTCAAAAACAACCATCCCTCCTACAGATTGTATGCCTTGTGTATTGGAAATATCATAAGCTTCCATACGCTGTGGTATTTTACTAAGGCCTAATGCATTTTGAATTTCTTCAAGAGCCCCATAAGTACGTTGTTGTTCCTTTTTGATTTGATCTCCAAATTGCCCTAATGTCACCTCGGCGTTTTTACTTGCCAGCTGCATCAGCCCCTGTTTATTACCCTTTTGAGGTGTAATGAGCTGTACCTTACTTCCCCTCTTTGTAGTAAGATAACTTTCTAGTACATCAAGCTCTGCTGGAACGCGCTCAATCATAATTTCCTTAGGTACAAAAGTAGCATCTGCATAAAACTGTACTACGAAATCCCTAAATATATTTTCTATTGTTTCATCTTCAGTCCCTTGTAAAAAGAAGTGTTCACGTCCTACTAGCTTGCCTTGTCTTACAAAATAAACTTGAATAAGGGTATCCTCTGGACTTTTGGCAAAGGCAATAACATCTTGATCGGCCATACTACTTGCTACAGCATTTTGTTTTTGTTCAACCTTTTGAATAGCGCCTATTTGATCTCTAAACATAGCAGCTTTTTCAAATTGCAATTCTTCTGCTGCAGCCTCCATCTTTTCCCTTAGCTTTTTAATAACTTCTGTATATTTGCCCATTAAGAAATTTTGTACTTCTTGAATCATTTTGTTATATTCTTCCTGACTCATGCCTGCGCTGATGCAAGGGGCACCACATTTGCCAATATGATAATTTAAACATGCACGTTCTTTATCAATATCTTTAGGCAAATTTCTTGTACATGTTCGTAATTTCCATGTTTGCTTTACAACATCTGCTATCTCCCACATTGCCTTAGCATCTGTATAAGGGCCAAAATATTTAGCACCATCTTTCTTCATCTGCCTTACAATAAGCATACGTGGAAAAGGTTCTTGCACAGTAAGCTTAATATATGGATATTGCTTATCATCTTTTAAGCGAATATTATATTTGGGGTTATATTTTTTAATAAGATTACATTCTAGAACAAGTGCTTCTACTTCTGAACGGGTAATAATATATTCAAAGCTTACAATATGCTGTACCATTTTTATAACTTTAATAGAATGATTTTTGGAGGCTCTAAAGTATTGGCTCACACGATTCTTCAAATTGATTGCTTTGCCTACATAAATGATCTGTCCATTTACATCTTTCATTAAATAGACACCTGGCTGCTCAGGTAACCTTTTTAGTTCTTCTTTGATATCAAACATACTTGCCTCCTTCTTTCCCTATTATTCTCTACCTGTCCACATATTATTATAGCATACTCCTTAGTATTACCATATTATTTCATTTTAATTAAAATAACATTTTTAGACTACCATTTATGAGTTTTTTAAGTTATAGTTATATACAGGTTACATCTATAAGCCTTACAAATGTAAGATTTATATTACATATAACCTATTAAATTATTTGCAACCTATTTATAACAATATCTTAAGGGGGAAATTAAAATGAAAATGAGCAAAAAATATAAACGCCTTTGCCTTGCATTCGGACTTGGTACTGCACTTTGTGCAACTGTAGTTAATGCAGCAAACTATACAAAAACATTAAATGCAACTTATAGAAATATTGGTGTTACATATAATGGTGTATCTAAAACATTAAGTGCAGAGCCTTTCCTTGTAGATGGTTCTACTTATGTACCACTTCGTGCTGTAAGTGAAGTTATGGGTGCTGATGTAAGCTGGAATGGTTCAACAAACACAGTAACAATTACAAATAATAGTGCCGATACAACAAGCTTACAACAACAACTTGCTTCTGCAAATTATCAAGTAACAACACTTCAACGCGAACTTGAAACAGTAAAAGCAGAACTTGAAACTTATAAGAACTCAAATAATTCAAATTCATCAGGTGCAACAAGTGGTACTGATATCACAAGTGCAGAACTTACAGCTACAGAAAAATATTTATCAGACACTTACTCAACTCACTTTGATGATATTTACTTTGACTTTGACCTTGTTAAAAAAGGCTCACGTCTTCAACTTACAATTTCTTACTCAGATCGTGAAGATGAAAAAGCTTTCAATAACTTAAGAGAATCTAAAGTAACAGATATGTTACAAGATATCTGTGATGATATTTCTGCACGTCATGCAGACATCGATATCCAAGGTACAATCACTTATACAAAATCTAGCACAGATAAAGCTTCTTTCACTTATGCAAATAAAACTAGCCGTCTTAAAGTAAGCTATGGGCTTGATGAAGATGATATTAAAGAAATCGTAGAAAATACACGTACAAAACTTTCTGTACAAGGTTTCAGCGATCTTTCAATTAAAAATGTTGAGGTAAGTGTTAATAATTCTAACTCTACAGTGACTTTCATGCTTTATATTGATGCAAGTGACTCTAACTTCAATGATACATGGGATGCTAACCTCGACACAAATAAAAGCTATATTAAAAACCAATTAAAGAAAATTGCTGATAATATTTACGAAGAAACAGATTACACAATCACTGGTGAAGTATATAAATACAACTCATCAACTCTTCTTGCAAACTATGACTACAAATATGATGACATTTCTTTAATTAAACTTTCAAAATAAAAAATAAGGGCTGGAATCCAGCCCTTATTTTTTTTCTAATACTTTCTTTAAGAATTGTCCTGTATAAGAACTTTCATTTTTAGCCACTTGCTCTGGTGTGCCTTGTGCAATGATTGTCCCACCGCGTGTACCGCCTTCTGGGCCTAAATCTACAATATGATCTGCTACTTTAATCACATCTAAATTATGTTCAATCACGACCACTGTATTGCCACCTTCAACAAGCCTATCTAATATACCTACTAACTTATGCACATCAGCAAAATGTAATCCTGTCGTTGGTTCATCTAAAATATAAATTGTTTTTCCTGTACTACGTTTACTAAGCTCTGTTGCTAATTTGACACGTTGCGCTTCTCCACCTGATAAGGTTGTAGAAGGTTGGCCTAAACGAATATAAGAAAGTCCTACATCTACTAGTGTCTGTAATTTACGTGCGATGCTTGGTATATTTTCAAAGAACTTAAGTGCTTCTTCAATAGTCATATCTAATACATCGGCAATAGATTTATCTTTGTACTTCACCTCTAATGTCTCGCGATTATAACGTTTTCCTTTACATGAATCACACGCCACATACACATCAGGTAAAAAGTGCATTTCAATCTTAATCATCCCATCACCTTGACACGCTTCACAACGACCACCTTTTACATTAAAGCTAAAGCGCCCTTTTTGATAGCCTTTCATTTTAGCTTCTTGTGTCTGTGCAAATAAGTCACGAATTTGATCAAATACTCCTGTGTAAGTTGCTGGATTTGAACGTGGTGTACGTCCAATAGGTGATTGGTCAATATTAATAACCTTATCTAAGTTTTCCATGCCTGTTAAATCTTTATGTGTCCCTGGTTTCACCTTCGCACGATTTAAATCTCTTGCTAAACGTTTCAATAAGATTTCATTAATAAGCGAACTTTTTCCAGAACCAGAAACACCTGTAATACAGGTTAATGTCCCTAAAGGAATGCGTAATGTCACATTTTTAAGGTTGTTGGCTTTAGCCCCTGTTAATGTTAATACATTGCCATTGCCCTTACGTCTTACTGCCGGTATTTCAATCTTTTTACGACCACTTAAATATGCACCCGTTTCAGACTTCTCACAGGCAAGTATCGTATCAATAGGCCCTGAAGCAATAATTTCACCGCCATGCTCTCCTGCACCTGGACCAATATCTACAATCCAATCTGCAGCATACATTGTATCTTCATCATGCTCAACAACAATTAATGTATTGCCTAAATCCCTTAATCTGATTAACGTCTGAATCAGCTTGTCATTATCTCTTTGATGAAGACCTATACTTGGTTCATCTAAAATGTAAAGTACTCCTACGAGTCCTGAACCAATTTGCGTTGCTAAACGAATACGTTGCGCTTCTCCACCTGAAAGTGTTCCTGAAGAACGGGCCAAACTTAGGTAATCAAGCCCTACATCTACTAAGAAGCCAAGTCGTGCTTGAATTTCTTTAAAAATTAGTTCACCAATTTGTTTTTGTCTATCTGTAATTTCTATCTCATCAAAGAATTTTTTAAGTTCTCCAATGGACATATGGGTCAAATCATCAATATTTTTTTCGCCAACTGTAACTGCTAATACTTCTGGCTTCAACCTTGCTCCCTTACAGCTACTACATGGAATACTCGTCATTAATGATTCATATTCTTGCTTTGTACTTTCAGAGCTTGTTTCTAAGTAACGACGATAAGTATTTTCAAGTACGCCCTCAAAGGCATATTCATAATGTTTTGTACCATATTCACCTGTAAATGTAAATGAAACAGTCTCACTGCCTGTGCCATATAAAATAATATGTTGAATTTTTTCAGGTAGCTGATTAAATGGTGTATCTAAATCAAAATGATATTTTTCCATTAAAGCATTCATTAAGGCATAAGCATAACTTTCAGGCTTAGCAATAGACCCCCACCCTAGTACAGCAATAGCACCTTCTCGAAGGGTTAAACTTGGTACTGGAACAACCAATTCTGGGTCTACCTCTAAATGCTCCCCAAGTCCTGTACATACGGGACATGCACCTTGTGGATTATTGAATGAAAATGAACGTGGTTCAATCTCATCAATGCTAATATTACAATCTGGGCAAGAAAAGCTTTGACTAAAACGTATTTCTTCTCCTCCAATCACATCAACGACCATTAACCCGCCCGAAAGCTTCATAACCGTTTCAATAGAGTCTGTTAGACGTTTTTCAATGCCTTGTTTAATTGCTACACGGTCTACAACAATTTCAATGGTATGCTTCTTATTTTTGTCTAATTTTACTTCTTCTTCACTTAAGTCATAAACTTCCCCATCAATACGTGCTCGTACATAACCTTGCTTGCGTGCATTTTCTAATATCTTCTCATGCATACCTTTACGCCCTCTTACTATAGGCGCTAAAAGTTGAAGCTTTGTACGCTCTGGTAAAATCATTAGTGCATCTACCATTTGGTCAATTGTTTGCTTTTTAATTTCTTTACCACACTTTGGACAATGTGGTACACCTACTCTTGCAAAAAGAAGTCTTAAGTAATCGTAAATTTCTGTCACTGTTCCTACAGTAGAACGTGGGTTCTTACTTGTCGTCTTTTGATCAATAGATATCGCAGGTGAAAGCCCACTAATGCTCTCTACATCTGGCTTTTCCATCTGTCCTAAAAACTGTCTTGCATAGGCTGAAAGAGATTCTACATATCTACGCTGCCCTTCTGCATAAATTGTATCAAAAGCTAATGACGACTTCCCTGAACCACTTAACCCAGTAAAAACAATAAACTGGTCTCTAT
This sequence comes from Clostridiales bacterium, assembly GCA_019418225.1. Lineage (GTDB taxonomy): Bacteria > Bacillota > Clostridia > Lachnospirales > Cellulosilyticaceae > Cellulosilyticum. Next base: position 81,798 of record DYCF01000002.1, on the reverse strand, counting down.
TAAGTTCCAAGTCTACATTCTTTAAGTTGTGCTCCTTAGCACCCTTTATGACAATTTTATTCTTCATATTTTCCCCGTTACACAAAACCTAGTATACTACTGTTTTTCAGCATATAAGTCTCATGTCCTTTCTTTTTCTATATAAATGTTGTCTTTTATAGGTATACTCAATAAATATTTGTACTTATTATAACACACCTCTATTTATTTTCAAACATTTGTTCGAGATTATTTCCCCTTCACCTATTTTTTGCTCTTTATTTTTCGTTTTTTTGCCTCTTTCACTTTTTTCCTTAAGTAGTCTATCCATTTTTTCCATAAAAAAAACACATGCTACATCTCGCATGTGTTTTGAGTTATTATTTTGCTATAAAATTGCCTACTTGATCCATTAACATATTAAGGGCAACTGAGTTAAATCCACCCTCTGGAATAATAATATCCGCACGTTTTTTGCTTGGATCTACAAATTGCTCATGCATTGGTTTTACTGTGCCTAAATATTGGTCAATAACTGAATCAATATCTCTACCACGCTCTTTTACATCACGAAGTAAACGTCTTACAATGCGTACATCAGCATCTGTATCCACAAATACTTTAATATCCATTAAATCACATAATTCTTTGTTTTCAAAGATTAAAATCCCTTCTACAATCACAACCTTTGCTGGTTGTACCTCTACTACCTCATCAAGTCTTGTATGTTCCACAAATGAATATACTGGATGATTAATAGCTTGTCCGTTTTTAAGGGCTCTTACATGTTCTATTAAAAGGTCTGTGTCAAAGGCATTTGGATGATCATAATTTAATTTGGTACGTTCCTCGTAAGAAAGTTCTGAGTTCGCTTTGTAATAGTAATCATGAGATAATACAACCACCTTATCTTCAAATGCTTCTTTAATCTTATATGTTAAAGTGGTTTTACCAGAACCAGACCCTCCCGCAATACCGATTATCATGATGTCTTCCATAGTATCCTCCAATTATTTCTACTGTTTTTAAGCTTCTAGCCATTACTAAGTATGATATCATATTTCCGTCAGATTATCTACCTATTTCCATATAAAATACATCATATTTTGTGGAAAATTTTTCCTTGTTGTTGTCATTTTTTGTCTTATTTATTGTTTCTTTATCAGTTTTTTATATTGAAGTATATAATAGTAATAATATGGTTATTATTATTTTAACTAGAAAGAGATTTTTAAAGGAGTATTATTATGATTAAAATAGTTACGGATAGCACCTCATATCTTCCTGAAAAATATATTAAGGAATATGATATCTCTATCGTTTCACTAGGAGTAACTTGGTCTACTAAAACCGAGCGTGAGTTAGATGTCAACCTTTCTAACTTTTATGAGGAACTTGAAAAATCCGGTGAGATTCCAAAGTCTTCTCAACCTTCTCCTGATGAACTCTATATGACATTTGAAAATATCATTAAAGAAGGCAATAGCATTGTTGCAATCTTTTTATCTTCTGAAATGAGCGGGGCTTATACAAGTGCTCATCTCGTTAAAGAAATGATTCTTGAAAAATATCCAGAAGCTGAAATTGAACTTATTGATTCACGCACAAATTGCATGCAACTAGGCTATATTGCCCTCACTGCCGCTAAGGCTGCCGCTGAAGGTCAATCTATTAAGGAAGTCGTAGATGCTGCTAAATTTACTATTTCACACAGCCGCTTCTTATTTACACCTGAAACGCTCACTTATCTCAAAAAAGGCGGTCGCATCGGCAGTGCCTCAGCGCTTCTTGGTACATTACTTCAAATCAAGCCAATCTTAACAGTTAACAATGGCAAAACAGATGTCTATACCAAAGTCCGCACAAAGAAAAAAGCAGTAGAAGCCCTTATAGACGGCCTAATGAAAGATTTAGAAAGTCACAAGCTTCTAGGTGTAACAGTTCACCATATCAATGCGCAGGCAGAAGGCGAGGCCTTAGCTCAAAAGCTCTCTGAACGCTTAGACATTCATGTAGATGTGCAGTCAATAGGGCCTGTTATCGGTCTTCATGTAGGGCCTGGCAGCATTGGTTTAGCTTATCATTATGCCTAATTTCAATTAGACTTAAACAAACTTTCCTACTCTAAAATAAATAGGGAAGGCCTTGAAACTGTCAAGATAGTTTCAAGGTCTTCCCTTTATACTGTCAATGCTACTATTTTTATTGCGATTTTAATGGGCTAAATATACCTTTTTAAGTTCAATCAGTGTATCACGAAGCTGTGCTGCCTTCTCGAATTGAAGTTCTGTGGCAGCCTTTTTCATATCTTTTTCTACTTTTTTCATTGCTTTCTCTAGTTCTTCACGAGACATAGATTCTGGATCTTTTTCCATAGTCTTAGACTTATCTTCTGATACAGTTTTAGTTGCAGCAATGAGTTCTCTTATTTTCTTTTTAATAGTCTTTGGTACAATACCATGTGCCTCATTATACTCTTCTTGAATCTGACGACGTCTAGCTGTTTCTGACATGGCATTTGCCATTGAACGTGTTACTGTATCGCCATACATAATAACACGCCCCTCTGCATTTCTAGCAGCACGTCCTATTGTTTGAATAAGGGCTGTTTCAGAACGTAAGAAACCTTCCTTATCTGCATCTAAAATAGCAACCAATGAAACCTCTGGAATATCTAATCCTTCCCTTAGCAAGTTGATCCCTACTAAGACATCAAATACCCCCATTCGGAGGTCACGAATAATTTCTATACGCTCTAGGGTGTCGATGTCAGAGTGTAAGTATTTTACCTTTACCCCTACCTCTTGTAAGTAAGTTGTTAAATCTTCTGCCATACGTTTTGTAAGGGTTGTCACCATTACTTTGTCCCCTTTAGCTGTTACCTTATTGATTTCACCTAATAAATCATCAATTTGCCCCTTAACTGGTCTTAGTTCAATAACTGGATCTAAGAGTCCTGTTGGACGAATAAGCTGCTCTGCAATCTGTACTGAATGTTCTAATTCATACTGTGCTGGTGTGGCAGACACAAATAATAACTGATTAATCTTTTTCTCAAACTCCTCAAATTTAAGCGGTCTATTATCTAATGCTGACGGCAATCTAAAACCATAGTCTACTAAAACTGTCTTTCTTGCGCGGTCACCATTATACATAGCACGTACTTGAGGAATCGTCATGTGGGATTCATCAATCATCATTAAGAAATCATCTGGGAAGTAATCTAATAGCGTAAAAGGCGTCTCACCTTCTTCTCTTCCCGATAAATGTCTTGAATAATTTTCTACCCCTGAACAATACCCCATCTCCTTAAGCATTTCAATATCAAAGTTAGTTCTTTGAGTAAGACGCTGTATTTCCAAAAGCTTATCTTCTGCCTTTAATTCTGCAACTCTTTCTACAAGTTCTGCTTCAATACGCTTAATTGCTTCCTCCATTTTATCTGCTGAAATCGCATAAAATGAAGCTGGGAAAATTACCACATGCTCACGATAGCCTAAAACAGCTCCTGTTAAAGCATCTATCTCAGCAATACGGTCAATTTCATCTCCAAAAAATTCAATACGAATAGCTTTCTCAGACATACCCGCCGGAATAATCTCTACCGTATCGCCCCTTACCCTAAACGTAGCACGTGCAAAATCCATATCATTACGTACATACTGAATAGCTACAAGCCTTCTTAAAACTTCATCTCGGTCCATCTCCATTCCTACACGTACAGATAAAACCTGCTCTGCATAATCAATAGGGTCTCCTAAACCATATATACATGATACACTGGCAATTACTATAACATCATCACGTTCACAAAGTGCCGCTGTTGCCGAGTGTCGTAATTTATCAATTTCTTCATTGACACTAGAATCTTTTTCAATATAGGTATCACTTTGTGGGACATAAGCTTCTGGCTGATAGTAATCATAATAAGATACAAAATATTCTACTGCATTATTAGGGAAAAATTCTTTAAATTCACTGTAAAGCTGTGCCGCTAATGTCTTATTATGGGCCAAAATCAAAGTTGGCTTTTGTACCTTCTCAATGATATTTGCCATTGTAAATGTTTTTCCTGATCCCGTTACCCCTAATAAAGTTTGAAATTTCTCCCCCTCCATGAAGCCCTTTGCTAACTTCTCAATAGCTTCTGGTTGGTCTCCTGTAGGTTTAAACTCAGAAACGATTTCAAATCGACTCATCTTTCATCCTCCTTTGTCCTCGTTTTATCAAACAAATGTTCATTCCTATATTGTATATAAGTTTCCCATTAATTTCAAACCTTAATCTTATTTTTAAAAGAAAATAACTTTTATTTAAACAAAGATACGACTTTTACTGCAAAAAAATAGGAGCTGCTATTTTACAACTCCTGCATATAAGGACTTACCAACTTGCCAACATTGGTTATGCCTCACCCTATTATTATCTCAAAATAACTTAAAACTAACTTTGTGGACAAAAACTAGAGCATGCTGTTTCACCAGCACTATTTGCCCCATAGCCATTTACATCCACATAATCTGCATGGCACTTACAACTTTGATTATGCACACAGTTTTGTGCTTCACAATCAATATCAATATTTTCCATAGGTTCTTGACTTACAGCATCTCTTGCATTTCCTGCATCTTCAAAGAAGTTATCACAACATGTTTCATTTGAAGTTGAAGCTGCCTCTCCTGCTACATTAATCTTTCCTCTGCAGCAACATTCCTCTTGGTTATGTGCACAACTACTGGCACTACATCTTAATTTTGGCATAGCTTATTCTCCTTTCATAAATTATCGACTCCATTATTATTTGCACAAAAAGAAAAACTATACCTTGTTATATAGTCAATTTTAATGACTTTGTAAAAGCAATAATCCCAATAGTAGTCCAACAATTGTTGCAATAGTTGTCATACGTCCATTCCAGACCTTTTTTGCCTCTGGCATGAGCTCTTCACAAACAACATAAATAATTACACCTGAAGCAATACCCAATGTAGTAATAATATAGCCTTCATTAATACCACTAAGTATGAAGCATAATGCACCTACACCTGCCTCTAAAAATCCCAGTATAATAGGCATAATAGCTACATATCTCAGCTTCGTTCCACCTTGCTTAAAAGCCATAGCCAGTGCCATCCCCTCTGGGACACTATGTAATGCTAAAATTGTCATAAACTGCATCACAGCTTCTATTCCTGTATGTCCTAAAGCACCAAGCGTTACCCCTTCCGGTAAAACGTCCAATACCATGCCAATGGATAAAGCAAGCCCCGCCTTACTCACCTTTGTCCCAGTATGGTTCAAGCATTTCTGAATGCTTGGTACTGCATCATCCATTAAAAGCCCAATACATCCACCAATAATGACGCCTACACAAACAAGTCCAATTCTCCCTTTCCCTAACGCCTCTGGTAGCACATCAAAACAAATCATCGCCAGCATAAGTCCTGATGTGCCACCAAACATCATTCCCATCACTCGCTTATTTTTCATTTGCCACATATAAAGCAAAAAAACACCAACCATGGTTCCCAAGGCCTTTCCAATAAAGCCAAGCCCCATAAGCTGCTGTACCGTAGTAGCCGTAGCCATCCTCGCCACTCCCCTCTTTTCATATCCTCGCAAAATACTGCTCCTTATATAAATATGGACTTGCCCCTCATTTAAGAACTTGTTTTATAACTTATTTATAAAATGCCCTTTACATCTGTCATTTTAAGACATTAAAAAGATTTAGGGTTCCTTACTTCTTATATATTCCTTTAAAACAAAGCTTTCCTTTGCTCATTCCCTTAAAGCTGTTTTCCGCCATTTCAAGATATACATTTTCTTCTCCATAAATAGGCTACAGATATTTCATCTCAATCACTTTAGGGTCTAAGGTCTTACAGAGCTCTTTTAAAATAAATAACCCTTGTACAATAGGTTTTGGGTTAAATGGATAGAATTTTTATCTTCTGATCTTCCTTTTCTTCTACCTGATGGCTATTTTTAGCTCGACTTCGACCACAGAGAGCAACCAAACAAAACGCTCCTGGCCTTTCCACCCAGTTGAGGGTTGTCATAAAATGTTGCAACCACCAAAACTCATTGGTGTGGGTAAGTGGGGGTATCTCATTTTATCTAAGCTTCGACCGTAGGGAGGCTTAAGGAAAATGAGATACCCCCACTTATCCACGCCTCCACGCAAAAAAGGGCTGCGGCATTTTATGCCACAACCCTTCTAAATTTTATTGATTTGAAATTTCTTTTAATTTTTCTGTTTGGTCCACAGTTGTTAATGTAGAAATGATTTCTTCTAAATCACCATCTAAGATTTGATCTAAACGGTGAAGCGTTAATCCTACACGGTGGTCAGTTACGCGCCCTTGTGGATAGTTGTAAGTTCTAATACGTTCACTACGGTCACCAGAACCAATTAAGCTTTTCTTCTCAGCTGCATGCTCAGCATGTGCTTTGGCTTGTTCCATATCATAAAGTCTTGTACGAAGAATTCTAAGTGCTTTTTCTTTATTTTTAAGCTGAGACTTTTCATCTTGACAGTAAACCATGATACCTGTTGGTACGTGAAGTGCACGTACAGCAGAGTCAGTAGTATTGACACATTGTCCACCATTACCAGATGCACGACATACGTCAATACGTACATCATTCATATCTAATTGTACGTCTAATTCTTCAGCTTCTGGCATAACCGCTACTGTTACTGTTGATGTATGGATACGTCCACTTGATTCTGTAGCTGGAATACGTTGTACACGGTGTACACCACTTTCATATTTAAGTTTAGAGTAAGCACCTTGTCCTTTTACCATGAAAATAACTTCTTTAAATCCACCGATTCCATTTTCATTAACTGACATAAGTTCAGTTTTCCATTTGTTTTTCTCTGCATAGTAAGAGTACATACGGTAAAGATTAGCTGCAAATAGTGCTGCTTCATCTCCACCAGCACCTCCACGAATCTCAATGATAACGTTTTTATCATCGTTAGGGTCTTTTGGTAAAAGTAATAACTTAAGTTCATTTTCTAAAGGTTCAACACGCTTTTTATTTTCTGCAAGTTCTTCCTTTACAAGTTCTCTGAAATCATCATCTAAGTTATCTTCTAACATTACTAATGCTTCGTCAATTGATTCAAGTACTTGTTTGTATTCAAGATATTTTTCAACGATTTCTTTTAAATCACTATGTTCTTTCATAAGTTTTTGCCATCTATCTTGATCAGCAATAACTTCTGGATTACTAATTTGCTCACCAATGATCTCATATTTGTCGACTAAATCTTGTATTTGCTCAAACATTTGGTTCACCTCTCTATGTGTTACATATTACGCTTTATTTTAAACTGGATTTCGTGCAATGACAACTCTATCTTTGCCCGCTAAATCCTGATGAGTTTCTATTTCAATGTAGCCCGCTTCTTCTAACATAGTTGTTACCGCTTTTGCTTGATTATATCCGATTTCATATGCGATTATGCCACCTGGCTTTAAGATTTCTTTCGTATCTTTCGTAATTCGTTTATAAAAGCTTAAGCCATCTCCTTCGTCAGTTAAAGCCATACGTGGTTCATGTCCAATTACTTCTATCATAAGTTCCCTACAATCCTTTTCAGAAATATAAGGCGGATTAGATACCACAAGGTCTACTTTTTCTTCTTTATTATATGCTTCAAGTACATCACTTTGCAAAAACTTAATACGTTCTTCAAGTCCATGTTCCTTCACATTTTTCTTTGTTACATCTAAAGCTCCTTCTGAAAGGTCAATAGCTGTCATATTTAATCCTTCAATGTATGTGGCAAGTGAAATACTAATGCAACCCGAACCTGCTCCAATATCCACTCCTTTTTCAAAATGCTCAGTTTTAGACTTTTCAATTAAAAGCTCAATCAAAGTTTCTGTATCTTGTCTCGGGATAAGTACACGGTCATCTACATAAAATGTGAGTCCCATGAAATCTTGATTCTTTGTAATGTATTGTAATGGAATGCCTTGGGCACGCTTTGCAATAACATAAGTATAAGATTCCTTTAAATGGGTAGCTAACTTCTGTTCACGCTCAAGTAAAAGCTTTGTTTCGTCAAATCCCAACAAATGTTTCATTAGAAGTTTCGCATCAATGGCTGCATCTGGGCGCTTATAATTTTCAAGTATAGCTTCCCCCCATTTCATCACTTCATAAATGGTTTCTTTATCTTCTATTTTACTGCATCGGTTCATGCTTAAGTACTCCTTTAACAGCTGCAATAGCTACTTCAATTTGCATATCATCTGGCTCTCGTGTTGTAAATTCCTTTTGTAACCACATACCTGGTTTACTTAAAAAATTCGCCAGTTTATTCTCTGGGCACAACCTTGCCCAACGAATGAATTCATATGAAATACCTGATACAACAGGTACTAATAATATACGTACAAGTGTTCTTTGCCACAATACCTGCGTTGTGAATACACTAAACACTAAAATACTTACAATCATTACTACAAATAAGAAACTCGTTCCACAACTTTTATGTAGACGTGTGCAACCTCTTACATTTTCTACAGTCAGTTCCATATCTTGTTCCATGCAGTTGATTGTTTTATGTTCAGCACCATGATATTCAAAGGTGCGTTCAATATCTTTCATTTTTGTAATAAGTTTCATGTAAGCAAGGAAAATAATAATACGAATTGCACCTTCAATTAGGTTTTGTACAAAAGAACTTGGTATTACTTTTTTAAATAAGGTACTTAAAAACATTGGTAAAATCATAAATATGCCAATTGCTAGTACAAATGATAAGCACATTGTCAGTCCCATAATTATTTTTTCACCTTTGTCTCCTAGTTTATTTTCAAGCCAAACTTCAAATTTACTAGGTTCATAATCAGGCTCTTCTTCACCATAAAGGTCTGCAGAAAAGCTTAATGTTTTTACACCTAAAATAAGTGACTCCACAAAAACGGCCATTCCTCTTAAAATAGGCCATCGGAAAATCTTCATACGGTCCATAATGCTTACAGATTCTTTACTATCTGTTACAATCGTTCCATCCGATTTTCGAACAGCCACGGCATAATATTTTCTGCCTTTCATCATAACGCCCTCAATAACGGCTTGACCACCGATATTTACTTTTGCCATCTTGCCGCCTCCTTTTTTAAAAAGCAAGTGATTTACACCACATTTCTAGAATATACAAGGCAAATCCCCATATTCTATATAAAAAAAAGGTTGAGACCATCCTCTCAACCCATTTTCATGATTTGCCTCAAGGCAATTATCACATATTAATGTAACTAAAGTATGAAGCTTGTAATTACATACCAAATTTTTTGTTGAATTTATCAATTCTACCTTTAGCAGATGCTGCTCTTTGTTTACCTGTGTAGAATGGATGACATTTTGAGCATACCTCTACATTGATAGATTCTTTTGTTGAACGAGTTTCAATAACTGTTCCACATCCGTTACATACAACTGTTACTGCTTCGTATTTTGGTTGGATTTCTTTATTCATTACCTTCACCTCTTTCATGACACTTTTCTATGTTAATTTTAACTCTAGCAATTTTGTGACAACGTCAGTATTATAACATGTCTTAATCGCTATTGCAAGTACATAGCATAAATTAATTATTACCACCTGTGTTTTTTCTTATTTTTTCTACAAATTCTTTATTGGTAGGATAAACAAGCATGGTGTTAATAAGATTTTCCATGATTTCTGAAGTATTATTACGACTTAAGTCTTTTCTAATACTATATGCAGCACTAGCTTCACTTGGTGATAACAATAAATCATCACGTCTAGTACCTGATTTATAAATATCAATAGCTGGATAAATTCTCTTCTCAGATAAAGAACGATCAAGTACAAGTTCCATATTTCCTGTTCCTTTAAACTCTTCAAAAATTACATCATCCATCTTACTTCCTGTATCCACAAGGGCTGTCCCTAAAATCGTCAAACTACCACCATTTTCAATTTTTCTAGCGGCACCAAAGAATTTCTTTGGCATATGAAGTGCTGCTGGATCAAGCCCACCTGATAAAGTTCTTCCACTTGGTGGAATCGTTAAGTTATATGCTCTTGCCATACGTGTAATGCTATCTAATAAAATTACAAGATCTTTTCCTTGTTCTACCATACGCTTTGCACGTTCAAGTACCATCTCCACCACTTGTTTGTGATGTTCTGGTGGCTCGTCAAATGTAGAGGCAATAACTTCTACATCTTTTCCATTAATCGAACGACGAATATCTGTTACTTCTTCTGGTCTTTCATCTATAAGAAGTACAATCAGCGATACGTCTGGATGATTAAAGGTAATGGCATTTGCAATTTGTTTTAAGAGAATCGTTTTACCTGCTTTAGGCGGTGCTACAATTAATCCTCTTTGACCTTTTCCAATAGGCGCAATTAAATCAATGATTCGTGTCGAAAGTACATCTTTTTCATACTCAAGGTGAAGTTTTTCTGTAGGAAATACAGGCGTTAATGTTTCAAAATTAGGACGATATTTGGCCTTTTCTGGTCGGTCCCCATTTACTTTATGTACATAAAGTAGGGCACCTGCCTTTTCTCCTTCTTTTGGTCTACGCATATCTCCTTCTATCCAGTCACCTGTTTTTAAATTGAAACGGCGTATTTGTGAGATAGAAAGATAGATATCATTTTCACCTCTCATAAAGTTTTGAGAACGTAAGAAACCATAGCCATCGGCCATAATCTCTAAAATGCCTGCACCAGTCATACGATCGCTGCGCGAATCATCTTCTACCTGGATGTCTACCTCTTCATTTTCTTCTTTTGAAGTGGCTACTGGTACTACTTTTTCTTCATCAAAGTTTTTTTGTGCGCCTTGTGTCTGCATCTCTTTTGATTGCTCTTGTGCTGACACTTCTTCTACCAAGCAGGAGTTATTATTATCTTGTAGACTAGCTATTAACTCACTTTTACGCATTTTATTTATATTTTTCATGCCTAGCGCCTTAGCTCTTTGCTTTAGTTCTGCTAAAGTCAACCTGTCTAAATCATTCATTCGTTAATAACTCCTTTAAATAACTTAATTTTTTACTCTACAAATAAAAATAACAAGGCGTACCTTGTTATCCTGATTACAAAGTAAGACACGCGTTAAGTTTCACGTGTCTTATCTTCACATAGTTTAACATACTTTCCATTCACATTTCAAGCCATGTTTACAAAAAGAACATCTACCTAACAAATTTTAAAATATTTATCTTCTATTTCAGTCCCGCTCACAGGATGACCCCAGAAAAACCCTTGTCCCATTTCACATCCTAATGCACTCATGATATAAAGCTGCTCTTCATTTTCAATACCTTCTGCAATAGTCTTTAAGTTGAGCGTCTTAGCAATAGAAATAATTGCTTCTACAAGAGACCTATCTTGCATATTTTTCCCAATTTCTCTAATAAAAGAGATATCTATTTTAAGATGATCAAACATAAACTTTTTAAGATAACCAATAGACGCATATCCCGTGCCAAAATCATCAATGGCGATTGCAAAACCATACTCTTTAAGTTCATCAATTATAATTTGCGCACTTCTCACATCTTCCATTACAGCTGACTCTGTAATCTCTAATACAATATATTTAGGAGGGACTTCATAGTGCTCTAAAACCTGTTTAATCTGCTGTGCTAAATTAATATTTTTAAATTGGACTGCTGATAAATTAACAGAAACAGGAACTACCTTATAACCATGGTCTATCCAATACCTAATCTGCTCGCAAACTATTTCTAGCACTCTCATACTTACCTTATCAATCAAATTCATTCTTTCTAAAGTACTAATAAATGTTCCTGGCCCCATAAGTTCGCCACTTTTTTTTCTTCTTCTTAAGAGTGCTTCCATCCCTACAATGCCTTCACTCCCTAATTCTATAAAAGGTTGATAATAGACAATAAATTCATCATTTTCTACTGCCTCTAGCATTTCTAATTCCACTTGCAGGGTACTTACTGCCTCTTCCCTTATTGCATTGCTATAAAATATGTAGGGCTTATGTCGTTTCTCCTTTTTGGCTTTAGCAAGTGCAATCTGTGCCATTTCTATAATTTCCTCAGATATTGCCCCATTTTCAGGATAAGTAACACACCCACCTCTATAGGAAGCTGATATATAAATGCCATGTACTACAATTGGTTCTTCCATAATATATTGCATTTTATCAAGGAAGTTTCTAACAACCACTTCTTTGGACATTGCCTTATGAATGATTGCAAAAACACTATCACTATACCTAAAGATTTCTTGATTGCAATTTAACTGTGTTTTTATACGGTTGCTAATCTCTTTAATAATATAATCTCTCACTCTTACACCATATAAATTATTAATTTGCCCCATTTTCTTAATATCTAAAAGCGTTACCGTAAATGTCTCTTCCTTCTTTTGAGCCCATTTAATAGCTCTGCCTAAACTCTCTAAAAATATTTTTTCATTAGGTAAATGTGTTAACTTATCAAAATAATTAATATGATAAATTTCTTCTTGTAATTTCGTTGTGCTTGTTATATCTTTTGAAATACAGGTGTAATACATCACATCATTAAGCCCATAAATAGGACTTACCGTATTCATCAAATAAATGCGCCTATTATCCACTACAATGCGACTGCTTATAAATTCTATGCGCTCCCCTTGACGAATAGTCTTTTGAACCTTTTCTAGCACTTCATCATCCGACAAATCCATTCCTACAAACATACACATATCTTTTCCTAATATGTCTATATCATTTTGGCTGCACATTTTATAAACCATTTCATTAGCATATATAATTTTTCCATAGGCGTCACCAATAATAAGCCACTCTTCTAAACTACTCACTATTTTCCCCAGTAAGTCATTTAACGTCGGCTGATCAATTTCGCATACACCCTCCATACATTTCCCTCCTCATTTTCTTCCTGCCTTTCCCCAAACACTATAATGATGACATTTTATAAAATTAGAATTTTTTAACTATTTAAATTATATCATATTATTTTATATTCTGTCATTATAGATTTCATATCTCTCACTTTTAGTTATTCATTTTTCTTTGTTAAAGTTGGTTCATTAAAAGACACAATAAAACCTGCTAATGCGATTTTCATTAGCAGGTTTTTGTCTTTAATGATTAAATGCCTCTAATTTTGCACTAACCTTTTGCTTTACTTCTGCCACTTCAGCACCAGTTATAATCTCTATACCTTCCCAAATATTCCTGATGGTATAAATATGAAACCTTCCCGCCTTGACAGCTTCTATAACTTCTTCGCTTAGCATTAGGTCTTGTTTATTCTGGTAAGGAATCATAACTCCCTCATCACCTTTTAATCCTTTCATACTGCAAACCTTATAGAAACCTTCAATCTTTTCATTGACCCCGCCAATTGGCTGTATTTCACCAAATTGGTTTACAGAGCCCGTCGTTGCAATATTTTGCTTAATAGGGATTTCTGATAAACTTGATAAAATGCCATAAAGTTCTGCACTCGAAGCACTATCACCATCAATCTGACCATAGCTTTGTTCAAAGCAGATATTGCAACTTAAAGAAAGCGGCATCTTTTGTGCAAACTCATAACCTAAAAAGCCTGTAATAATATGAATACCTTTTGTATGAATTGCACCGCTTAGTTCAGCAGCCTTTTCAATATCCACAATGCCTTGTTTTCCTTTATAGGTAGTTACAGTAATCTTAACAGGTCTACCAAACATATAATCATCGATGGTATATACCGCTAGACCATTTACTTGACCTATCTTTTCTCCTGCTGTCTGAATCAGCATAATTTCCTGTACAATATGATTATCTATTTCCCGTTCAAGCTTTTGATAAAATCTTTTTCTCCGATTAATCGTTTTTTGAATAGCTTCTGCATCAATTGGTACCTTACCATAAATGCTTGCTTCTCTTACAACATCTGTAAATCGCTCAATATTAGCTGGTAATTTCTTGACATCCCCCACACGCCTAATGCCATATTCCACAAGTTTTATTAAGCCGTCAATCGTAACATCAGGTAAACCTTCTTCCTTGCACAAATGAGCAATATGACTTGCCAATGCTTCTATATTCGCTTTAGTATTTTCTATTTCATCCTCAAAAATCACCTTTATCTTAAAGAGTTTCTTGAAATCCTCATCGTGGGCTGCTAATACTTCATAAAGTTCTCTGCTCCCCATTAAAATAACTTTAATATCAGCCTTTATGGGTTGTGGTTTCATACTATTTGTAAGTGCTATACCTGCCTCTTCAGCATCATTTATATGAATATATCCTGTTTTTAAAAGCTGCTTAATAGCTAGCCAACTATTCGGACTTTCTAAAAGACGCTGCATATGAAGTAATAAATATCCCCCATTTGCCTTATGAAAAATGCCTGGACGAATATGCGTGAAATCTGTATGCATTGTATTTAACTCTGCATCTAACAAAATCTTTCCTGTTAAACAAATTTCACCTAAACTACTATCGTCTATGACTGGTGCACCTGTATCAGGCGTGTGGGCAACAAGTAAATTGACACGGTACTTGTTGGCCATCTTTTGCAACTGATTGCCACCTGCCCAAGGAAATATATCTTTAAGTTTATTATCTTCTTCTTTTTCTCCTTCGAAAAGTTCCAGATGTTCCAGTATATCTTCTGCAATATCATTAAAATATCTACGCAAAAAAGTATAGCTTATATACTTTTCCTTTAAGGTTTTAATCATACTGCCTACATAATCTAATACAACTTCTTCCTCTAAGTCACGTAAATATTCTGCACACTTCTTTTCTTCTGCTTCTATTCTTTCTGTCAATTGATCTGCATATGCATATAATTCAGCTAACTTCTCTTCAACTTGCTTCTTTTGCACTTTCGTAAGTGCATTATATTCTTCTTTTGAATAAATTTCTCCATTTGAATTAAGTGGTGCAAAACCTAGTGTACCTCCTGTATTTTTCACAAGAATATCCATACTTTCAGCTTTTTCACTAAGGTCCATAATGAGCTGCTCTTTTAATTTATCCAACTCATCTACTATATTTTGCTTCCTTTGATTGACATCTTGACTTTGGAGTAGTAGGGGTAGTTCCGTTAATATACACTGTATAAACTCTGTCATATCGGCTTCAAACACCTTACCTTCTCCAGCTTTTAATGAAATACACCGTGGTGCTTCTGGATTTTTAAAATTATATATATAACAAATATCTTCTGGCGTTTGTCTTGTCTGGGCTTTTTGCTGTATTAAGTTTTTTATTGTTTGATCTCTTTCTTTATTACTTTCTCCTACAATATAAACATTATAGCCTTCAGCCTGAATTAACATGCCTAGTTCAAGTGCTTCAATGGCACTATCTTGCCCAATTATCCCTTCGCTTCCACTATGCTCTAATATTGTGGTAAAGGAAAAATCAGAAGGTTGATATGAAGTTTTAAGCTCTTGAAAGTTTAGCTCTTTTAATGTGTTCATATAATTCCCCCCTTAATACTACTATATTCTAGAAGGCCTTTATTATTTCTTGAAAAACGACATTTTTTTATATTTTTTTATAATTTTTTCAAGATAGCAAAAAACGACCGAAATATTTTCAGTCGTTTTTTTCTTATGTATTAGTTATTCCAATATGCTCTTGGTATAAATCCGATTAAAATAGGTGCTGCTGAACCATTTGGCAACATGTATTCAAATGTCCTTGTTTCACCTGCTTTAATAATTCCTAAAACTGCTGCTTTAGAAGTATCTGCAGTAAATGAGCCTGATTCTGGAATGTTATATACTTTAGAGGAATCGCCATCCCACTTGATAGCCCCTCTAAAATTAGTAGCTCTTGGATTTAAAATCACACCTGTATCTACTGTTGCCGTTACAGTCACACGGTATGTCACCCCAAAGTTTCCACGATTTTGAACAACGGCGCCTGTGATTGCATCATGTCCATTTACCCACTCTTCTGTTCCTGTACCAATAAGTAATTTCGTTGGTTCATTGCCATTTAAATTAAGCTTATATGTAATTTCCGTTGTATCAAATGTACCTCTTGGATGTACATCCTGTTGTAAAAGTTCCATACCTACCATATCATTAACAGTTACCCCATGTTTGACAACTGCTGATGTGAAAGTAACCTCACCTGTTGTTTCAATATCCATAAGTCCAGAAATACATTGTCCATATGTCCATTTACTTGCCTTTGAATCATAAATGAATTTACGTTCTCCTGGCTCTAATGTATAAACTTCTTTTTCACTTCCCACCAAGTAATCATATAACACCTTTTGACCTATACGTAATACATCTGTAGCCGGTCCTTTAACCGATTTATTAGTTACAATAACTTTTACTGGCTTAGTCGATGTATTTTCTGCTACAAGTACAAGGCGTCTATTATCTCCTGAGAAACCATTTGGATCATATCCATTTAAATGGTGTAATAAGATTCTACCCTTTCCATTAATCACATCACGATATAAAAGGCCATCTCTAGAAACTACCTCTGGTGAATCACTCATAATCATTGTTCCTGCTACACTGCCCCTTTGGCTAATAAAAGCATCTGCATAATCACGATAATTAATCTTTTCGAAGTTATCAATGACTTCTCCTATCGTTCCTTCTGTGAAACGGTACATAAGTTCACTTTTTAATACCTGACTCGTAATATGTACTGTTGTTTCAAACTTCTCACTACGATTGCCTGCCGCATCATCAATTTCTAGTGTTACAATGTAATCACCTTCTGTAAACATTGCTTTAGGCTTTCCTAAAATTGCTTTATTCACTGGATCTTCCGCATGACGATAAGTCCATTTTTCATTTACAATCTCTTCCCAGCTCTCATTATCATAAGAATAAGTTAATTTTATATTTTCCCCTTGTGCATAGCTTGTTTTAAGTGGTTCTAAAAAAGTAATAACTGGTGCCTTATTAGGCTCTATTGTAATTTCTCTTTCATACCACTCACTCCATAGGCCTCTTTTATCTTTTACCTGTAATGCTATCGTATAAATACCTACTTTAGGTGTCTTAAAAATATTTTTAATATCATGGGCTGTGGCATTCATATCACCCGATACCTTCCAATTATGTTCTACAATTTTATCACCCTCTGGGTCAGTGCTTTCTTCATAAATATTAACGACTTGACCTTCTGTATAGGTTGATTGACCAAAGTAAAAGTATGCGTTTGGCGGTGTATTGGGTCTATCATCTTTACCTGTTAGTGTAATTTGTTTTGTCTTACTATCATAAACCGTTTCAATACCAAAATTCTCACTTATAAAACGTACAGGCAACATTGTTGTCCCATTTTTCACAAAAGGTGCAGCTTCTAAAACCGTCGTTACACCATCAACTTTTGCCACATTACTTCCTATGGTTACAATAATTTCTTTACTACCCTTTGTAACTGTTACAGTTTGTGTTTCTTGATTCCAATCCACTTGTGCACCTACTATTTCATCTACTACAAATCGTAGTGGTAAAAATGTACGGTCATTTACTACGGTAGGTGGATTTAAAAGTTGTTCTTTGCTACCGTTTACAACAGCAACTTTCGAATTTAAGGTTAGCACTACTTGCGTTGTTGTCCCTGTTATCACGCTGCTCTCTGTACTAGTTATATTCTCTTCTTCTAAGATACTATCTAATGCTTCTTTTGTATCTTCTCTACCGCCTTCCACCGTTTCACTTGTAACTTCTTCACTCACTTCCACTGTTTCACTTATAACTTCTTCTTTACTTTCTTCTTGTTCAACTACTTGTTGGCCTTCTATCACCTGAAGATCTTCGGCAAACGTATAGGAACTACTAAAAGCAATTGTACTAAGTAGTAATATACTAGTTACTTTTCTTTTCATAGTTTACTCCTTTTTACTTAAAGCGCCTATTATTATACACACTTTTTACTTTTTTTAACTTTTTCAACCGAATTATTATAACATATTCAAGGTCTTAGACCTTTCTTATTCATATTCTGTTTTCAAATTGTAATCTTCCTGTAATAAACTTAAGGAGGTGCACTATAAATTCTAGAACTCATGCTCCAAAATTTATAGTGCACCTCCTTAAATCTTTTCATTATGAATTCTTACCTATTCTCCAGTGCCATAATAATAGCATCCTCTGTGGGCTTTTGGTAATAATTTTTTCGAACAGCTATTTTATGGAAGCCATTTTTCTCATAAAGCTTTTGTGCCACTTCATTGCTACTTCTTACTTCTAGCGTTAATCTTTCAAATTCTTCCGCTTTACTATAGTCCACTAAACTTTTTACAATAAGATGGCCATATCCCTTACCGCGATAATCACTATCTACAGCAATATTAGTAATCTCACCTTCTCCTAATATGCCCCATAAGCCACCGTAACCTATAATCTTTTCTTCACACTCTAAAACAATGTAATACGCAAGCTGGTTTTCTATTTCTTTCTTTAAAGAATCTAATGACCAAGGGATACTAAAACTGCGACATTCTAAATCATATACGCCTTCAATATCTTCCTGTGTCATTCTTCTAACAGTTACCATTACCTTGTTCCTTTGCTAGGCGCTCTTCACGTTCTCTTTCAGCTTGTGATTTACGAAGATAAATAGGTACAAATGTATCTGCATCGCAAGCTTCTCCTCTTTCATAAGCCTTGCATGCTGCTTCTGCTAAAGTGCCAGCACGTTGAAGATTTAAGAAACCTGGTGCAAATAACGCCTTTTCTCCTAACTTAGCTATAACTTTTTCACGATAAATCTCTACACCATCACCAAGGAATAGGATGTCTTCATTTCTATTTGCAAGCATTTCTAAGTGTTCATCCATGTCACATGCCAAATGGTCTGTTAAACGCATAAGTTCACTGCCTTCCCATTTGTAAACAGCTGTATACACTTGATTTCTACGTGCATCCATAATTGGACATATCGTTGCTGTAGTATGTGTCATATTATGTGCTAAAGCATCTAACGTCGGAATCCCTACAACAGGTATGTTTAAAGCTAATGCCAACGCCTTAGCCGTAGTTACACCAATACGAAGACCTGTAAATGATCCTGGCCCACTTGTTACAGCTATTGCATCTAATTTCTCTAAATCTATCCCTATTAAATCTCTCATATGCTCTAACATAGGCATAATTGTTTCAGAATGCGTTAACTTATGACAAATATAATATTCACCTGCTAACTTTCCATCTCTAATATATGCTACACTTCCAGCAATCCCAGAAGCATCAATTGCTAATATGTTCATTTTTCCACCTACTTTATAGTTATTTTACGATAGTCAAAACCTTTTTCTAAATCTTTCTCAATATAAATCCATTTAGCTTCTTCAGGAATAACATCTTCTACATTATTTGCCCACTCTATAAGACAAACACCTTGCCCATAGAAATAATCTTCATAACCAATCATCTCAAGTTCATCTGGATCTTCAATACGGTACATATCAAAATGATAAAGTGGTTTTTCACCTTCATATTCCTGTACAATTGTAAAAGTTGGACTTGTAATAGGCTCTGTAATGCCAAGACCTTCTGCAAATCCTTTAGAAAATACAGTTTTCCCTACACCTAAATCACCTATTAAACAATAAATATCCCCTTTTAAACTATTCTTTGCTATTTCATATCCGATCTCAAAGGTTTCCTTTTCATTAGTCGTTTCATAAACGGTCATTATTAATTATCCTCTCTCATACATCATTACTTTTTCATTCTAATACGCACTTTATAAAGTTGCAACTCTTTCCTTTTAAATATTGACAGCATTCTATAAATTATACACTGTCTGCTTTTAAAAAGAAAGACAAGGCCTACTACGAAGCTATCCCTCCTGCTCCGTAATATGCCTTGTCTTTAAATGCTTTAAAGTACTTAAGCTCTACTTATTCTTAAATGTTTAAGTGCTGGTTCTATTGCCTTTACAAAAATTGTACTTACAATTGAAACAAGCACACCTTTTATTAAGTTAAATGGCGCGATTACATATAGTAAAAATGTCCATTTGTCTACAATGTTTGGATTAATAGCTGCACCCATTCCTATACATGCTTCTTCACCATAAAGTGGCATTGTAATGAGGGCATTTGTGATCATCCCCGCACCCATCATAAGAATAACACTGATTACACTACCTATAATAATATTTTTGATACTAGCATTTTTTCTAGTCATAAATGCAATAGGAACAATATAAGCAATTCCTACGATTACATTGGCAATTTCACCTACACCACCAGTGCTTGAGTTAAATAATGCAAGTAGGTTCTTGATGATTACAACAATGACCCCTCCTAGTGGATGAATAACAAGTGTTGCAATAACCGCTGGCACATCACCAAAATCTATCTTTAAGAAGCTTGGAAAAATAGGCAATGGAATCTCAAAGGTTCTCATAAGTACAATTGCTAATGCACCTAAAATCCCGATTTTCACCATATTAGCTGTTGTAAGTAATTTTTTATCTTTCATAATCTGAATCCTCCCTTAAACTTATGATTTCCTAAACCATAATAAATAAAACAACTACTATCTTTTATTCAATCAAAAAAAGCAACCTATTCTTTCAACAGGTTGCTTGTAATGGTCTAAGTTTAAAAAGAAATGTATTTCTTGAAAAATACTTTCTCCGAATTCATCTTATACATTCTAGCTCTTCTACCATCCAGACTTTACTGTCGGTTTTGGAATTTCACCAAATCAGTGCATTACCTATGTAATGCAGTCGCGGACTATCACCGCCGGTCGGGAATTTCACCCTGCCCTGAAGAATTAAATTGCTTTATTTGATTTGCCTAGATTATACGCCAATCTCAATATTTTTTCAAGTACTTTAATCTATTTTTTATTATTAATTTTATTCTATACTTCTATTTAGCGTTTTTCATACTTAAAGATATTTTATTTTTCTCTACATCTACAGATAAAATACTAACATCCACAATATCGCCTACTTTAACCACTTCTAACGGATGCTTAATAAACTTATTACTCATTTGTGATAGGTGTACAAGTCCATCTTGATGTACACCAATATCTACAAAGGCACCAAAGTCCACAATATTTCTAACTGTACCCTTAAGCTTCATGCCTTCTTTTAAGTCTTTAATCTCTAACACTTCACTGTGTAAGATAGGTTGTGGCATATCTTCACGAGGGTCTCTACCTGGTTTCTCTAACTCTTTAATAATATCTTCTAGTGTTGCTACCCCTGTTTCTAACTTTTGAGCTAAAGCTTCAATATCTGTAATTTTACTGCATAAACCATGTAATTGCCCTTTTCCTAAATCAGCTTCACTAAGGCCTAACTCTTTAAGTAGCGCCTTAGCAATATGATAGGATTCTGGATGTATACCTGTGCTGTCTAAGAAATTATCCCCATCAAGAATTCGTAAGAACCCTGCACATTGCTCAAATACTTTTGGCCCTAATCCTTTCACCTTTTTAATCATTGTACGATTTTTAAAACTACCTACCTCTTCACGATAAGCAATAATATTTTGAGACACAGTCTTTTTAATTCCTGCTACATATTGTAGTAAGGAAGCTGAAGCTGTATTAATATCTACACCCACCTCATTTACTGCACCTTCTACAACACCGCTTAAAGACTCTTCCAAACGTTTTTGATTCATATCATGTTGATATTGTCCTACTCCAATTGCCTTAGGTTCAATTTTTACAAGTTCAGCAAGGGGATCTTGAAGGCGTCTTGCAATTGAAACTGCACTTCTTACCCCTACATCATCATTTGGAAACTCCTCTGTACCCAATTTAGAGGCTGAATAAACAGAAGCCCCTGCTTCATTGACAATAACATAATGCAGTTTCTTATCAATTTCTTTTAACATATCTGCTACGAATTTTTCCGTTTCACGAGAAGCTGTCCCATTTCCTATCGAAAGTAAATCTACATCATATTTTTCAATAAGTGCTTTAAGCACTTCTTTAGACTCTTCAATTTTATTTTGTGGTGGTGTTGGGAAAACTACCGTTTTATCAAGTTTCTTGCCCGTTTCATCTACAACTGCAATCTTACAGCCTGTACGATATGCTGGATCAATTCCCATGACAGTATGTCCTTTGATAGGTGCTTGCATTAAAAGCTGATAAAGATTTTTCTTAAAGACTTCAAGTGCACCCTCTTGTGCTTTTTCAGTGAGTTCATTACGAATATCACGTTCAACAGCTGGTGCAATAAGTCTCTTATAAGCATCTTGAAGCATTTCTTGTAATAAAACGCTTGTTGTACTTTCTTTTTGAATAACATTACGTTCTAAATAAGCAGCAATCTCTTCTATGGGTGCTTCAATTTTAACCCCTAAAGCCTTTTCATTTTCTCCACGATTAATGGCTAAAATACGATGGCCTGGTATAGAACTTACTTTTTCACTATAGTCATAGTACATTTCAAAAACTGTTTTTTCTTTTTCATCTTTAGCCTTTGTAACGATTAGTCCTTTATTAAAGGTCAGCTTTCTAATATAACCTCTATACTTCGCATCATCTGAAATCTCTTCTGCTAATATGTCTTTTGCCCCATCAATTGCTGCTTGAAGAGTAGCTACACCCTTTTCTTCATTTACAAACTGCATAGCGCGCTCTTCTATGTTATTTGCCCTTTGCTCCTTAATTATTGCTGCTAGTGGCTCTAATCCTCTTTCCTTGGCAATAGTCGCACGCGTACGTTTTTTAGGACGATAAGGCATATATAAATCTTCAACTTCTGTAGCTGTCGCTGCTGACCAAATAGCTGCTTTTAATTCTTCTGTAAGTTTACCCTGTTCTTCAATACTTTTGATAACTTGCTCCTTACGAGCCATTAAATTTTGCAGATAAGTATAACGTTCCCCAAATTGACGTAATACCTCATCATTTAAACCGCCTGTGAGTTCCTTTCTATATCTTGCAATAAAAGGAATAGTATTTCCTTCATCAATCAGCTTAATTGTATTTTCTACTTGTCCCTTTTTAATACCTAATTCCTGTTGTAAAATCTGTACAATATCCATGGTATTCTCCTTATCTACTTGATTTATAATTCCTTATTTTAGCATATTTAATACTTTTATTATAGATTTCACATTTATAAAATTTAGTTATTCACAGTTTTTAGTCATGTGAAATCATTGAGAGAAACCTATTTACCTACATGTATATTTCAAGGTTTTAGTTGGTTTCTCTATAGATTTCACATTTATAAATTTTAGTTATTCATGATTTTTAGTCATGTGAAATCATCGGAAGAAACCTATTTACCTACATGTATATTTCAAGGTTTTACTTGGTTTCTCTATCCCACTTCTACCTTTTTAAGTTATATGATAACAACTTCTAATCTGATCCTTTAAATACCCAATATTATCTTCTAAAAAAACGGGTTCTTCATCTGATTCTATCATGCCTATAAAATTAATGCGGAGGCATCCACTTGCTTCATGTATAACTTCTGCCTCATGTAATGCTAAAATACGTCTTATAAATTCTAACGCCAGTATATCGCCCACTTGCTCCGTCTTACATTTTGCCACATCATTATTATGTTCTGAAATAAACTGACATATATCTGTTGCATAAATTCTTATACTAAGTTGCCTATTAATGGTACTATAGTACATATCTATATAAATATCTTTTCGCCCGTGATTAAGCATCATTCCTATAATATACATACCTGCTTTTTGTAGCAAGTCAATATCCATCTTTAAATTAACCTCTTCTTCATTTGTATTGAAGATAAGGTTTGCATCCTCATACTCTGTCGCAAAAGCATCTATTATATTTTCCATGCCTTCAACAGCATTATATACCTCAAATTTCGGTTTCAAATAGCCTCCCCTAAGCTTATTTATATCAATCATACTTGTAATAAGCTTCATCGCTTCATTACATTGATAACGAATATTTTGAAGTTCCTTCACGGCACTCTTATCTAATTTATCATCTAATCTTAGTATTTGTGTTGCACTTTGAATCACATTAATTGGTGTTTTTAGTTCATGAGATAAGTTGACAATTGTATCCCTGTCTTGATTATTACTATAAAGTTTTTCCTTTGTACTTCTAACGTTTTCTACTAACTGATTCCATGTCAGTTCTAAGCAATTATAATATATACTTATCCCCAAAAAGTACATTGTTATAACGCGAATATCCATAAGAATCCAACGCATATATATGGCGCCTGGCGCTTCTCTATGTAAAGATTGATAAATACCCAAAGCATAATATATACACCTTGCTATAAAATAAGCATTTAAATATATGTACCCCTTTTTAGATAACTTCCAACTATAATCTCTCGTCAGCTTCATTCCAATAAAATTAGAGAAGAATAATAAGCCTGCGATTATAATCATGAGTATTTCATATACACCTATGCCACAGTAATGATACACCTTCTTACTAATTAAAGTAGAAACAAAAAAACTCACTGCAACAAATACTACTATTCTTTCCTTTTCTACTTGCTTTCCAACATACTTAATAATAAACGGTATGCAGAAGAGTTCTAATAAATTGCATTCAAATAGTACCATAATATAAGTAATAGGTGCTATATGATTCGTCATATTCATTAATAACCCTAATAACATATTAATACTCTGAAAGTTAAGCATTGTAGCTATCATGCGATATGCTGTATACTCTGCTACATTAACCCCCTTATACAATACTACATGCATACAAGACATCATAATACTTGCAATAATCATAAGCATGATATATAAAAACTGATGAATTTCATTAATCTCCAAAATTTTAGCAATAGCATAAAGTGTGCCTATTACCCCTACTAGAACTATTATATCTCTCTTTATGTTATTAACCACGTTTTTCTCCCCTTTATCTCTTTAGGTCTGCAAACTCCACTTCAATTTTGCGCTTAAGTGTCGCCTTAGATCTTATATCCAACTGTCTATTTTTCTGCCCCTGATAAATAGGTAAATTTAAGCTCACCAATGTTCCTTGATTTTCTTTACTACAAATATTAATTTTCCCTTGATGTGCCTCTATAATATTTTTGACTATAGCAAGTCCTAACCCACTACCTTCTTGCGTCCTTGCAAAGCCAGTTTCAACACGCTCAAAGCGTTCAAATATATTTTTTAATTTTTCTTCTGGGATTCCTATACCCGTATCCTCTACACATATATAGGCACGTTCTTGTTTTTCATTAATGTAAATGCTAATTTTTCCATTAGGTTTACTATACTTAATAGCATTGGAAATAAGATTTAAAAGCACCCTCTCTATATCATCAGCATCTACATAACAATAAATAGGCTTACTGGTCTGCTTAATTTCAATCTGTAACCCCCTGCTTTCAACATAAGGTAAAATAGACTCTACAAGTACTTCTATGAGCTGATTCATATTTGTCGACTTATAGTGATGTGCCACATTTCCAATATCCATTCGGCCCAAATCTAATATATTATTGCTAAGTTTCATCAGCCTCATACAATTTTTCTTTATTTTCTCTAAATGTGCTAAACTTCTCGTGCCACAATTTCGTTCCATTTTCTTTTTTAACAGTGTGGCTTCATGATTAATTGTATTTACATACTGTTTCAAAGCATAAGAAGCAAATACTAAATTATGCTTTTCCAGCTCTTCTTTTTCTAATTCACTTTGTGTATTATTGAGGCAATTTCCTGCCGGCCCCCAAAACTGCTTTTTTATTGTCGCATAAATAAATTCATAAATATAAATATAATGTATCGTATCAATAATATGTAGCACTAACATCCATGTACTATTAAATTCCATTTTTGCACTAATTGCCCCCAGTAAGTACATCCCCTTAAAGACCATTGCTACTTCTATCTTCTCAAAATCCACCTCATAAACCTGGTGCTTATAGCACCTATACCTTGCTAAAACGATAAGTGCAATTACCATAAGATATATTATTTTATATGAACTCTCTATTTTAAAATAAAATAGAGAATCTCCCTTTATGACAAATCCAAACCCAATCAATGATATGGCCCCTAATATGCCCATCCATACTTTTATCCGCTGCTTCTGATTCACCATATTTAATACAATACATATATATATACCTTCTAATACCTGCATTAATAAACGATTCTTATAATAATTAATTGAAATCGGTTCCCCTCGATTAGCCCCTATATATACGTATATATTTAATACTGCTAAAAAGCCCATTAAAAAATACCCATATGCGAGCAAAATTACAGGATTATCTTCTTCATAATTAATATTAATCATCGTCATCATAAATCCTGCAACGCCTAAAATCACATTTATAAATTGACATATTAATATACTTATAGATTTTATATTATGCTCTATTAATGACGGGTTATTTAAAATAATACATCCCAACAAAGCACTTATTACTACCCCATGTCTAAAAACCTGTCTATTCAATTTTATTACCCCATTCTAATTTTATATGCGTCTTTATATTATCATATATTTTATTTTTTTTCAAATATTAACTATAATTCAACAAAAAAGCAACCTATAAGTTTTGTCACCTTTAGGTTGCTTCTTATTGCTAATTAATAACGTAATTCTTCATTAATCCAAACTCTTGCCCCTTCATTGTCAGCTTGAATCATTTGGACTTGCCATTTATTCTCTAGACCTTCTAGAAAACTTACCATTTCTTTTCTAAAAGCAACTACATTTTTTACAACAGCCATAAGTGTTGGTCCTGCCCCACTTAAAAATGTCCCCTTTGCACCATACTCACGTGCCTGTTCTAAAATTTCATTCATATGTGGAATAAGTTTTGCACGATATGGTTCATGCAATCGATCTTGCATAGCAAGCTCTAGATTATCCATATCACCTGTCAACATAGAAGCTGTTAAAAGTGCTGCTCTAGATGCATTAAATACCGCATCTTTTAATGGTACAGTTTGAGGCAATACCCCACGCGCAAGTTCTGTAGATAATGTAAAATCTGGAATCATCACTGCAAAGTGTAAATTTTCTGCCACATGTACCTTTACATATTTCATATCATCTGAGTTCATTGCCCCTATTGTCATTCCACCAAGTAAAGCTGGTGTCGTATTATCCGGATGTCCTTCTAACTGCGCTGCCATCTGTACAAGTTCTTCTTTAGAAAAGAAGCTTTGACTCATAGCATTGGCAATATGTAATCCTGCAACAATACATGCCGCACTGCTCCCAAGACCTCTTGTATGTGGAATGCTATCTTGTTGAATAATTCTAAGACCTGGTACTGGCTGATTGATATTTTTATAAAAAGCACAGATTGTTTTATAAATAAGATTTGTCTCATCCGTTGGAATATCTGGATTACCATCTTGAATAATAATCTCTAATCCTTCTTTGATTTCTTCTGCATAAACAATATTGTATATGCCAAGTGCCATCCCAATACTATCAAACCCCGGTCCCATATTAGCTGTCGTTGCCGGTACTTTTACTTTAATCATTTGTTTCACTCCTGTCTTCTGCAATGAGTTGTCATTATTGACTTCTCCTATTAACGTCAAATTTAAGTTGCATTTTCCTAATCAGCAAAAGGAGGTGAGGAACCTTGTCCTTCACCTCCGACTCGCCTCAAACTATTAAAATGAATCTTCTAATAAAATTAGTCTTCTAATTTGAAAATATCATGAATAGCATTCATCGCTTTATTCATATCTTTTTTATCAATTAAAATTGAAATTTTGATTTCTGAAGTTGAAATCATATGTATATTGATATTTGAGTCATACATTGCTTCAAACATCTTAGAAGCAACACCTGTATTGGATACCATCCCAGCACCTACAACAGAAACTTTTGCTAAGTTTTCATTGTAATCTACTTCTGCTACCCCCCAACGCTCTTTGTTATCTTCAATAACATGTTTTGCATCTTCTAAACTTGTTTCTGGCACTGTGAACGAAATATCTTTTGTTTTGTCACGACCAATTGATTGTAAAATAATATCTACATTAATTCCTTTTTTTGCAAGTGTTGCAAATATATCAAACGCCTTTCCTGGTGTGTCTTTAAGACCAATTAATGAGATACGTGCAATTTCGTCATCTCCAGCTACACCACTTACTAACATTCTTTCCATCTTACAAGCCTCCTTAACGACTGTTCCTTCTGCTTTTGTTAAACTTGAACGAACAACTAATTCTACATTATATTTTTTTGCCATTTCCACTGAACGATTGTGTAATACTTTTGCACCTAATGAAGCAAGCTCCAACATTTCATCATAAGAAATTTCATTAAGCTTTCTTGCATTTTTTACAACCCTTGGGTCTGCTGTATAAACACCATCTACATCAGTATAAATTTCACATTTATCTGCATGAAGTGCTGCTGCAATCGCTACAGCCGTTGTATCAGAACCGCCTCTACCGAGGGTAGTTACATCATCAAAACGATTGATTCCTTGGAATCCTGTTACAATAACAATGTTTCTACGGTCTAATTCTCTTCTTAAACGTTCAGGTTTTACACGTTTAAATCTTGCATTCCCATAAGCAGATGTGGTTGACATGCCTACTTGATGTGCATTTAAAGAAATACATGGATAGCCTAGTTCTTTAAGTGCCATCGCCATAAGCGCAACAGATTGTTGTTCTCCTGTTGATAGAAGCATATCAAGTTCTCTTTTTTCAGGGTTTTTACTAATTTCTTTAGCTTTTGCAATGAGATCATCAGTTGTATCCCCTTGTGCAGAAAGAACAACTACAACGTCATTCCCTGCTTTGTAAGTCTCTCCAATTCTGTTTGCTACATTAAAAACTCTTTCCACATTAGCCACAGAACTACCGCCAAATTTTTGTACGATTAACACGTTAGCTTCCTCCTTAATTGATGAACCAAGTGGTTTATCTTTAATATCTATTTTCCCAACCTATCCATTTATAAACTTATAGCAAATATAAGTTTATAAATGGATAGGTTAAATAAAAATGTACATAAACAAAGTTATTTCTTCTTTAGTGCGTCATTAAATTATTGCATGAGCTTAGTATGTACATTATTAGTTACACTTTCTACCTCAGTAGATGCCAGCCCTTATTTTTCTATGCGAATCTTACTTAATACATTTGTATCTTGAAGGATTTCCATCTTTTCTGCAAAGATTCCTTCTGTATAATATCCTGTAATAAAGGCATACTCACCTGGCATTGCTTCAATCACTTCAGCATCTTTAAAGTTTTCTTTTACCTTATTTATAACTTCTTCATTATCTTTAACTCTTACAAAATATCTAACTCTTACATCACTTTGATCTTTGAGTTCAATTTTCTTACGGCTCCAGAATGAAATAATGTTAGTTCCCTTATGTTTAGCCGCATCTACAATATCTGCAACAACAGCACTAGCTGTAGGCAACTTACCTGCACCTCGGCCATAGAACATCACATCGCCAATCACATTACCATTTACGAAAATTGCATTAAATACATCATTTACCATTGCAAGTGGGTGATTTTTTGAGATAAGCATTGGAGAAACACGTGCAAAGACTGCATCATCTTGTTTTTTACAAGTTGCAAGTAATTTAATGACATAACCCATTTTTTCTGCATAAGCCATATCTTCTGCTGTGATTTTTGTAATGCCTTCTGTAGGAATTTCTTCGAAACTGACATGCTCTCCTAAAGCAAGTGATGCTAAAATTGCTATTTTGCGACATGCATCATAACCTTCTACATCAGCTGCAGGATTTTTTTCTGCATAACCTAATGCTTGTGCTTCTTTTAAAACATCTTCAAAGCTACGTCCTTCATTTTTCATCTTTGTTAAAATGAAATTTGTTGTCCCATTTAAAATACCTGTGATTTCACAAATCTCATCAGCAGTTAAACATTGATTAAGTGGTCTAATAATAGGAATGCCACCACCTACGCTTGCTTCAAATAAGAAGTTTACATTGTTTTTTCTTGCGAGTTCTAAAAGTTCTGCACCATGAAGTGCTACTAACTCCTTATTAGAAGTTACATAACTTTTACCACTTGTAAGACATGTTTTTGCAAATGTATAAGCAGGTTCTACACCGCCCATAGCTTCTGCCACAATCTCAACTTCATCATCTTCTGCAATTTGCTTAAAATCATGAACGATAAGATCATTTACTGGATCTCCGGGAAATTCTCTTAGGTCAAGAACATATTTAATCTCAATAGGTACTCCTGCCTTCTTATCAATACTTTCTTTATTGGCACCTATAACTTCTACAACCCCACTACCAACTGTGCCATAACCCAATAATGCAACTTTCATTTTACACCCTCCATTTTCCTATTTTTACCTCGTACTAGCTACTCCCTAGCTAAAATCTTAATCTCCTGTACGCCACTTAAAGCCCCAAGTCTTGTAATAAGGTCTTCAATTGGCATAACCATATGAGATGTCTCCATACAAAGGTTAATAATTGCAATGCCGTTAATCGGCATCATTTGATTGATGGTGAGGACATTGCCTCCTGCCTGAGCAATTCCATTAAGCACATCTGATAATCTTCCTGTCTCATCTTGTAAGCTAATGAGCATAGTAATTGCTTTTCCTTTTTCCTTGTCATAGAAAGGAAAAATGGCATCTCTATACTTATAAAAAGAGCTGCGGCTAATTCCAATCTGTTCCGTAGCTTCTTGTACAGTAAGCATTTTATTTTTTTCAAGTATTTCTTTAACCGCCACTACCTTTAAAAATACATCAGGTAGGACATGTTGACTTATTACATAGTAAGGATACTTTTGTTCCATTATATTCTCCTTGTTCGTTTCTGGTGAACATTTGTTTATTTGTTACATACTATATCATAGTCATTTTGGATTTTCAAGTCAACTTTTTATTATTTCATTGTTTTGTATAATTTTTTATAAATTTTAAACTTTTATTAACTATTTTTTATTATATTTTCATACACTATTTATTGTACTTTTTGGTAGTCACAGTAGTTTTGCGTCTCATACTGCAGCAAAAAAATAGGACAATTTGGCTTTTATAAAGCTAAACTGTCCTATTTTTCATTAATTAAGACCTTGCATATAGTAACTTAAAATGCAGTCATAAACTACTTGTGCAAAACGATTTGGGTAATCAGCAGCAGTTAAAATTTCATAATCTGTAGGATTGCTGATAAATCCTGCTTCGATTAAAACGGCAGGGTCATTTGTTTCTCTAATCACCTTTAAATCCCCATGTTTCGCCTTACGATTCGTCATATTAAATTCATTAACCAATGCCTCTTGTACCATATTAGCAAAAATTTGACCTCTGCTATCTGAAGATGCATAGTAATATGTTTCAATACCATTTGGCGAGATGTTAGAATATGAATTAATATGTATACTAATATATAAATCAGGTACGATTTCATTGGCTAAATTAACACGCATATCTAATGTAGGATATTGTTTGCCGACTATTCCATCCCCTTCTGTAGCATATAAGTCTACCGCTCTTGTAGCATATACTTTTATATTATCATTTCCCTCTAATAAGGTGCATAAGGCATTCCCGTAAGCTAGCGTTAAGTCTTTTTCATTTACCCCATTTGCGCTTGTCCCATTATCACTGCCACCATGTCCTGCATCAATTACAACAATCTTATCATACTTTTCTCTTGGTTTCATAAATTGAATCATCAATTGACCATTTTGCTGACTTAGTGTTGTAGCGCACACTGTATTGGTCTCAATAGCTATTTGTATGCCAGTGCCTGTCTTTGTAACAGTCACCCCCTTTAAATAACCTAAATGACCTTGCCAACTACTTTCTGTAATATCTAATGGTTTATTGATATGCAATACTATTTTACGCTTTGTGTAAATATCTTCAACTTCTACATCACTTACAGCGATATCTTCTGCTATAGCCATAGTCTGTGTCACATTATCATATGTAAGTATCGGAAATACCTTGCTTAAACTATCCCATTGTGTGTCTATAACTTCCTCACTTATGTTATCCTCTGGCAATTCTTCTATGCCAATGTCTTGCCCACCTTCAGGTGTATTATCATTCGTTCCTCCCTGATTGATTACACTATTTTTTTCTGTAATATAAACAGCTCTTTCAACACCTAGCCAGTCCACATGAAATCCTAATGTTTCACTAATAAAGCGAATGGGCACCATTACTTTATCATTGATTACTTTTGGGGCCATATCCATCACTTTTATCTCACCATTTACCCAAGCTTCATGACTATCTAGCTCTAAGACAATTAATGAATTCTGGTCTTCTATATATACCTTTCGTTCTTCACTTCGCCACTGTACTGTAGCACCCATAGCATTAAAAACTTCCCGTGTAGGCACCAATACATAGCCATCTATTTGTACTGGTGGCATAATAGATGATTCCACCACTTCATTATTTACATATAATGCTATAGGTTCCTTATCATAAATATGGGCTGTTCCATCATATTTTAATGTCATCGCTGCACCATAAGTCGTCATACGGGACGTACATATTAAACCTATGAGTACAGTTAAATTTTTTAGCTTTAATCTCATTTTTGCTCTCCTTCTTATTCGCCTATTCATTATAGACTTCACCACTATAAACTTTAGCTAATTATTATATTCTGATGGTATAAATCTATAGAGAAATCAACTATACAGTTAAAATATACATATTACAAATTGCTTCCTCTTAATGATTTCACATTATTGGCACATCATTAATAGCCAAATCTTATAAATATGAAATCTATATTATCAGTATAACAAATAATATTTAAAATAATATATTCTTACGATTTTTGTCATATTAATGTAAACAAAACTTAATTATATCTATTTTGTCAATTTTAAAGTGTAAATCTCTGCTTTTTTAATGCAAATTTAATCATTATTTATACCCGTATACTGCTTTTTCGTAACTTTTCACCATTTTTCTAAATAGTTTTAATAAAAGAATTTATACAGTTTGCATTGAAATAACTGCCAAAATTTAATATCATATATAAGATGTATCAAGGAATTCTCTACTTAGGAAATTTCGTACATATAAAAACTTAACGGTGGTGGAATATTATGAAAAAGAAGTTTTTAGCAGTAGCACTTTGTAGTGCTTTATCTATGGGAGCGTTAGTTGGTTGTGGTAACGCTGGTAGTGGTGCAGGAAATGCAGAAGCTACAAATTCAAAATTTACACAAATTGATACAGACTTTAAAGTTGGTATGGTAACAGATGCTGGTACTATTGATGACCGTTCTTTCAACCAAGGTTCTTGGGAAGGGATTACAGGTACAGTAGCTAAAGATAACTGTAAATACCTTAAACCAGCTGGAACAACAGAAGGTGATTACTTAAAAGAAATCGCTAATCTCTATGATGGTGGTTACAAATTTATCGTGACACCAGGTTTCAAATTCGAAACAGCTATCTTCAAAGCACAAGATACTTATGCTGATGCTAAGTTTGTTCTTTTAGATGGTGCACCAAATGATGGCCAAGGTAACTATAAAGTTGGTGAAAATTCTGTAGCTATTTCTTTTGCTGAGCATGAATCAGGTTTCTTAGCAGGTATTGCTGCTGCTGTAGAAATGAAAGAATCTAACTTCGGTTTCATCGGTGGTATGGAAATTCCTGCAGTTCAAAGATTTAACTGGGGATTCCAACAAGGTGTTAACTATGCAAACGAAAACTTAGGTACAAACATTACACTAGATGAGGCAAACATTGTATACCAAGGCTCATTCGATGACAAAGCTGCTGGTCAACAAATTGCAGCTCAAATGTATGATAAAGGTGTAAATGTAATCTTCACAGCTGCTGGTGGTACTGGTTTCGGTGCAATCACAGAAGCTAAACAACGCGCAACAAATGGCGACACAAACGCTTGGGTTATTGGTGTAGACGTTGACCAATATAATGATGGTCTTTATGACGAAGCAAATAATAAATCTGTTATTCTTACGTCTGCTATGAAGTACATTGATCAAGCAACTCATGATATGATTGCTGCTGAAGCAAATGGTACTTTCCCAGGTGGCGAATCTTTAGTATTTGATGTTGCTAATGACGGTGTAGGTATTCCAGCTGAAAATCCTAACTTAAGTGAAGAAACTATCAACACTGTAAATGATGTATATAGCAAAATTAAATCTGGTGAAGTTACTGTTGCTGACAATAATGACAACGGTGCATTCATTAAATAATTAGTGCGTTATTTTATTAAACTTGTTTGTATTTTGAAATTTTTATAACGCATTTTAAAGAGATTCTTTAAAGTGCAACTTGTTTGAATAAAAAAAGGCGGATTATCCGTCTTTTTTTAATATATACCTTATAAATAACTTATAATGTTATATAATATAGTAAAGGAGGCGAAAATATGGATTATGTAGTAGAGATGTTAAATATTAGAAAAGAATTCCCTGGAATCGTGGCGAATGACAATATCACACTTCAGCTTAAACGCGGTGAAGTACATGCCCTCCTTGGAGAAAATGGTGCTGGTAAATCAACTCTTATGGGAATGCTTTTTGGTATGTATCAACCAACTAGTGGTATAATCAAAGTAAATGGCTCAGAGGTGAAAATTACAAATCCTAATGTAGCAAATGATTTAGGAATTGGGATGGTACATCAACACTTTAAGCTTGTACACAATTTTACAACTACAGAAAATATTATTTTAGGGATTGAACCTAAAAAAGGCTTAACTGTAGATATAAAATCCGCAGCCAAACGTGTAGAGGAGCTTTCTAAACGTTATGGTTTAAATATTGATCCATATGCAAAAATTGAAGATATTTCTGTAGGTATGCAACAACGTGTAGAAATTTTAAAAATGCTCTATCGTAATGCAGATATTCTTATTTTTGATGAACCTACAGCCGTACTTACCCCTCAAGAAATCTCAGATTTACTTGAGATTATGAGAAACCTTATTAAACAAGGTAAATCTATTATCTTAATCACGCATAAACTTAAAGAGATTAAGGCTATTGCAAACCGCTGTAGTGTTATCCGCCGTGGTAAATACATCGGTACAGTAGATGTAGCTGATACATCTGAAGCAGACATGGCGCAAATGATGGTTGGTCGCCCTGTTACTTTCAAAGTCCCTAAAAAACCAAGTAATCCTAAAGATGCTATTTTAAAAGTAGATCACTTATCTGCTTTAAATAATAAGAAGACACTTGGACTTAAAGACTTCTCCCTTGAAGTTAGAGCTGGTGAAATCGTTGGGATTGCTGGTGTAGAAGGTAATGGCCAAACAGAACTTGTAGAAGCTATTACAGGTCTTCGTAAAATTGAATCTGGTACTGTAAAAATTGGTGATACTGATATTACAAACTACTCAATTCGCAAGCGTACTTTAACTGGTATCGGACACATTCCTGAAGACCGCCATAAACACGGTCTTGTTCTTGACTATACAGTTGAAGATAATATGATTTTACAAGTTTATAATAAAGAGCCTTTTTCTAAAGGTGGTTTCCTCAATCGTAGAGCAATTCATGAATATGCTGAAAAAATCATCAAAGCTTTTGATGTACGTTCTGGTGAAGGTGGTGCTTCTATGGCCCGCTCTCTTTCAGGTGGTAACCAACAAAAAGCTGTTATCGGTCGTGAAATGGAACGTGAACCTCAATTACTTATTGCAGTTCAACCAACACGTGGTCTTGACGTAGGATCTATTGAATACATTCATAGAAGACTTATTGAACACCGTGATGCAGGACATGCTGTACTTCTTGTTTCTCTTGAACTTGATGAAGTAATGAATGTATCTGACCGTATTGCTGTTGTAAACAATGGTGAACTTATTGGCATTGTAAATGCTAGTGAAACGAATGAAAATGAAATTGGCCTTATGATGGCAGGTGTGAAAGGAGATTCTAACCATGAATAAAAAAGGGCTCATATCTATTATTGCTGTCTTTTTAGGCCTTATTGCCGGTGCTCTTTTAATGCTTGTAACAGGCCATAATCCAATTGAAGGATTTATCTACCTCGTACAAGGTGGTACACTTTCCCTAGAACGTATTGGGAATACAATTGCAACAGCCACACCTCTTATTTTAACTGGTCTTTCTGTTGCCTTTGCTTTTAGAACTGGTCTCTTCAACATTGGGACCCCTGGACAAATGTTATTTGGTGGTCTTTGTGCCACTGTTTTTGGTCTTACAGTAAACCTTCCTCGTCCAGCTATGCTTGTTCTTATGATTTTAATTGCTTTCATAGGTGGTGCACTTTGGGCATTCATTCCAGGTCTTTTAAAAGCAATCTTTAATGTACATGAAGTAGTTTCTTGTATTATGATGAACTGGATTGCTTACTGGATTGTTTACTATGTTATAAAAGATTATTTCCCTAATGGTACAGTTGCTACTGAATCACGTGCGATTTTAGATACTAATACACTTCGTGCACCTTGGATTTCAGGACTCTTTGGAAATTCTTATATTAACTTAGGTATTTTCGTAGCCATCATTGCTGTTATCGTTATTGCAATTATCTTAAATAAAACAAGCTTCGGTTACGAACTTAAAGCAGTAGGTTTCAACAAACATGCTGCACAATATGCTGGTATTTCAGTTAATAAAAGCATCATCATCTCTCTTATGATTGCTGGTGGTCTTGCTGGCCTTGCTGGTCTTACACAATATGCTGGTAATGCAACAAACATGCAAATCGGTGTTATGCCATCTCAAGGCTTCGATGGTATCGCAGTTTCATTATTAGGTAATAATACACCTATTGGGGCCCTTCTTTCAGCTTTATTCTTCGGTTTACTTTATGCAGGCCGTGGATTCATGAGCGTTATGACAGATGTCCCACCTGAAATTGCAGATACAATCATTGCAACAATTATTTATTTTGCAGCTACAAGTATCCTTGTAGAACGTTTCTTAAATAAAATTGCAGCTAAAAAGAAAGCTAAACAAGCTGCTAACGGTGAAAAAGTAGATCCTATTACACCAGTAGCACCAATTATTGATACAAATGTAAAAAATACAGAAGCACAAAATCAAGATAGTGTGGGACTTTTACCACCTCAAGATGCTTCAGATGATACGAAAGGAGATGAATAATCATGTGGGATATTATCCAGCAAATCTTCCCTTATGCGATTGCCTATACAATTCCACTTTTAATCGTTGCGCTTGGTGGCCTTTACTGTGAACGTAGTGGTATTGTTAATATCGGGCTTGAAGGTCTTATGATTATGGGTTCTTTTGCAAGTGGTATTACTATTTACTTCTTACAATTAAGCTTCCCTGGTCAAACATGGACAATCTTCGTTGGTTTACTTGTAGCCCTTATTGTGGGTGCATTATTCTCACTCCTTCATGCTTTTGCAAGTATTAACTTACAAGCAGATCAAACAATCAGTGGTACTGCTATCAATCTTATTGCTGTAGCACTTACAGTTTTCTTAGCAAGAAATATCACAGGTAGCGGTAATATCGTTCTTAGAACAACTCTTGCTAAAAAGAATATTGCTGTCCTTAAAGATATTCCAGTAATTGGACCATTATTCTTTACGAATACTTATTCAACAACTTGGATTGTACTTGCAATTCTCATTGTATTTACATTCCTTCTTTATAAAACTGCTTTTGGCCTACGTCTTCGTGCTTGTGGTGAACATCCTCATGCAGCTGATGCCGCTGGTATCAATGTAGGTCGTATGCGTTATATCGGTGTTCTTTTATCAGGAGCATTTGCAGGTCTTGGTGGCGGTATCTTCCTTGTTACTTTCTCTGGTGAATTTAACGGAAGTGTATCTGGTTTCGGATTCTTAGCCTTAGCTGCACTTATCTTTGGACAATGGAAACCACTTGGTATCCTTGGTTCAACATTATTCTTCGGATTTGCAAGTACAATTTCAAACGTTTCACAAGTTATTCCAGAGCTTGCAAAAATTCCACCTGTATACTTAAAAGTATTCCCTTATGTTGTAACACTTTTAGCGCTTGTTATTTTCTCTAAATCATCACAAGCACCAAAAGCTTCTGGGGAACCATTTGATCCAGGTAAAAGATAAAAAAATAGAGCTTACATATGTAAGCTCTATTTTTTTATCTTTGTTAAAATGGTAATTCATAAATACGTCTTTGAACATGAATATCTTCTTCTTGTAGATTGATTTTATATTTTACAGCTTGTTTAACTTTTTCATCATAAATAACCTTTATAAGTGGTTTACTCACATCTTCTATAAAGTTTCTTTCTACAATGCCTATTAATCCATTACTTAATAAGACTGTACTACCTACTGGATAAAATGCTAAAGTATCTTCTATTGCTCGCCTTACTTCTTTATTAATCTTCTCTCTACCAGCAATCATAAGCGCTTCATTTAAAGGCATTCCTTTACGATATGTACGATCTGAGATTAGTGCATGATACAAATCACATGCTGCTACTATTTTAGGTCCTATATGTAATTCTTCACCCTTTCCTAAAGGATATCCTGAACCATCTTCTCGTTCATGGTGACACAACACTGTAAGTTTTGTAACACTGCTTACAGATGTCATATCCTTTAACATTTCATATCCTAGTCTTGAATGTTCCTTAATAATTTCATATTCTTCTTGTGTTAAACGCCCTTCTTTATTAAGTACATCTTTAGGTATACTCATCTTTCCTAAATCATGCATAAGTCCACCCATAATAATTTGCTTACTTAATTCTTGCTCTAAGCCTAATTTTCTACATACAATTCCAGCTAAAATAGCTACAGCTACACAATGTTGATATGTATAATCATCATTTTTTTGTAAATCTTGAATCTCCCATATCAACGCCTTATCTTCCAATTCACTATATATCATATCACTAATATCTGAAATATTATCTACATTTATTTTAAACTTATCTCTTAGATTTTCAAATTCTACTGCTAAATCATGTTCAATCTTACGTCTGTTTTCTTCACTAATTAAAACAGTAGGTTCTATCCCTTCTGACCATTCATCCCTTATATAGATTTCATAAATATGACGCTCTAGGAGTTGTTTACGAAATACCTCACGAAATCGTGTATCTTTTCTTAATAATAAGCCACCTCCGTATCCTATCACGTCTTTTCCTATAATATCGCCAACTTGTAATTGGACTGTACGTACAAGGCGCATTTTTTCTTCCTCCTTTAAGCTTAACACTTAAGAGTATATCATAATATACAAATTCCTGTTGTCATTTCATTATAATAATCTACAATTTTTTTAGATTGCATAATTAAAGGGGATTTCAACAAACTAAGTAAGTAGTTTATGAAATCCCCTTGCTAAATATTAATGGTTAGTCTTACCCATTTTTTCTTTTACTTGTTTTGTGCACTTGCACTTGATTGCGGCCACCAAATTGTTTTCCTTGAGACTTTCCAGACTTACTTGATGGACCTTTCTTAAATTGAGCATTATGACCTGAGTCTTTTTGTTTTTTTACTTTACTCTCTTTAAATTTATGATTCTTCTTAAAGCCATCTTTTTGACCTTGCATACTACGTTTATAACGGTCTTCTTTTGGGCGAATTAAACATTTAGGGCCATAACCAATAAGGTCTTCACGGCCAGCTTGTACTAATGCATCATATACAATCTCATATTTCTTAGGATTACGATATTGTAGAAGGGCACGTTGCATTGCTTTTTCTTGCTTTGTCTTTGGTACATACACTGGTTCCATTGTTCTAGGATCTAACCCTGTATAGAACATAGCCGTTGATAATGTCCCTGGTGTAGGATAAAAATCTTGCACCTGTTCTGGTTGATAATGAATATCTCTTAAATATTCAGCAAGCATAATCGCATCCTTTAATGTACTTCCTGGATGGCTTGACATTAAGTATGGAATGATATACTGCTTTTTACCAAGCTGTTCATTGATTTTATAGAACTTATCACAGAATTCATCAAATGTCTTCCCTGATGGTTTTCCCATATATTTTAAAACATTAGGTGAAATGTGTTCTGGTGCAATTTTAAGCTGACCACTTACGTGATGTTCGATAAGCTCTTTAAAGAAGTCATCTTTATTCTTATCTGCCATTACATAATCATAACGAATCCCTGAACGAATAAAGGCTTTTTTTACACCAGGAATATTTCTAACTTTACGTAAAAGCTGTAAATATTCACTGTGATCCACATGCATTGCTTTACATGGACTTGGTGTTAAACATTCTTTATGCTTACATGCACCATGTTCAAATTGTTTCTTACATGCAGGACCTCTAAAGTTAGCGGTCGGCCCGCCTACGTCATGAATGTACCCTTTGAAGTCTGGCATATGTGTGATTTCTTCTGCTTCTTCTACAATAGATTCCTGACTTCTACTTGTTACAACTCTTCCTTGGTGCATTGTAATTGCACAGAAATTACAGTGTCCAAAGCATCCTCTTGAGCTTACTAAGCTAAATTTAACTTCTTCAATAGCTGGAATGCCACCTGCTTTTTCATAAATCGGATGGTAGTTTTT
This sequence comes from Clostridiales bacterium, assembly GCA_019418225.1. Classification (GTDB taxonomy): domain Bacteria; phylum Bacillota; class Clostridia; order Lachnospirales; family Cellulosilyticaceae; genus Cellulosilyticum. Next base: position 41,399 of record DYCF01000002.1, on the reverse strand, counting down.
CATATATGGAAGCCCATATACCTCATCTAATTCTTCACGATTTAATGGCACCTCTGGTTTATTTTGAACCACATATTTACCATTATGTTCTTGAACAAGTGTCTCTCCTCTTGCATGATCCTGTTCATTTTCTTGAATCGCATAAGCTTGCGCATATTTTACTTTATCTTCACATACTTCTTTATAAGAAGGAAGGAGTCTATAATCATATACTTCTTCCAAGCTATCTGCCACATAACATGTTCCATCTAAATAACGAATGTATTTTGCATTTAAACCATCATTTAGGGCACTAGCTACATTAACAATTTGTTTTTCACCCATACCATAAATAAGAAGGTCCGCACCACTATCAATTAAAATTGATTTACGTACTTTATCTGACCAGTAATCATAATGTGCAAAACGACGTAAACTTGCTTCAATACCGCCAATAACAATATCTACATCTTTATAGGCTTCTCTAATTTTATTACAATATACAATTGTTGCACGGTCTGGACGATGTCCCATTTCTCCACCTGGAGAATACATATCTCTATCTCTAAGACGTTTACTTACTGTATAATGGTTAACCATAGGGTCCATATTTCCGCCATTTACGAGGAAGGCCAGCCTAGGACGCCCTAGTTTCATAAAGTCATCAGTTGTTTTCCAATTGGGTTGTGCAATAATCCCTACTTTATACCCTGCATGCTCAAGTACTCTAGAAATAATAGCTGTTCCGAAACTGTGGTGATCTACATACGCATCTGCTGTTACAAGTACGAAGTCACACTGTTCCCAACCTCTTTTTTCCATATCCTCTCTGCAAATAGGTAAAAAATCTTTTTCTATCATTAAGTCACCTGCTTGTCATCTTAATTTAACATTACGTTATCGATTATAACACTTTCTATACACTTTTTGATAGTATCTATTTAGTTTTTACAATAATTACTTTATTCTTACACATATTTTATATTTTTAATCACTTTTATATAGATTTTACATTTATAAATTTTAGTTATTCATAATCTTTAGCAATGTGAAAGCATTGGGAGAAAACAATTTACCTACATGTATATTTCAAGTTTTTAGTTGGATTCTTTATTTTTTCTCCTTCAAATTTTAAATCTATAGACTTTAACTATTCATACTGTTTATATCCTAAAAAAAGCCTGTCATAAAAATAAAATGCCTTTTACAAAGGATATTTTTTATTTTCATGACAGACTTCTCTATAATACTAGCTTCATGCCCTTTTCTCATTACGAAACATTCTTTAACCCAAATATGCCTTTTTGACACCTTCATTCTTCAAGAGTTCTTTTGCTTTACCTGTAAGTACAACCTTGCCAGTTTCTAAAACATATGCACGGTCTGCAATATTTAATGCTTTGCTTGCATTTTGTTCTACTAATAAAATTGTGGTGCCACTTTTATTAATAGCTTTTATAATCTGAAATACCTCATCTACTAATATAGGTGAAAGTCCCATTGATGGCTCATCTAGTAAAATCATTCTAGGTTTGCTCATAAGCGCCCTTGCAATGGCTAGCATCTGCTGCTCACCGCCACTCATTGTTCCTGCTAATTGTTTGCTTCTTTCCCTAAGGCGCGGAAAACGTTGAAACGCCATTTCAAATTCTGGCCTTAAATCTGCTGCATTATTTCTAATATATGCCCCCATCTCTAAATTCTCTTGTACACTCATCTTTGTAAAAACATGTCGTCCTTCTGGCACTTGTACAACGCCCTTTTCCACAATATAATGAGGGGTCCTGCCTGTTATATCTTCGCCATCTAATTTAATTGTACCACTCTTAGGTTTAATAAGTGCTGACAAGGTATGCATAATTGTTGTTTTTCCTGCACCATTGGCACCAATTAATGAAACAATTTCTCCACGTTCTACATTAAAGCTTACGCCTTTAATGGCATGGATGGCACCATAATAAACATCTAAATCATTTACCTCTAATATATAATCTGCCATTGTTTCATCTCCTAACTTCCTAAATAAGCCCCTATTACTTTAGGATTTGTCTTAATTTCATCTGGTGTTCCTCTTGCAATGACCTTGCCATAGTCAATTACAACAATACGCTGACAAATACCCATAACTAGCTTCATATCATGTTCAATAAGTAATATTGCTACTTTAAAATGTTCTTTTATAAAAGCTATTGTATTCATTAAATCATTGGTTTCTTGTGGATTCATCCCTGCTGCTGGTTCATCCAAAAGTAATACTTTAGGTTCTGTTGCTAAAGCTCTTGCGATTTCTAATTTTCTTTGCTGACCATAAGACAAATTTTTTGCACATTCATCTTCTAAATGTTCCATTTTAAAGAGCTTTAAAAGTTCTTTTGCCTTCTCATCTGTTTCTTTCTCTTCTTTCCAGTATTTAGTTCCTGGTAATCTAATAATGGCATGCGCTACGCTATATGTCATCTTATGATGAAATGCCATTTTTACATTATCAAGCACACTCAGTTCTTTAAAAAGACGTATATTCTGAAAGGTACGGGTAATCCCTTTTTCAACTAACTGATGTGGACTTTTCCCTACTACATTTTCGCCTTCTATTAAAATTTCTCCCTCTGTAGGTAAATACACACCAGTTAATAAATTAAAAATTGTCGTTTTACCAGCACCATTAGGTCCTATAAGCCCTACAAGTTCGCCATAATCTATTTGTATTTCTACGCCTTCCACAGCTTTTAATCCTTCAAAGGTAATCCCTAGATTCTTAGTTTCTAGCAACATGTGTCTCCACCTCCTCACATGCCTTATCTTCTTTTTTATGATGATATAGAGATTTAATCAATCCTGCTAAAGAAAATTCCTTACTTCCTAGTAAGCCTTTTGGTCTAAAAATCATCATGATAATTAGCAGCACTGAATAAATTACTAATCGCCACTCATCAATCACATGTAAAAAGTCATTTAATATGCCAAGTATGATTGCTGCGATAATCGTTCCTGTCAAACTTCCCATGCCGCCTAAAACAACTATAATAAATATTTCTACAGAATACATAAAGGTAAATTTCTTAGGATCAATCATCATCTGATAAAAAGCTAATGTTCCCCCTGCAATTCCTGCAAAAAAGGCGGATACTGTAAAGCCAAAAACCTTATACTTAGTGGTTGGTATTCCCACTGCTTCTGCTGCAATTTCATCTTCCCTAATTGCCAATATAGCCCTGCCGTGCCTTGAGCGAATTAGTAAAAATAAAATACTTACGACTACGACAACAATCCAAAACATCATATGTACATTAATGCTACCTGGGTATTTTCGAAAACCCTTTGCTCCCCCTGTAAAATCCAAATTATAAATCGCAATACGAATAATTTCTCCAAATCCCAGCGTAACAATACCTAAATAATCTCCTTTAAGCCTTAAGGCTGGTCCCCCAATGATAAATCCAAATAGCGCTGCAACTAGTCCGCCTATTATAAGGGCAATCATCATCCAAAGATTTGTCAGACTACCACCTGTCATCTCCATGCTTTTCATAAATCGCATAAATAGTGCACTACTATAAGCACCTATTGCCATAAATCCAGCATGCCCTAGTGCAAGCTGGCCCATGTAACCTGTCACTAGGTTCAAGCTGGATGCTGCAATAATGTTGATTCCTATTAAAACCACAACGCCTGCTACATAATCATTCATAAGCCCCATCCACAGGCTTAATTCTAATATGCCAAATAAACATATAATCCCTAAAAAGGTGATCCCATATTCCTGCCACTTTTTCATCCCCGTCACCTACACTTTCTCTTTAACTGCTTTACCCAGTATACCTGCTGGTTTTAACAGTAAAATCACAATCAGCATTGCAAAAGAAATAGCATTTGCCCAGCTAGATGAAATCCATGCCTTTGCAATATTTTCTATAAGTCCTAATGCAAAGCCTCCCAGCATAGCACCTGGAAGTATACCTATACCGCCAAGTACTGCTGCTACGAAAGCTTTCAGTCCTGGCATCATTCCCATATAAGGTTCTGCTTGATAATAAGAAATGCTATAAAGTACACCGCCCAGGCCAGCTAATGCTGAGCCTATAGCAAAAGTAATGGAGATTGTTTTATCTACATTAACCCCCATAAGTTGTGCCGCTTCTAAGTCTTCTGAAACTGCACGCATAGCCTTGCCGGTCTTTGTTTTCTTTACCATCCATTGCAAAAAAATCATACAGATTAAGCTTAAGGTAACTGTTAATATCATGACATAAGAAATACTAACACTTCCTATTGTGATGGTATGATTCAAAAATTCAGGTGTAGGCATTTTCCTTGGTTCTGCTCCAAAGATGACACGGAAGATATTTTCAAGAAACATACTTACTCCTAAAGCTGTAATTAAAACAGAAATTTTAGGTGCTTTTCTTAGTGGCTTATAAGCCACACGGTCAATTATAATACCGGATACACCACATACTACCATAGCAACGACAATCGTTACACTAAAGGGTAAATCCCATACTGTATAACTTAAAAGACCAAAGTAAGCCCCCATCATCAGTACATCCCCATGAGCGAAATTAATCAGCTGGACAATACCGTAGACCATTGTATAACCTAATGCTATAAGTGCATAAATACTCCCTGCATTAACGCCATTGATAATTTGTTCCATCATATGTGTCATGCCATCACCCCCATCCAATCATTCTTTCTCTATGGCTGTACTTTTGTTTCAAATACTAATTTGCCATCTTTAATCGTAAGTATTGTAACTGCTTTTTGAGGATCACCATTTTCATCAAAAGTTACATGCCCTGCTACGCAGTCCATATCGGTTCCACTTAATGCTTTCACAATTGCCTCACCATCTGTGCTATCTGCTTCATCAATGGCATGACACATAATTTTAGTGGCATCATAGCCAAGTGCCCCTAGTGCATTAGGTGTATTTCCTTCATAAGTATCTTGATAACTTGTTACAAATTTCTGTACAATCTCATCCGTATCATCTGCTGCATAGTGGTTTGTGAAATAATAGCCCTCTGTCACACTGCCATAATCCTTTTGTACATCATCCCAGCCATCTGCACCAAGCATCGTTACCTCTAAACCAACTTGTTTTACTTGTTCGGCAATAAGGCCTACTGTATTATAGTAGTCTGGTACATATAAGACATCTGGGCTATTTGCTTTCATGTTCGTCAATACTGCTTTAAAGTCCTTCTCATCTTCTGTATAGGCCTCATAATCAGTAATGATACCACCTGCTGCTTCAAAATTCTCTTTAAACGCTTCTGCTAACCCTGTAGAATAATCATCTCCTGAATTGTATAAAATAGCAGCCGTCTGTGCTTTCAGATTCTCTGTAGCAAACTTACTCATAATACCCCCTTGATAAGGATCTGTGAAACAAGCCCTAAACATATAGTCACTATCTAAGGTCACATCCACATTAGTTGCTGTTGGCGTAATAACTGGAATACCTTTCTCCTCAGCTAAAGGTGCTACAGCAAGAGCAGTAGATGAAATAACAGGTCCCACAACTGCTACAACTTTATCATTGTCAACAAGACGTTTAAATAAGTTGATACTTTCTGTGGCATCTCCTTTGTTATCATAGGCAATGAGTTCTACTTGTTTGCCATTAATACCACCTGCGGCATTAACTTCATCAATGGCAAGCTTCGCTGCATTTTCAACATTAATGCCATATTGCGCAACCTTACCTGTTTTAGGTGTCAAAAGTCCAATCTTAATTGTATCACTGTTATTATCAGTAGAAGTTACTTCCCTCGTTCCACAACCTACAACACTCATACTCATCATAAATCCCAATACAATAGCTACCATATTTTTCATCTTCATACAAACCCCTCCTTTGTTAACTACCTTTTTAACTTTCCTAATCTGCAAAAAAAGGGCATGAACGATTATCGTTCATGCCCCTTTGCATCTTAGGTACATTTTAACATTATTTACAAAATTGTCAATGCAATTTATTTTAAGATATCCATTCCTAATTTAGCAAAGCTTTGAAGCACTAAGAATGCTTTAATATCCATCTTACTATCACTTTCTAAAAGTGCCTGTGCTTCTTGTTTTGTAAGTAATAAAGCCTCAATATCTTCATCGTCTTCTAAACCATCTTTAGAAATAGTGCCTGTACACGTACAGTAAACAAGTGCACCTGATTCCTCTGTCATACCGGCTGAGAAGTATGCTTTTTGATTGCTTTTGTTCTCATAGATTTGTACTAAATCTAATCCAGTTTCTTCTTTAAGTTCCCTCTTTGCGGCAACGTCAATGCCTTCCTCACCATCAATAAGCCCTGCTGGTAATTCATAAACATAATCATTAAGTGGGACACGGAATTGTTTAATTACTACAAGTTTTTCTTCTGCTTCATGTAATGCTACTAGCACAACAGCATCTACCTTTTCATCTTTTTGATTAAAATATTGGCCACTTAATGTTGCTTCATCTTTACGTGATGCAATAATCCAGGTCTTATCTTGACCTAACTTATTTTTATAAGCTGCTTTATAAAGATTTAAAAATTTTGTTGCCTTTAATAACTCTAAAGTTTTAATTCTACCTTTTCCCATTATTTTTCCTTCCTATTCTACAGTTGCAATGACGTCCTCATAAGTTTCAACGCCTAATTCATCTCTCCATTTATTTAACTGATCCGTAATTAATTTATTTTGTTTTTCTTTTAAAAGTGCTGCTGATGCTTCTTCTTTAACATCCTCAAACGCCTTTACAACATCTTCTTTTTGAATGCCTTCCACTTTAATAAGATGCCAACCGAATTGTGTTTTAACTGGATCTGATACTTCGCCTTCACCTAGTTTTTTAGCTGCTGCCATAAAGTCTGCATCATAATTCTGACTGCTATATGGAATGAAACCTAATGAACCACCTGTTGACTTTGTGCCATCTGTACCATATTTAGCCGCAAGGTCTGCAAAGCTTGTTCCTGCATCATATTCAGCTTTTACTTTCTTTGCTTCTTCTTCTGTCGCTACTAAGATATGTGAAATTGTAGCACCAGCTTTATCTGTATAAGTATCCACATTATCAAGATAATACTGTTTAGCTTCATCATCTGTTACAGTTGCATCTTTACCTAAGTAGATATTCATATTTTGTGCGATTAGAGATGTTTTTATTTCTTCTTTTAGATCTTCTTCTGTCATTTGACTTTCTTCTAAAGCTGCTTTAAACTCTTCTTCTGTTCCATAATTTGCTTTTTGCTGTTCAAAAGCTTTCTGTACCTCATCATCACTAGGAACTTGTCCTACTTCATCCGCCTTAATTGCTGCAATCTTCATATTCACTAAGTTTTCAACGAGATAATTTTTAAGTTCTTTAATATATTCTTTTCCATTATCAGTTGTTAAGAAATCTTCACCATAACTCATCATTAAATACATCTTTTGATAATTTAGTTGTACTTCTAAATCACTTTTTAAGATTTCTTGATCTCCAACTTTTGCAATAGGTACGTCTTCACCTGTTGTATCAGCTGCCGCTTCTTTAGAATCTTCTGTTGTAGCGGTTTCAGTTGCTGTACCTTCCGTTGTAGTATTTTCTGCCACGGTATCAGTAGCCTTTCCATTACATGCTACCATACTTGCACTTAATAAACAAACTAATCCACATACTGTTATTTTTTTTACTAAACTCATTTTTTCAGCCCCTCTTTAAGATCAATTATGTACTTAATTATTTTACTCACATTTTAACATGAATTTTACTTAATAGCCATATCTGTAGGCGCAATTGCTATAATATTAAGACTTATGTTGTAATTATCTATATTTTAACATCTGAATAAGTAGAATATATAAACAAAAGGCTAACCATTGTATTTAATATGGCTAGCCTCTTATCATATTATTTTTCCGTAATAGGATGTAAATTTTTAAGTGAAAAATCTAAAATAGGTGCTGAATGTGTTAAAGCGCCACATGAAACATAGTCTACGCCAATTTCACCTATTGCTTTTAAGCGTTCTTTATTAACATTTCCTGAACACTCCGTTTCTGCTCTGCCATCTATAAGCTTCACTGCTTCTGACATCATTTCAAGATTCATATTATCTAACATAATAATATCAGCTTTGGCATCTATGGCTTCTAACACTTGCTCTAAAGTTTCTACTTCTACCTCTACTTTTCTCACAAATGGTGCATATTCCCTGCAAAGCCTTACAGCTTCTTTAATGCTTCCTGCTGCTCCAATATGATTGTCTTTAATTAAAATGCCATCGGTTAAATTATATCGGTGATTTGTCCCACCACCTACTTTAACCGCATATTTTTCAAATAAACGCATACCAGGTGTTGTTTTTCTCGTATCTAAAAGCTTTGTCTTTGACCCTTCTAATTCTTTCACTAAATTATTCGTAAAGCTTGCAATACCACTCATGCGCTGTAAATAATTAAGGGCCGTACGTTCACCTGTTAAAAGGACACGAATATCCCCTTTAAGGGTGGCTATCTGATCGCCGCATTTTACTTTATCCCCATCTTGATATGTACTTGTAATTTCCACATCCCCTAACAGTTCAAAAGTACGCTTAAATACACCAAACCCCGCAAGGATACCATCTTCCTTGCAAATGAGCTGTGCTTGCCCTAACTGAGGTTTTCTCATAATAGCCTGTGTTGTAACATCTTCACTTGTTACATCTTCCTTAATTGCTAAAAGTATATGCTCATCCACATTTATATTCTTCATGACACCATCTAGCATAAAAATCTTCATCCTCTCTTTTAATTGTCTCAAGTAGTAAGTGTTTATGTTCTTCTTCTACTATGTCTACATCTAAAACTTCTTTATATTCAATCCTTTCTTCAGTTACAACTTGCTTTAATTTATTTTGACGTACAATTTCTTCTGCAGCTCTTTTTGCAAATACAAGGCCTTCTAACAAAGAATTACTGGCTAGACGATTAGCACCGTGTACACCGGTGCAGCTCGTTTCACCAACTGCATATAAATTATTTAAAGAAGTATGTCCATTTAAGTCTACAGCAATGCCACCCATAAAGTAGTGCTGTGCTGGTGTAACAGGTACAAGGTCTTTGGCAAGGTCATAACCTTCCTCTTCACACGCCTGACTAATATTAGGAAATCTTTGTTTGATATATTCACCATCTAAATGCTTAAGGCTCAAATACACATGATCAGTGCCTTCTCTTTGCATCTCTTGGCTAATGATTCCTGTCACCACATCACGAGGTAAAAGTTCATCTACAAAACGTTCTCCTTTGTCATTCACTAAATATGCGCCTTCTCCTCTTACAGCTTCTGAAATTAAAAAACGTCTACCATCCTTTTGACTATACAATGTCGTTGGATGAATTTGAATATAGTGAATATCTTTCACATCTATATTATTTTTAATTGCAATAGCTACGCCATCACCTGTAATATGTCTAAAGTTGGTACTATGTGTAAATAGCCCACCAATACCGCCTGTAGCCAATACGACATGTTCCGCTTTAATAACCTTTTGCATGCCTTCATGGTTAACAACAACGCCCTTTACCTTCTTACTATCTTTTACAATATCTAAAAGTGTACAAAATGGCACTAGTTCTACATTTTTCTTTTCAAGTACTGCGGCTAGGAGCTTGCTTGTAATTTCTTTACCTGTAATATCCTTATGATGTAAAATACGATTTGTACTATGCGCAGCTTCTTTCGTATAAACAAGCTTGCCATCTTCCTCATCAAAGTCTACATGATAATGAATCAGTTCATTAATAACTTCTCTAGATGAACTAATCATTGTTTCAACTGCCTTCCTGTCATTCTCAAAGCGTCCTGCACGCATTGTATCTGCTACATAACTTTCAAAATCATCTTGATCCTTTAAAACGCAGATTCCTCCTTGTGCTAAAAAAGAATTGCTTTGATCTAAATCATCTTTAGTAACCATTAAAACATTACATGTTTCAGGTAAATGTAGGGCACAAAAAAGACCTGCAACACCTGTTCCTACAATTACAACATCATATTGTGTTTTCATATCATTTCGCCAATGCATGCATATTTTCTAATGCACCTTTTGCCCTTTCTATTATATTTTGTTCAAGTTCGATAGGATTATGTTCTGTCTCTAATGCCTTATAAACATCGTTGAGGCAAATACGCTTCATATTAGGACAGAATTGTCTATGTCCTACAGAATAAAACTTTTTATTTGGATTTTGTTTTTTAAGCTCATATAAAATGCCCATTTCAGTACAAATGATAAATTCTGTTTTTTCACTTTGAGATGCATATTTTAGAATTCCTGATGTACTGCCCACATAATTACCCATTTCCACAATTTCTGTTTTACATTCTGGATGAACTAAAATCTCAGCTTCTGGCCTTATCGCTTTTGCCTTTTCTAGTGCTTCTTTTGTAATACTTGTATGTACATGACAAAAACCATCATTAAAGATAAAGTTTTTCTCTGGTAGTTTTCCTGCTATATAACGTCCTAAATGTTCGTCAGGTACAAAGAATATGTTTTTCTGAGGCATTTTCCTTACAATATCATATGCATTAGCTGAGGTTACAACTACATCTGATTCTGCTTTAATCTCGGTAGTAGAGTTAATATAACATACAACAGCTAAGTCCTCATACTGATTTCTAACCTCTTTAATTCTTTCTACTTCTATCATATGCGCCATTGGACAATCCGCTAACTCTTCTGCCATAATAACCGTTTTTTCTGGATTTAAGATTTTGGCACTCTCACCCATAAAACGTACACCGCAAAATATAATTAGTTTTTCAGGACGACTCATGCATACTTTACTTAAGTAATAAGAATCACCTACATAATCAGCTATTTCTTGTATATCATCATCCACATAATAATGTGCTACAATTAGCGCTTGTTTTTGCTCTTTGAGTCCTTTAATCTGTTTAATCAGTTGTTCCTTTTCCATATTCCTGCCTCACTTTTTCTAGTTTCCTTTTTCTTATAAATTAATATAGCACTTTCAACTTAATTAATCAATACATGTGTAAAGACACATGTTAACAAAAATTATTCACTAAATGAGTCATTACATAGCACAACTTCTAAAAATATCTGTCTTTTTCCTATAAAAATAAGGAGCTATTATCAACACGAAAATGTTGATAATAGCTCCTTATTTTTATAGCTTTATTTATCTAAAATATTAAACAGCTTTTTGTCTTTGAACTTTTAATTTTTCTTCTACAAGTGCAATAAGTTTTGCTGCATCTTCTGGGCGATTTACTACATCGAACTGGTCCATATCAATTACAAGTACATCACTGGCTTTATAATGTTCCATTACCCATTCATCATAACCTGACCATAGTTTATGGTAGTAAGCTTCTAAATGTTCATCTAATTCATAGCTTCTACCTCTTTTCATAATACGACTTAGTACTGTATCAAATGAACCTCTTAAATAAATCATTAAATCTGGTGCCTTTTTAGGAAGTTCTTCAAGCTCTTCCATCATATTATTTAAAAGTCCGTCATATACCTGAAACTCAAGGTCTGAAATACGCCCTAAATCATTATTTACTTTTGCAAAGTACCAGTCCTCGTAAATACTACGATCAAGTACATTATTGTCATCTCTAAAAGCACGTTTAATACATTTAAAACGTGAATCTAAAAAGTGTAGTTGTAATAAAAATGGATAGCGATACTTTTCAATTTCTTCATCTGTTGCTGTATAAAATAATGGGAGTATAGGATTGTCATCGACACTCTCATAAAACACTTCTGAATTAAAGTGTCTCCCTAATATTTCTGCCACACTAGTTTTTCCTAATCCAATCATGCCTCCAACAACTAGCAACATCCTTCACCTGTCCTTCCAATTAAAGTTAATTCTTGTCTTTCTACAAAGTCAGCTTATTCAATAATACGTGTTTACTTAACGCTTGTCAACATAACTTCTCCCTTTTTTACTTTTAGTTATTTTCTATTCATTTTTCTTTTATTCTAAACACTTTAAGCATTTATAGAGAAAACAACTATACCTTAAAATGTACATGTACGTAAATTGGTTTCTCTCAATGATTTCACATAACTCAAAACTATAATAACTAAATTTTATAAATGTGAAATCTATAGTGGCCTATTTAAAATAAAAAGCATTAACAACTGCCCATAGCAAGTTTGTTAATGCTTTTTATTTTAAAGTTTTCTTATTAATATGTATAAAGTAGATTAATATTGTTAGCTTCTAGTACTGTTTCACGACTAAATACTTTTTCATCATATGTAAAGTCATAGTAGTTCATTCCTGCACTCGATGTCATTTGTGCTACAATGTGTGGCATTTCATTGTGATCATAATCTGTATATACACTGTAGTGTACTTGTCCATTTTGAATATATGTGCGTTCGACTAAAGGATAAATCGCATCTTCTACACGTGCGACAAGTGACCATTCTTGGCCATCATCTAACATAATCTCACCATTTGCATCAATCTCTGCAGAGACATATAGCTCAATAGCAATATTTTCATCTTGTAAGGCTAATGTATAACTGCTACATAAGTTTAAACCTTGGAGATAATTTGCATCTTCTACCTTATTAATAATTTCTTTTGTCTCATCTATTTGAATTGGTGGTTCTTCTTTTGAAACCTCTTGTGGTTCTTCTGATGCCTCTGGCGTTACCTGAGGCGTTTCACTGCCTTCTGTAATATTTGTATCTACTTTAGCAGATGTTTTTAAATCTTCATTGCCACATCCTGATGCAAATACTAGCATAGATGCTCCTAACATCAGCATCGCCATCCATTTTTTCATTTGCTTACTCCTCCTAAAAGATAGATTCTTGTATTAAAGATAACCATACTTATGGTCTGCCCTTTGATATTACCACTATTTAGGAAAAGTTGCAAATAACATCATAGAAGAGTACTTACACCTCATGTAAATACTCTTCTAACTCAGTTAAGGTCATACATCTTATTGTATACTTTATTTTGTTCTTCCTCATTATAATTAATGGAATATCTATTGCTTTACATGCTTCTACATAAGAAGGTAAACTTTCACTCTCTTGCACTATAGCCGTAGAAATATGATGTCTTTCAAAAGTCTCTTGCAGATTTAATACATCTTGTATACTTATTTCTTCATAAATGCACTTCTTTAGATTCAAACAGGCTAACTCCTTTTTAGCTTTACGGTTTAGGTCTATGAAAATAGGAATACCATCCGCTTTTAATAAATCCACTGCCTCTTCTATCTCTGTAATAACTTTTACTTTTTCATCAGTGATTTGATCTATATATGCTGCTTCCTCATAACGTATATAAACAATATGGTTTGCCTCACATTGCTGCATAAGTTGCCTTGTTATGGTATTGCCATAACTATGATCAATCACCAATTGGATTTTTTCCTTTTTGATGAATGCACTTATTTCTTCTTCATCAAGTGGGCGACTTAATGCCTTTGATGTATAACTTAAAGGCATATCTCGTTTATAATCTGTAATTGTTGTCAGCTTATAATCCTTCTGTAATTGTTTAAGATGCTGGCATATTTGATAGCTTTTAGGCCCACCACCTACTACCCAAATCATACTTTACCTTCTTTCATTTAAAAGATATTCATGATACATCCCATAATAGCACCAAGAAGTGCACCTAGCCATATGATTGCCTTTAACTCTTTATTCATAATCTCTAAAATAAGACGTTCAAGTTCTAATGGGTCAAATTCAGTAATACGTTCTTCTACAACTTTAGCAATATTAATTGTCTCAAGTACATCTCCTAATTTCTTACGTACAATATATTCATAAGACTTAAGCACAATGCTCTTAATGAGCTCACCATAAATAGCAGCTTTGCTCACTACGTCACCTACTGTGCTTTGTAAAAGGGCTTCTGTCTTATTTTCTACACCGCGGCGAATCATTGCCTCACTTTCCTCCGCAACCATCTCGTCAATAACAGGTGCAAGCTTTGCGCCAAGGCTTTCTAACATGCTACTATTTAAAAATAATGCTAAGGGTCCTAATGAACCAAATTTACCTTCTTTAAAAGCTTCAAGTGCCTTATCCACTACAACTTGTCCAAGTCCCATTTGTGTAACTTCATCATAAATGGCTTCTGTAATCATCTCTTCAGCTTCTGTTTTAAAGTAAATCGTACGTTCTTTCGTTACTAAACGGTTTGCTAAAGACTCGAAAGTCTCTGTATTATGTGCATTATACTTCATAAACTCATCTATTTTACTTTCAATGCCCTTGTAAATTTCTTCTTTTAAAAGTACCTTTGCAAACACTTCTTTATTTAAAAGTTCTTTACTAATTACATTTCCTACACTTCTTGCAATACGTGTTTTTTCTTTAGGAATAAGACCTGGTGTAAAAGGTAACTGCTTTCCAAATACATATACTGGCTTTAGCGGTCTAAATAACATTTTAATGGCTATACCATTTGTAATATACCCTATAACACCGCCTAATAAAGGTGCTATCAATAAATTCCAACTCATAATATTTCTCCATTTCTATCTTTTACATAATCTTTTTACATAATCTATAGATGGCAATTTTACACCTTGCGCTTCTATATATTTTAATAAATATATATTTTACATTATTTTATTTATTTTGACCAGTGCAGTGATTTTATCCAAAATCCTCTTTTATTTATTCTTCCCTTTTTACTCTATATCTATCATCTCTTCCTTAAATATAAATAGCTCTGCAAAAAAGAGGTGCTATGAAATCTGTTGTTTCATAACTACCTCTTTCCTATGGCATTTAAAAAATTATATTTTACATTGATGACATGCTACATAATGTCCATGATCATTAATGCATTTTAAGCTTGGACATACTTCTTCACACACCTTATCTTTTTCAATATAACATCTTGTTTTAAAGCGGCATCCTGGAGCAGGATTAATTGGACTTGGCACATCGCCTGTTAAAATAATACGTTCTTTAGTTGCCTTAAGTCTTGGATGCGCTACTGGTGTAGACGAAAGTAATGCCTTGGTATAAGGGTGTACTGGATTTTCATACAGTTCATGCTTTGATGCCATTTCTTGCATTTGCCCTAGATACATTACACCAATTCGATCACTGATATGTTTAACTACATTTAAACCATGGGCAATAAAAAGATAGGTTAAACCAAATTCATCTTTTAAATCACATAAAAGATTTAAGACTTGAGCTTGAATAGATACATCTAAAGCAGATACAGGCTCATCACAAACAATAAGCTTAGGATTCATAGCTAAGGCTCTTGCTATACCGACTCTTTGGCGTTGTCCACCTGAAAATTCATGTGGAAAACGGTTTCTCTGATGACTTGCAAGTCCAACACAATTTAATAAGTATATTACACGCTTTTCAATTTCAGACTCAGGGTACAGCTTATTAATGCGAATTGGTTCTGCAATAATATCTCCTATGGTCATTCTTGGATTCAACGACGCATATGGATCTTGAAAAACAAGCTGAATATCTTTATAATACGCTTTTCTCTGCCTAGCTGAAAGCTTTACAAGATCTACGCCATCATAAATAATTTCACCACGCGTTGCTGTATATACGTTGGCTAACATCTTCCCAATAGTTGTTTTCCCACAGCCACTCTCTCCTACTAGCCCAAGAACCTCTCCTTTATAAATCTTAAACGATACATCATCTACTGCTTTTAAGACCTTTGTCGGCTTACCAAAGAAATTCTTTTCTACTGTAAAGCTCTTACATAGATTATTTACTTCTAATAATACTTCTTTTGAATTTATGCTATTATTTTGCATCTATTTCACCTCCCCTTGCCCTTCATATAAATGGCATCTCACCTTACGTCCATTAATTTCCTTTAAACTTGGCATCTCTTCTTTACATTTTGCCATACATTTTTCACAACGCTGTGCAAAACTACATCCTTGTGGTAAGTCCATAGGATTAGGTACCATCCCTTTAATTGCATAAAGACGTTCTTTTTCTTCTTCTACTTTTGGAATAGATGCCAAAAGTCCTTCTGTATACGGATGAAGTGGATGATCAAATAGCTCTTCTACAGAAGCTTCTTCTACAATACGTCCGCAGTACATAACAACTACACGACTCGCTACTTCTGCTACAACGCCTAAGTCATGCGTAATTAATAATACGCCCATGCCTAATTCATCTTTTAAACGTTCAATAATATCTAAAATCTGTGCTTGAATAGTTACGTCTAAAGCTGTTGTAGGTTCATCTGCAATAAGTAATTTGGGATCACAGCATAATGCCATAGCTATCATTACACGCTGTCTCATTCCACCTGACATTTGATGTGGATAATCTTTAATGCGCTGCGTAGGTGATGGAATCCCTACCATTTCTAGCATCTTAGCAGCACGCTTCAGCGCTTCTTTTTTATTTAAATGCATATGTAACATAATACTTTCTGCTAATTGATCACCGATACGTTTAACGGGATTTAAAGAAGTCATTGGTTCTTGAAAAATCATAGAAATTTCATTTCCTCTTAAATGTCTTAATGCTTCAGGTGATTTCTTTAATAAGTCTTCATCTTTATAAAGAATTTCCCCCTTACTTATTGTGGCATTCTCAGCTAATAACCCCATAATTGATAAAGAGGTAACACTTTTTCCTGACCCACTTTCACCTACTATAGCAAGAACTTCTCCTTCATTTACGCCAAAGCTCACATCACTTACAGCTGTTACTATACCACGTCTTGTTTTAAACTGGGTTTGTAAATTTTTAACTTCTAGTAACATAAGTTTGTACCTCCTTCCTTAATTTCTTGCTTTAGGGTCAAAGGCATCACGTAATCCATCCCCTAATAAATTAAATGCAAGAACTGTAATTGTAATGGCAATACCAGGGAAAATCAGCATATAGGGTGCCTCGAAAATAAAGCTTCTTGCGCGCCCTAACATATCGCCCCACTCGGCTGCTGGTGGTTGGACCCCAAGTCCTAAGAATCCTAATGCTGCAGTATTAAGTACCGCTGTCGAAATTCCCAATGTGGCACGTACAATAATTGGTGACAATACATTAGGTAAAATATGTTTAAAAATGATTTGTCCATCACTATTCCCCATAATCTTTGCAGCCTGTACATACTCACTATCTTTAATTGACATCATGCTCCCACGAACAATACGTGCATATTCCGGAATAGTTACAAGACCTATGGCAATAACAGCTTTACCGATACCACGCCCTAAGGCCGCCATTAATGCAATCGCAAGTAAGATATCAGGTATTGACATCATAATATCCATACAACGCATGATAATCGTATCTACTATACCACCTCTATAAGCAGCTATTGCACCTAAAACTGTTCCTATCGTTAATGCAAAGGCTACTGCAATAAACCCTACAGATAAAGAAACTCTTGTCCCTGCAATCACCCTTGAAAAAATATCTCGTCCCTGTTCATCAGTTCCAAATATGTGGGCTGCTGAAGGTGGTTGTTTATTCACTGCTAAATCTGCATAATTGGGATCATAAGGGGTAAGAAACTTCCCAAATAGTGCAATAAATATTAAAAGCCCTATAATAATCATCCCAGCCACTGCAGCTTTATTTTGAATGAGGGCCTGCCACATTTGCTTGAATTGTGATTCTGGTTTTTCTATTTTATGAGTTGCTTCTGCCATGACATTTCCTCCTTCTAAGAATATTTAATACGTGGGTCTAAAAAGACATAAATAATATCCACGATTAAATTCATTACAACAAATATAAAGGCGATTAATAATACAACACCTTGTACGACTGGAAAATCTGATTTAAGTATAGCTTCTACTGTATATTTTCCAATACCAGGCCAGGCGAAAACACTTTCTGTAAGTACTGCTCCACCCATTAAATAACCAAGCTGAATCCCTATAACAGTTACAATAGGAATAAGCGCATTAGCTAAAGCATGTTTTTTAATGACCTGACCTTCTTTGATTCCTTTTGCACGTGCTGTACGAATGTAATCTTGTGATAATGTATCTAACATAGTACTGCGTGTCATACGTGCAATAATTGCCATAGAATACATAGCTAAGGCTACTGAAGGCAATACAAGATGCTTAAGTGAAGATACGAAACTCTCCATATTTCCCTCTATTAAGCTATCTATCAGATAAAATCCAGTATGATTTGCGGGTCTAAGGAGCGTCTCTATGCGTCCTTGTGCGGGTAACCACCCTAGGTTTCCTGCAAATATAATAATCAGTAAAATACCTAACCAAAAAATTGGAATAGATACACCTATAAGTGCGGTCACCATACTGATATGATCAACCCAAGAATTTTTCTTCACTGCAGAAATGACACCTAATAAAATCCCAAAAATCGTAGCAATAATAATTGCACAGATTGCGAGCTCTACTGTGGCTGGAAAACGTGAGAAAATCTCCTTTGCTACAGGTGTTTTTGTATAATATGAATTTCCAAAATCTCCTGTAAGAACCCCTTTCATATAATTTACATATTGTACCACTATCGGCTTATCTAACCCATTTGCTTCTCGCCACTCACTCATAGCTTCTTGCGTCGCATGCTGCCCAAGTACAATAGGGGCTGGATCCGGTGAAAATACTCGCATAATACCGAAAATAATGATGGATACACCCAGTAAAACTGGAATTAACATCAATATTCGTTTTAATATATACTTCGCCATTTCTTCTATTCTCCTTTCTATATGAACCGCCACGATAAACCTTCACGCCTTATTAATTTCAGAAAATAAAAAGGCTCGCTCACATCAGCTATAAGCTATTGAGGGCGAGCCGCTACTTAAATCAATGAGGACGTAATTTATTTTATGTGCCTAGTCTATTTTGTTTTATACATATTCTTGAAGAATACTGTTCCTGTTTGATGATAATAGTAGTTTTGAACATTTGGTGCATAAGCTGAAAGGTTATTCGCATGACTAATAGGTAACCATACAGCCTTATCTGCTACATATTGTTCAGCTTCTGTGTAAATCTTATTACGTGCCTCACCTTTTTCTGTAGATGTACCTTCTTTAATTATTAAGTTATAGGCTTCGTCATTAAAATGTGCAACATTCATATCTGGTGTTGGGTCACTTAATAAATTTAAGAAGTTATCTGGGTCACCATTATCCCCTACCCAACCATAGAAACAAACATCATAATCTTGTGTAGCAATACGGTCTTTATATGTTGTCCAGTCATAATCTTCAATGACTACTTCTACACCAACTTTACTCCAATAAGATTGAATTGCTTCTGCTAATGCCTTGCTTCTTGGATTGTAAACACGTGGATTATTATAAACAATCATTTTAATAGGTTGATTAAATCCTAATGCTTCAAGTTCTGATTTTGCAGCTTCTGGATCATATTCAACTTGTTTAATTTCTTCACTATACCCTGGTATAAATGATGGTAGAATGCTTGTTGCTACTTCTGCATAATCACCATAAAGTGCTTTTACAAGTTCTTCAACATTGACAGCTTTTGATAATGCCTTACGAAGTTCTGGATTATCAAATGGTGCACGCGTTGTGTTATATGCCATATAGTTAATATTCATGCCTGGTACGTTATAAACCATATTGCCATCTGCTTCAATTTGGCTTACACCTGTTGAATCAATCCCATCAATCATATCGACTTCACCATTTTTAAGTGCTACAATACGTGCTGAATTATCTGGGATAAATTTGAAAATAATATTTTTTGTCTTAGCTGGTTCGCCCCAGTATTCATCATTTCTTGTAAGTACAATGTCTTCTGATGGATTCCAGCTCACAAATTTATATGGACCTGTTCCAACTGGTGCTTGATTACAGTTTCCGCCATTTGCTTCAAGTGCTGTAGGACTTACCATAGGGGCAGCAAGACTCATTGCAAGGTTGGCTAAAAAGGCTGTATTTACTTTTGATAAATTAATCTTTACATTATATGTATCAATGACTTCAACGCTTTCTACATCACCAAAAGTAAAGCTTGCATATGGCATATCTTCTGTTCTTTGTGGTGGCAGTTGTCTATCAATATTATATTTTACTGCCTCTGCATTAAAGTCAGTTCCATCATGGAATTTCACGCCTTCTTTTAATTTAAATGTATAAGATAAGCCATCTTCTGATACCTCCCAGCTTTCTGCAAGGCAAGGCTTTAATTCTGTCGAATCTTCTTCATATGCTAAGAGTCCTTCATAAACATTAACAATAACCTTTGCAGATTCGCCATCATCTACAAACGCTGGATCAAGGCCTCTAGGTTCTGCACCTTGCGCAAACACTAAGGTTTCAGCAATATTTTCACCTGTTGCTTCTGCAGTAACACTTTCTCCTGGGCTTACTTCTGCATTCGTATTTGCAGCATTATTGCCACCACAGCCCACTAGCATAGTTAATGCAAGCATTGGCGCTAATATGAATCTTAACTTCTTTTTCATTTCATCATCCCCTTATTTAATTACGACATAATATATTCCTTATCCCTTATAACTTATTTAGGATTTAAAACATTTTTATTCATAAAATTCATTTTAAATCCTAAATAAGTTATTTTTAGCTTAGTTTTTGAATAATTATGCTTTTTAGCAATTATATACTTGCATAACTTATCTGTCAACTATATTACATAATTTTTAGTTATTTTATATAAAATGAATTTGTTTAATAAAATAATTTCATTTTATATAACAATACAAATTTAATTTCGTCACAAAAAAAGAGCATATGAATTATATGCGTTTATAATTCATATGCTCTCTCTTGTCTATACCTTTTATATCAAAGCCTTATCTTACCCTTAAATAATTAATATAATATATCAAAGCTTGCTACAATGGCTTCATATACAGCTTGACCAAATTTATTAATAAAGTCTGCTGAATTAATAAGATTTGCCTCAGCTGTATTTGTAATGAATCCTGTTTCAATTAAAATAGCTGGCATATTACTTGTACGTAATACATAAAGGTCTGCTCTTGGTTTAATCCCTCTATCATTTGTGCCACAGTATTTGATAATATTATCTTGTACAATTTGTGCCATTTGCATGCTCATTGTATTATTTGTATTTGGATAATATAATGTCTCAGTCCCAGCTGCAGATGAAGATGCTGAGTTATTATGGAAACTCACAAATAAATCTGCATCAATTTCATTGGCAAGCTGTGTTCTAAATTGTAATGTCGGATATACATCTGACTCTCTTGTTGTATATACCTTAATGCTTGGATCTTGCTCGAGTAAACGATACACTGCCATAGCATGTTTATAATTTAATTCTTTTTCGGTTAACCCATTTCCTACTGCACCGCTATCTGAGCCCCCATGTCCTGGGTCAATCACTACTATTTTATCATATTTCTCACTCGGTTTTACAAGCTGTATTCTTACCATGCCATTTGATTCAGATACATTGAAAGCTTGTACGGTAGGTGTTGTAATGATAAGCTTTGTCGTACCATTATTGGTTACCTCAATTTGCGTTACCTTTTGGTCGTTGATGCTTAATGTACCTGTTTCAAAATAACCACTATAATCTCCACCTAAATCTACGACAATCTGACGTTCTCTATAGTTATCAGTGAAACTTAGCTTACCTTGTGAAATACCACTTTCTTTTTTAAGATAAATATTCCCGCCTGACTCATATGCAATATTTGTATCTTTTACTTTTGAAAGTATAAGTGTGCTTCCCTTTGTACTTGTTGTAACATCATAATTTACATCATCGTTTAAATAAATTGTTCCTATTACACCATTGCCACTTGGTGACATCGTCACACGTTCAATATAGTTTGTAACCATATTTTTAAGTGTCATTGTCTCACTTAAGTAACTATTTTTAATCTGGAATGTAATTGTATTATTTGCCTCATTAAATGTCACTTGGCTATTAAAGAGTCCCTTGAAATAAACTGTATCCTTTTCGCCAGATGTGGCTACTGTAATTTCTTCTATATTTTGTTTCTGCATTTCTAAAACAAGTGTCTGACGTTTATTTTCTGTATAAGCGCCTACAACTGCTCCTGATTTTAAGTCAAATACAACACGTGTTGTATCGCTTGTAAATTGACTTGTACGGACACGTTCTACATATGTATTGCTGCTTGGCGTAATACTGCTTGCTAAATGATTTGTACTATTTGAGATATCTACAATAACTTTTCCATTTTCTACACTGATATCTGCTCCTGAAAGTGCACTTCCTAGGTTAATCTTAGCGACTACCTTGTTATTTGTTTCTGTAATACTTACATTATTAACATTTGCACGACTATAATTTTTAGAAGAAATCTTTAACTGATGTGTATTACTCCCCCCTATATAGCTTTGTCCTATAATTTGTCCAGCTGCATAAGTCGGTGCTACAAGTGTTACCTTATCATCTTCCACTTGGTCTTGCATACTTTCTTCATCTTTTATATTATCTCCAGATGTACTGCCATCACTAATATATACGCTATATGTACTATTAATCCAATTTACATCAAACCCCATAGTCTCACTTACAAAACGAATTGGAATCATTACTTTATCATTAATAATTTTAGCAGGTACATCTAATTGAACTGTTTTACCATCTAACCATACATCTGTTTCATTAGCTGTTAAAATCATTGTAGAATCTTTGTAGTCAATAATTACCTTTTTAGCTGCTGCATCCCATTGTACACTTGCCCCTAACGGCTCAAATACTTCTCTGGCTGGTACTAAAACGCGTCCCTCAATGGAAACAGGCTCCATAACTGTCGTCTCTATCTTTTGATTATTAATGTAAAGTGAAATCGTTGGATAATCATAATTATGTACTTTTCCATCATAAAATAATTGCATGCTTTTCCCATAAGCTGGCATGCTTACTAATAAGCTAGCGCCTAACAAGAGGCCTCCTAACTTTCGTCTCATGTTGTCATCCTCCTAGTTGTCATTAATACACTTATTATACCAAATCACCCAAAATGTTACAAATTATTTTTTTTAAAATCTTATAATTACAGTGATTTAGATTCATTCATTGAAATCATATTGCTTTTCTTTTAATACTTACTTAATATTTTTAACACCTTTGTGATTTATCTAAATTTTAAAACACACTTCACCTCCTCAAAAAAGAGGAGTAGCCCTTCAGCTTCACTCCTCTTTATCTTAACCTTTAAATTATACTAAATCTAAATCATCTAATTTTAGACGATATGTTACGTCTTTTCGTTCCACAATTACCTTAACTTTATCATTTAAATTTTCTTCTTTTAATTTACTGATTAGCTCTCTTGTCGGATTAATTGCATAAGGATTTCCTACCATTTTGATCATTGTAAGATCTCCTGCTGTATCTCCATAAGCATAACACTGAGATAAATCTAATTCATATTTATCTGCAAGCTCTAAAATTGCGCGGCGCTTACTTACTGCATCCCACATCGGAATAACTTTGCCATTATAATTTCCTTCTTCATCTCTTTGATAAATTGTTCCACGGAAATCATCCATGCCATATTTCTTTGACATTTCCTTTACAAGCTCATAAGGTGAACCAGAAATAGCGATTACTTTATGTCCTTGCTGCTTGTGCCACTTAATGCGTTCTCTTGAAAATGTATATACGCGGTCTCCTTTTTGCTCAATAACTCTTTTCGCTACATAAGCTAACTGCTCATGTGTAATACCTTGTACAGCTTCTGTATAAATATCTACCATTTTTAATAAATAAGTATCATAATCTCCAATACGCTTGTCCCAATTTAAGAAAGCAGGCCTTACTTCATTGTACCATTTACTTCCTTCAATCATTTCATATGTGACAAGCTTTTTAAAAACTTCTGTAATAAGTCCCTCACGATAAATGGTTCCATCAATATCAAAAAATGCTGCTTGTTTTGTCATAGGCCACCTCCATAATTTTAAGAGATATTATACCCTATTTACACTATCCTATCAACCAAACTATTTTCTTCTTATTTCCCAAAATATTCATGGTCACCTCGCCCCATATCCACCTTATAGCCTGCTTTTTCAATGCGCTTTTCTATACAATTTCTACACTGTGCAGCTTCATCACCTGTACAGATTTTACCATCATAAAGGGCATACTTTTCTCTTACATCCACAGGAGATAAATTAGGCATTACCACATTTGCACCTGCCTTTAATCCCTTCTCTCTTCCAAGCGGATCCACGCTCCCTAAAGAAGTGGTAGCTGGCAAAAGCAAATCACCTTGCAATAATCTTAAAATAGAAATCAAATAGGTCGTAAGCTCGGCTGTCCCAGCTTTCATTTTTCCCAGAGGGGTATCCTTCTGAGGCATAAATGGACCTATCCCTACCATATGTGGTTTAAATGCTTTAATAAACATGAGGTCCTTCACTAAATCTTTTATTTCCTGTCCTGGAAGCCCTACAATAAACCCTGTGCCTACTTGATACCCAATCGCCTTAAGATCTCTTAAACATCGCATACGGTTTTCATAACTCATATGTGGATGTAGCTTCTTATAAAGTTCAGGAGAAGCTGTCTCATGGCGCAGTAAATAGCGCGCTGCCCCCGCCTTAAAAAATCTCTCATAAGCCGCATAAGATTTTTCTCCTATGGATAAGGTAATGGCTATTTCTGGCCATCTTGTTTTGATATTTTCTAAAAGTGCAACGAGTTTATCATCTGTATAATATGTATCTTCTCCGCCTTGCAAAACGATTGTGCGATATCCTAAAGTATATCCCATTTCAATACAGCTCAAAATGTCTTCTTCTGATAATCGGTAACGACTTACCTTCTCATTCTCACTACGAATCCCACAATACATACAGTGCCTATGACAGTAATTTGTAAATTCCACTAGGCCTCTTAAATACACCTTATCTCCATAATGACGACGACGTACTTCATCTGCTTTTCTTGCTAATAGCTGGGCTACTTCAGGCGAATACTGCTCTAATAAATACATTAATTCTCCTTCTTCTAAGGTACTTGTGTGATATAACTTTTCAATTAAATCTTGTATTTGTGTCCCCATTCTATTCTCCTTCTCTTTTATAAATCTATTTTTTCCAGCACTATTTCATCTTTTTTAATTTCTGCAATAATAAAACTTAGTGGTAAACTAAAACGTTTTCTACCACAGCTGCCTGGATTAATATATTGCACATTCTCTTGCGTATAGACATCATATTGATGTGAGTGGCCATAAATCATAAGGTCTATATCACCTTTATTTTGAGGTAAATCCTTTTTTTCATGTGCCATACCAATCTTACAATCATTTATTTCTATTACTAAATTAATCGGCAACCGCTCAGCCCAGCTTTCTTTATCATTATTGCCTCTAACGCCATATACAGGTGCAATTTCTTCTAGCTGCTCTAATATTTCATACTTACAAAAGTCACCTGCATGCAATATATATTCACATTCATTTAATCTTTGTAGCACTTCTTCTCTAAGTATATTATGTGTATCTGATATAATGCCAACTTTCATATTATTCTTCTACCTACTTTTCTTCTTCATATAGTTTACTTATATCTACGTAATGTTGTGCTGACATATAAAGATTTTCAATTTCTTCTTCTGTAAGCTTCTTGAATGCCCTTGCGGGACTTCCTAAAATCATCATCCCATCACCTATTTCCGTTTTACCTGTTACTAAGCTATTTGCACCAATTACGCAGTTTTTGCCGATTTTAGCACCATCTAAAATAGTGCTTCCCATTCCAACTAACGTATAATCACCAATTGTAGCGCCATGTACAATAGCCCCATGTCCGATTGTAACCCCTTCACCAATAATTGTTGGGTATGCCTTGCTGCCATGAAGTACACAGTTATCCTGTACATTGCTTCTTGCGCCTATCTGAATCAGTGATTCATCACCTCTTAGTACAGCACCGTACCAGATACTGCAGTCCTCTCCTATTGTTACTTCTCCTATTATCGTACTATTTTCTGCGATAAAAGCAGATGTTGCTATTTGTGGTTTAAATGCCTTAAATCCTTTAATCATCTATATTCCTCACCTTATCTTTAATTTGTTAGTAATCTTATTCAAAATATAAATAACTTCTACTTGTTAGTATACGCAACGTTCACTTTAAATAAAAGCCAAATTTTTTACACATTTAAAAAGCCGCCGTACTTTTAACTTAAAAGTACTGGCGGCTTTTAACCGTTAATTATTTATTTAAAAAACATAGCCATATGGATTAACTGGTGTGCCATCAATACGCACTTCAAAGTGTAAGTGGTTTCCTGTTGAATTTCCTGTTGTACCTACACCTGCAATGTTTTGCCCTTGTGAAACATAGTCGCCTACATTCACATATAAACTACTGCAGTGTGCATAGTAAGTTTGATAGCCATTACCATGGTCAATAATAATAAGCTTACCATATCCACCATTATTATATCCTGAGTAAATAACCTTTCCACTAGCCGCTGCATAAATAGGTGTTCCAGCAGAAGCTGCAAAGTCTAAACCATAGTGGAAAGAGCCCCATCTTGAGCCATAAGTTGAAGAAATTGTTCCCCCACCATTTAATGGATGCATAAATCTTGATGATGAAGATACGGATGAAGATGCACCACTACTACTATTGCTACTATTAGTGCTTTGTGTTACCTTTGGTTTTTCTTTTGTACCGTATGCAATAACTTTAATTTTAGCCTCTTTTAGAATTTCTTCATTTGTTACCGTACGAGAAACTTCTTTTCCATTTACTTTTGTTACATCTACAGTAATTTCTTTCAATCCGTCATTTCCTTCACGATAAACCTTTGTCTCATCTTTAT
This sequence comes from Clostridiales bacterium, assembly GCA_019418225.1. Classification (GTDB taxonomy): domain Bacteria; phylum Bacillota; class Clostridia; order Lachnospirales; family Cellulosilyticaceae; genus Cellulosilyticum. Next base: position 14,654 of record DYCF01000002.1, on the reverse strand, counting down.
AAAGATCTGAGAACTCTACATATTGAATCTCTGCTGGAATTAACTCTTTGAAAGTTGTTTCTGTAACTGTTGTAATTGATAAGATTGGGTCTGGTACTTCTAGTTTAATAACATCCCCAATTTGCATTTTTGTTTCATCTTCAATTTGTGGGTTGATTTCTAATATATGTTCCATTGTTGTACCGTATTTCATAGCAATGTCCCATATATTATCACCTTCTTGAAGCTCATATTCCATAGTTTCTTGTGTATTACCTAATAAGACATTTTCTGCTTCCTCTGGCGTTAAAATATCCTCTTTGCTCACATAAACATTACGAATACTGACATCTTCATGGAAATCTAAACCTTTAATTTGACGTGCGATTTTTTGTCCCTCTGCATCAGCTTCATTGTTTTCAATAATTTTTTCAGCTGCAACCTCGTCTACATGGACTACTTCACTTACTTCATCTTCTGGAAGCGCCTCTGGAATCTGTACAATTTCCTTTGTACCATCTACTGTTGTATTATTTGTTGCTGTTTGACTTGTTGCTTGATTTGCTGTCGTTACTTGGGCATCTGTCGTTACTTGTTCCTCATTAGCTGCTGTTGACTTCTCAGATGCTGTTTGTGTTTCTTTTGCTTCACTGCTTCCTGTTTCAGGTGCTTTATTAGCTTGAGCATCTGTTGTCTCAGCTTGTGCTACGTTAGAGTCTTCTTGTGCTGTTGCTGGAGATTTTTCTGCATTTTCACTTGCTGCATTCTCATCTTCTGTAGTCGATTTAATCACAAGACTACCATCTTCTGGCAAATAACTTTTAGCAATTTTTTCAAGAATTGCTATCGCAGCTTCTTTACTTTCTACAACAGCAAATCCTTCACCATCTACCATAATCTCATAAGCTGCTACATTATAGCTTACAGCATCATTTAATGCTTTTTTCACATCTTCTTCTGTATTAATGTTTTTGCTTGAGCTATGTACAGGTTCAACTGCCAGTGTTTCATTCACTGCTATATCTGTTCCTACCTCAGCTTTAATGCCTTCTACTACACTTGTATATATTGAAGCTATTGTTTCCTTTTCCTTTACAACAGCAATTACTTCTCCATTTACACTTAATGCATAAGCATTGTGTCTTAAACTAAACCAAGAAATAGTTATACCAGCTACTACAGATGCTGCTACAAGACTATATCTCTTTTTATTACTTTTCATATGTTCTAAAAGAGCCATAACAGTATTCCTCCTTAAATTTGGTTCATCCATGTATAGCGTATCATTGTTTGCTTTATAAAACCTTTATAGGTTTACTTAAATCTTTTAAATTCCTTTAACTAATATTACGAGAGTATTACAATTCGATGAATTATACCAAATTTTTGCCTGTTTGTAAAGTTTTCAGCCCTCTAGACGCAAATTAAGCACAAGATACAGACATATCTTGTGCTTTTTGGCATTTAATGTATTTTTATTTCCCTTATTGTATTTACCCTATCTTCTACACACGACTTACCACTTGTTCTTCAAAAAATTTCCTAGCTGTGAGTCCAGAAACACTATATACCTCTCCATCATCAATCTGTACAGATACCGCTGTTGTACAATGACCTAAGCAGAAAACAGCTTTTAAATCAACTTTCTCAAAGAGATTATACTCTTCTATTAATTGCTGAAAAGCATTAATAACGTTATAAGAGCCTTTTATATGGCAAGCACTTCCTATACATACCTTAAGTTCCATCTGCTTACGCCTCCCCCTTATACGTTACATGTAAGAGTTCATGTACGCGTCCTTTTAAAAGTCCAGAATACAATGACATAATCACTGGGTTTTCTTCAGAACGTTTAATACTGCTCATGCGGTCTGCCTCATATAATCCTTGCCCACGTTTGCACTTCTCTTCATATCTTGCAAATGGCTGACCCGCACCGCTAATACAACCGCCTGGACAGGCCATTACCTCTACTAGGTCATAACTACACTGTCCCTCTTTCATCTTTTGTATGAGGTTTTCAGCGTTTCTAAGACCACTAACAACTGCAATATGTACATTGCGATCTCCAAATGGAATACTGGTTTCCTTTACACCTTCCATCCCTCTTATACCATTAAAGGCAATAGCTCTTAAATTATTAATGGACTTATCATCTGCCACACGGCGGATTACGGCTTCCGTTACACCGCCGGTCACCCCGAAGATAACACCAGCGCCACTATTTACCCCAAAAGGCATATCAATAGCTTCTGGTTCAAGTTCATCAAAAACAATTCCTGACTCCTTAATCATCTGAATAATTTCCTGCGTTGTTAAAACATAGTCGACATAAGGTATCCCATCTACTTTAAACTCATCTCGTGCGGCCTCAGCTTTTTTAGCTGTGCAAGGCATAATTGCTACTGAAACAACCTTCTTATGCGAATGGCTATAGTGCTCTTTTAAAACGGCTGCAAACATTTCCATAGGGGAACGGCATGTTGACACATTAGGCAGTAAATCCTTATGATATGTCTCTACATATTTCACCCAAGCAGGACAACATGATGTAAATAATGGTAATTTTTCATTCATCTCCAAGCGCTTTATAAACTCATTGGATTCTTCGAGTACCGTTAAGTCTGCTCCTGTAGAAGTATCAAAAATTGCATCAAATCCCATACGTCTAAGCGCTGCCACTAACTTGCCCATGACATTCTTTCCGTTTTCTTGCCCAAGTTCTTTATCGATACCAACACGTACAGCTGGCGCTATTTGTACAACCACCTTGCTTCCTAAATCACTTAACGCCTCCCACACATACTGCGTATCATTCTTCACCACAATGGCCCCCGTTGGACAGACTGCTGCACATTGGCCACAGCCCACACATTTAGAGGCATTCATATTTTCATGAAATGCTGTACTAATGCGCATAGCACTACCACGATGTGCAAAATCAATCGCACCTACATTCTGTACTTCATCACACATACGCACGCAGTCACCACATAAAATACATTTACTCTCATCCCTTACAATACAAGGAGATGTAGCATCTATTGGGATTACCTTCTTTGTATTTTCAAAACGCACATTCTTAATATTAAAACGATTTGCAAGCTCCTGTAGTTTACAAGCACCGCTTTTTTCACATGTTGTACAGTCTCTACAATGATTTGCTAAAATAAGTTCTAGAATCATCTTACGATATTTGCGTAATTTAGGTGTATTTGTGTAAACCACCATACCTTCTTTGGGCGGCGTTGAACAAGAAGCTTCTATCCCTCCCAATTTATTTTCTACAACGCAAAGCCTGCATGCCCCATATACAGATAACTCTGAATAATAGCAGAACGTGGGAAGATCAATGCCTGCTTTACGAATAAGTTCAAGTATATTTTTTTCACCTTCAATTTTAACAGGTATATCATCTATTAACATAAACTTATCAGCCATTAGCTAATCCTCCTTTACTGCTTTAAATGGACATGCTGCCATACAGGCACCACATTTAATACATTTTTCTTTATCAATATGGAATGTCTCTTTGATTTTTCCCGAAATAGCGCCAACAGGACATGTTCTAGCACACTTTGAACATCCTTTGCAAATACTCTCATCGATATAAATATGGCGTAATTTCTCACAGGTTCTAGATGGACATCGTTTTTCATTGATATGGGCTTCATATTCTTCTCTAAAGTTTTTAATTGTACTGATAACAGGAGAAGCAGCTGTTTTTCCAAGTCCACATAGTGCTGTAGCAGAAATCGTATCTGCAAGTTCAAGTAACGTATCAATATCATTTTCCTTACCGCTACCTGCTACAATACGCTCAAGTATCTCAAGCATACGCTTCGTCCCTTCACGACAAGGAATACATTTTCCACAAGACTCATTTTGTGTGAAGTTCATAAAGAATCTTGCAACTTCTACCATACATGTGTTTTCATCCATTACAACAAGTCCGCCAGAACCAATCATGGCACCAACCTTTTTAAGAGAATCAAAGTCAAGTGGCAACTCCAAATCCTTCGTTGTAAGACAGCCTCCAGAAGGTCCTCCTATTTGAACTGCCTTAAATCCTGTTCCACCACGCATACCGCCACCAATATCAAAAATCACTTCTCTAAGCGTCGTTCCCATGGGCACTTCAATGAGCCCTGTATTTTCAATATTTCCTGTTAATGCAAAGGCCTTTGTCCCTGGACTATTTTCTGGGCCAATTCCCTTATACCAAGTTGCACCGTTTAATATAATAAGTGGCACATTGGCATAGGTTTCTACATTGTTCAAAACCGTTGGTTTCTCAAACAAACCATGTTCTACGGTACGAGGTGGTTTAACTCTAGGCATGCCACGTTTTCCTTCAATGGACGCAGTAAGGGCACTTCCTTCGCCACATACAAAAGCACCTGCGCCACGATTAATTTTTATATCAAAGCTAAAATCTGTCCCTAAAATATTTTCTCCTAAAAGTCCTTTTTCTTCTGCTTGTGCAATGGCACGGCTCAAACGGCTAATGGCTAATGGATATTCCGCACGCACATAAATATATCCTTCTCTAGCACCACATGCCCTAGCGGCTATCATCATTCCTTCGAGCATACGATGTGGATCGCCTTCCATTATGCTTCGGTCCATAAATGCACCTGGGTCTCCTTCATCACCATTACATACGACATATTTTATAGGTTCTGTTTGCCTTTTAACTTGCGACCATTTACGTCCTGTAGGAAATCCGCCGCCCCCACGTCCTCTTAAATTAGAGTCTGAGATTTCACTTACAATATCCTCATCACGCATTTCAAAAAGTGCCTTTTCTAATGCCTTATATCCTCCAAGTGCAATATATTCCTCAATAGAGGTGGCATCAATATGTCCGCAATGTTCTAACACAAGACGTGTTTGTTTTGCATAAAATGGAATCTGAGCTTGTGTTTCATAAGTTTCACCGTTTTTATGATAAACAAGTCGGTCAATACATTCACCTTTTATCAGTGTCTTTTCTACGATTTCGGCGCAATCTTCTACTTTTACTTTTATATATAAATAGCCCCAAGGTTCTATACGTACCAAAGGTCCCATTTCACAGAACCCATGACATCCACTTTTTTTAATGCCGATTGACTTCTCATGAGGCTCTTCTTCTAAACTTACTGAAAAAGGTAAATTTCTTTCTTTCATTATACGTTCAAATTCTTCGTAAATGTGAAGTGAGCCACCTGCTATACATCCTGTACCACAGCAAACTAATATTTTAATGTTTTGAAGCCCTAATGCCTCACTATAACGTTTTCTTGCCTCGTGTAATGCTTCTCTATTTTGTAACATACTACTTCTCCTCCTTTAATTCATTTAAAAGAGTTATAGCTTTCTCTGGCGTCATTGCCCCGTGTACTTCATCATTAATCATCATTACGGGCGCAAGTCCACAAGCGCCTAAACAAGATACAGTTTCAATGGTAAAAAGTAAGTCATCTGTCGTTGTTTTTTCTTCACTAAGTTCCAGCGTTTCCCTAAGCTTATTCAGTATGGGAACTGATTTTCTTACATGACACGCTGTACCATCACATATCTTAATCACATACTTTCCTTTAGGTTCTAATGAAAAGTTTTCATAAAAAGTTGCTACACCATAAATTTTAGCACTACTCATATGTAACTTTTCGGCAAGATAGGGAAATACCTCCTCAGGTATATATCTGTATAACTCTTGTATATCCTGCAAAATACTAATAATATTACTTTTTTCTGAACCATTTTTCTTTAGAATTTCATCCAACTTATCTTGTTCCAAAATAGTTTTCATAGCATCCTCCATTCATAAAAAAGAATCTTACTTTAAAAATACCTTGCCCACCTCACAAAGTCAATGTTTATTTAGAATTTTATTTATTTTTAGTTTAATATGTGTTTATTTTTAGTTAAATTGCCTAAAAGCAAAAATAGGTCAAAAAGTATTTATATACTTTTTGACCTATTTTTATTTACACATCTAGCCATGACTACATGTGTTGTTGTTTCAAGGCATATCTTAACTCTGGTCTCCCAATACAACCACGATTAATAGATACTTCTACTTGCCCCATTTCTTCTAAATAATCCATATACTTCTTAATAGTTACATTACTTACACCAATATAACTTGCCAGCTCTTTTAAAGTCCAACTGCTTTCAGTTACATTTTCTAATGTATGCATTACTTTAGCTAATGTACGATGCTCTAGCCCCTTAGGTAAATTACTTCTTGAACCTTCTCGCTTTTTATAGGTTACATCAATATCTGCTTGCTCTAAAATCACTTTTTGTCTTAGCACTTCATTTTTAATTTCATGTTTTTTAATAGCTTCTTTAAAACGTTCAAAAGAAAATGGTTTTACAAGATAATCTACTGCCCCATATGCAAAGGCTTCTTGAATCTCATCACTATTTTTAGCAGCTGTAATCATAATAACATCTACTAAACATTTCTTTTCTCTTAAATACCTTAAAATCTCTATCCCCGTTGTCATTGGTAGATAAACATCTAATAAGATAAGTGCTATATTTTCCTTACAAATGACCTCAATCGTTTCTTCAAGGGTAGTTACAGGACCTATCGCCTCTATATTGCCTAGTCGTTCTAGATACATCTTATTAATTGCTGCTGACATAGGATTATCTTCTACTATTAGTACTTTTTTCATCATATTGCTCCTCTTGAGTCATTCTACTTATGTCTATGCAATGTTTTTATAGTTTATTTCTATTATATTATTATAACATTATATCTCCATTTTGAAAATACTTCCATTTTTAACATTTCTCTTATTATCTATTTAATAAAACATCCCATAATGCCCACTTCAAAGGGTATATGTTTAAAACTTCTTATTTCCTCCATTTTAAAGTCTAACTTTTCATACCATTTTCTAAGAATATTATTATTAGCAATGGTACCAATCACAATTCTTTTGCCTCCTTTTTCTATAACTGTTTGCTTTATAAAGTCTACCAAAGCTTCACCATATCCTAGATGTCTAAAAGCAGGCAATACACTTAATTTTTGCATTTCATAGGCGCCATCCCTTAGCTTTTCTAGCGCTACAAATCCGACCTGCTTATTTTCTACAAACATTCCATATAGTTCTATGCCTTGTTGTCTTTCATTTTCCAAACGTTCCTTTTTCAAAAAAGCCCCATGCATAGGATTATTTTCATATGTAAAATTAAAATCATCTGCTACTGTACGAAAACTTTCTCTAATTACCTTTGCACTTTCTTCTATTTCTTCCCCTATAATTTCTCTTATAACATATGCTTTCATCTTATTCCCCCTATCCTAAAAATTATTTGTATATTCATTATAGCCTTTCTCACAAAATATACAATATCTTAATATTTTGTAATGAAACTGTCATTGTCAAAAGCCATTTTACAATATACACTAATAGTTAAAGGATGTGAAATAATAAATGTGTAAAAAATTAATATTTTCTGTGATACTAGGGCTCTCTATGGCCTTTTCAATACCAACTTTTGCACAAACAACACTTACAAGTACACGTCATGTTGTTTTGTCTGCAGAAGGAACACCAATTTATTCTCCTGACTATAAAATAGAAGACATCTTGCTCCCTAGGCAGCTTTATATACTACAAGGCACCCCTGAACAGGTAGGACGTTATAACTTATATTTTAAAAATGTTCTTTTATCCAACTCAAAGGTTAACTATATCAATCTTTATGCTTCATCTGGCGCTGCCCTTACAGGCCGCTGGCTTTATAAAGATGTTTTTGAAAATGGTCAGCTTCAAAATAATAACTTTAATCTCTCACTCGAAGCCACTTCCTCAGATGGTTCTACTACTCTAAGTAAAACCATGCAGGTTGAAGTGATTGATAAAACCAACGAAACACCTGTACGTCTTCTAGCCATTGGTGATAGCTTAACGCGTGCCGGTATATATCTCACCCAAATTAAAAGCAATTTACCTAATATAGAAACTGTAGGTACTAGGGTTTATCCTGGCGAAGACTACCCACGTGAAGGACGTGGGGGATGGACTTTTGAACGTTATTTTAAAAACATTAACTCCCAAGATTTAGATAGCCCTTTTGTATTTCCTGTAGATGTAGACGGATATCATTATAAAGGCAATACTAGAGATTGGCAAAATATTTGCTATACTAATCCTAAGTATTACCTCTATGAAGGTTTCCAAAAAATTGCCCGTGGTTGGTCTGATACCGGTGAATATCTCTATGATGAAAACGGCTATTACAAACATCCCGAAATTGGCGATGTTATGGTTGATCCTACACGCCCAGAAGGTCAACAATGGGTAGAATGGAATGGTTTTAATTGGGAAACACGCATGGTGCAACCTACGGAATTTGAATTTAACTTCACAAAATATATGCAACGTTTTGCGGATGCCTTCCCAAATGGCGCACCTACTCATGTCAGTATTTTATTAGGTACAAATGATTTTGGTGTTGCTAACGGCTTTAACAATGTGGACGAGTATTTATCTTATTATAAAGAGGCTATAAACTCAATCCATACATATGACCCTAATATCAAGGTACTTGTTTGTACATTACCCCTAGGACCAAATGAAAGTATGATTGATGATTACAACTGGCGCTATACGAGATTTGATCGTAACACTAAACTTGCCACTTATTACTTACTAAAGACTTTCGATACGGATGAAGCCCTTTCACAAAACACTTATATTGCACCTATGCATTTAAATCTAGATACAACTAATGGTTTTGATTATAAAGAAACAACGGTTCAACTAAATGGTGTATCTACCAATGTACGTGTTCCCGTCAATAGTATTCATCCTAATAATACTATTGGTCAACTTCAAATGGGGGATGCCTTAAGTAGCATCATTCAAAAAACAAGATAACAAATACCAAAAGAGGCACATTACACTAATCTTATACTGGTGTAATACGCCTCTTTTTATATGGAATGGTTATTTTATTCTTCCGCACGATATTGATGCATCTTTGCTCTAAAAAGTTCTGCTGTGGTCGGTGGTGTATACGTAATACAGTTAGCACCTGCTGCTATTGTCGCTTTAATTGTTTCTCCCGAAGAACCTCCTGTCGCAATAATCGGTAGCGTTGGGTACTTATCTCTAATATATTTAACAATTTCAGCTGTTCTTGCTCCACCACTAACATTGATGATATCTGCCCCTGCCTTAATTTTTCCTTCTATATCCGTCTTCTCACTGATTACTGTTGCAATTACAGGGATATCAATATGTTCCTTAACATAAGTAATTGTTTCATTTGGTACAGGCGCATTTAATACAACACCTATAGCACCTTGAAACTCTGCATGCAGTGCAATATTAGCTGAACGAATGCCATGGGTAATCCCCCCGCCTACACCACAAATCACCGGTATATCTGATACACTTAAAATCGCCTGTGTAATCGTTGGTTGTGGGGTAAATGGATAAACTGCGATAACAGCATCCGCATTAGTATTTTTAATAATTGCAACGTCTGTTGTAAATATTAGAGACTTAATATGCTTTCCAAAAATATATATTCCCGTACATAAATCAATTTCTTCTGGTACACGCACATAATTGTTTCTAAGATTGCTTGTTACCTCAGGTATGTAATTATGTTCCATCTTTTTCTCCTTCTCATTCAAGTATACTGAGATTTCTATTATACATGATTTACATAAAAATTCCATATACCTTCTGTAAATTTTCTTTTAAACTCCTTGTTAGTATGTACAGCCTCTTTTCCTTTATTCTTTTTAAATAGGCTTATAGATTTGCCATCTATATAGAGAAAACAACTAAAAACTATGCATAACTAAATTTTATAAATGTGAAATCTATAGAGAAACCAACTAAAAGCTTAAACTATACATATAGGTATATAGGTTTTTCACATACCTAAAAATCATGCATAACTAAATTTTATAAATGTGAAATCTATAGACAAGCTTATAAATAATAATTAGAAGTTTGTACATACTATAAAGAAACAACCTATACACGCGAAGAATCCTTATAACAAATCATGAAAACATACGGGTGTAAAATGTATACTTACAACAACTAAAGGAACTTATTTTGAATGGAGGTTATTATGAAGAAGTTCATCTATTTATTACCTACTTTATCCCTCTTCCTCGCCTTGATATTTATTACCAACTGCGCTTATGCCACTGAAAATACCACACCGGAGGAAAAAACCGTTTATCTCACCTTCGACGATGGCCCTACACCTAAAATTACAGAGGAGCTGTTAGATATTTTAAAAGAAAATGATGTGAAGGCAACATTTTTTATTGTAGGAAAAGAAATCAAGGGGCGAGAAGCAATTTTAAAGCGTATTTATGAAGAAGGACATGGTATAGGTCTTCATACCTATAGCCATGACTTTAAAAAAATCTATCAAAGCGCAGACGCCTTTATTGATGAAATGGACCAAGACTTAAATGCTATTAACGAAGCACTCGGAACTAGCCTTGATATTAAAGCTATACGATTTCCTGGTGGCAGTGCCGGTAGACTTACCAAACAGTGGCTAGAAGCACTCAATCAAAAAGGCTATCAAATTTACGATTGGAATGTTGATTTAGAAGATGGCATCAAAGGTAATCTTGCACCTAGTGAATTTGTACGTAATGCTAAAAAATTCCGTGATAAGAGTCCTCGCAAAATCATCTTAGCACATTGCAATTCCAATAATAAAAATACATGTTGTGCTTTACCTGAGATTATCAAATACTATAAGGAACAGGGCTACACATTTAAAATCATTGATAATACAACACCCCCTTACTACTATCGCATTAAACAATAAATAACAAACAACACAAAAAGATACGACCTATTGCCCGAAAAATTCAGTGCAATAAATCGTATCTTTTATTGTGCAATATGATTATAATTTCATGATACCAAATGTATCTAATATTGAGCTGATTAAAATTGCTACAATACAGATTGGTGCAATGTATTTAATAATTACAACAAATAATTTTTCTTTTTTAAACGCCGATGACTGTTTAACTTCATCGATAATTGTCTGTGGTTTAATAACATACCCCACAAAGATACATGTCAGAAGTGCACCGATTGGCATTAAAATAGCATTTGTTAAGAAATCCATTTGATCTAAGAAAGCAAGACCTAATATCTTGAATTCACTCCAAATCCCATTTCCTAATGAAGAAGGAATACCTAACAAGATTGCACAAGCCGTTACAATAAGTGTTGCTTTCTTTCTATTCCATTTAAATTCATCACAGAAGACTGCTACAACTGCTTCCATAAGTGAAATAGCTGATGTTAATGCTGCAAAGAATACTAATAAGAAGAACACACATCCAATGATACGGCTCATTCCCATATTTTCAAATACTTTAGGTAAAGTGATGAACATAAGTCCTGGACCTGCACCTAATGCAGTTTCATCGCCACCTGAGAAAGCAAATACAGCTGGAATAATCATCATCCCTGCAATGATTGCGATTCCTGTGTCAAATAACTCAATATGTCCTATAGACTTTTCAAGGTCATCTTCTTTTTTGAAGTAAGAACCGTATGTAATCATAATCCCCATTGCTAAAGACATTGAATAAAACATTTGTCCAAGCGCCGCAACAACTGTTTTTATTGAAAACTTAGATAAATCTGGTACTAAGAAATATTTAAGACCATCCATTCCACCAGGTAATGTAATTGAGTAAATAGCCACTACTACTGATAATGCAACAAGAATTGGCATAAAGATTTTACTTGCTTTTTCAATCCCATTTTTTACCCCACGTAAGATTACCACTGCTGAGAACACAACAAATAGCATTTGCCAAAGAATCGGTTCAACAGGCTTTGCAATATAATCTGTAAAATATGTATCCCCAGCCATAGCTGAACCTACACCTGTTACATAAGATACAAAATATTTAATAACCCAGCCACCAATTACGCTGTAATACGGTAAGATTAAAAAAGCCACAATAGCTGCAATGATACCAATAAAGCTATATTTCTTATTAAGTGCACGGTAGGCGCCAATTGGACTTAACCCTGTTTTACGTCCTAATGCAGTTTCTGCTATCATAATTGTGAACCCAAAAGTTACAACTAATAAAATATATACTAATAAAAATATTCCTCCGCCATATTTTGCGGCAAGATATGGGAAACGCCAAATGTTTCCTAAGCCAACGGCTGAACCAGCAGCTGCTAGAACGAAGCCTAGTTTACTTGAAAATTTACTTCTACTCTCCATTTTGATCCTCCATCATACGTCGATATGTTTCGCGCTTATTTTAAAATAATATATCATATAATTTTACACATTACAACAAAATTCATTTGACATAATATTTAGTCTTTTGTTTTATGTATTATTAAGATTGTTCTTATAAATCAAACAATCTCAAGAAAATAAAAAGCTGTCTCATTGCAATATTTGCATTAAGACAGCTTTTTATCTCTATATAATTTATTCTCGATTACTAATTATTAATTAGCTAATAATTTATTGACACCTGCAAGTTTTACACATACACAGAATAAATCCATTGCAATTTGTAACTCATCTGTTGTTGGATAAGTTGGTGCAATACGAATATTACGGTCATGTAAATCTTTTTTGTAAGGGAATGTTGCCCCCGCACCTGTCATTACAACGCCAGCAGCCTTGGCTAATGCTACTGTTTCTTTTGCACAACCTTCATACGTATCAATTGCAACGAAGTAGCCGCCTAATGGTTTCGTCCAGGTTGCAAGTCCCGTTCCTGCAAGTTCTCTCTCTAAAGTTTTTAAAACAATATCAAATTTAGGTTTAAGCTCTTCTGCTAATTTTTTCATATGTACGCGTACACCCTCAGCATTTTTGAAGTAATGTACTGTACGTAGTTGATTGATTTTGTCATGACCAATTGTTTGAATCCCCATATGCTTCTTAATTTCTGCTACATTGCTTAAACTAGATGCCATAAGTGCTACACCTGCACCTGGGAATGTAATTTTAGAAGTTGAGAAGAAGTAATATACGCGGTCTTCATTACCAACTTTTTCAGCAAGTTCAAAGATATCTGCAAGCTTTTCTTCTGCATAAATGTGATGTACCCCATAAGCATTATCCCAGAAAATTCTAAAATCTGGTGCTGCTGTTTTCATAGTTGCTAAACGTTCTACCACTTCATCACTGTAGCAAATTCCTTGTGGATTTGAATATAATGGCACACACCAAATCCCCTTAATGGTCTCATCATTGGCAACAAGATCCTCTACAAGTTCCATATCTGGACCATATTCTTTCATGGGAATCGTAATCATTTCAATCCCTAAATCTTCGCAAATTGCAAAGTGACGATCATATCCTGGACTTGGGCAAAGGAATTTAACAACTGGTAACTTGCTCCAAGGTGTATGACCTTGTGTCCCAAATAAACATAAGCGCACCATTGTATCATACATTAAATTTAAACTTGAGTTACCACCAATAATAATTTTCTCAGTTGGTATATTTAATAACTCAGAGAATAATCTTTTTGCTTCTGGTATACCATCTAACACGCCGTAATTACGTGCATCAAGGCCATCTTCTGTAATATAGCTTTCTAATGCATCTAAAATGCCATTTGTAACATCTAATTGAGAACCTGCTGGTTTTCCTCTAGACATATCTAACTTTAACTGACGTGACATATACTCTGCATATTGCTTTTCTAACTCTTCCTTTAATGCAATTAATTGTTCTTTCGAATAATTTGTAATCTCAGACACTTCTAATTCCCTCCCATTAACTTTACTTACTATAATTATGATATCTACTAACACATTATACATATTGTAACCTATTTTGTGCAATAAATCATCATAAAAATTTCATTTTTTCTAGTTTTTTCGCAAAAATACGCGATTTTATATGTTTCATTTGAAGTTTTTTGAATGAAGCGTCCGTTTTGTCATCACTTATTTTATTTTTTTACTCTTATTTAACAATACTTAATACATATTCTTTAAAAGATTCAAAAGTTGTTTTTTCACTACTTGTTCCTTTATCCATTTTCTGTGCTCTAAAATCATAGCCAACTGATCCATAACTAAATGCACCATATGCAATATAAAGTGTTTGCTCCCCTAAACTAAATGTTGCATGACGCTCACTTACATAAATGCAGAGTTCAACAAGTGATTTCTCATCTTGTCCCTTACTAATAATCTCTACCATATGTTTAAATACATCAAAACCACCTACTAAAGTTTTCATTTGCCCTTCACAAATGTAAAAGACTTGCCCTGTATTATAAAAATATCTTAGACTTCCAAAAGTTACAGTTTTATAGTCATGATTAATTTTTACCTGCTCAATCTCTTTTAAGCTTTCTACCACGCTATGCCAAGTCACACCTTGCTTAACGCCATTATTTTTTACAGTTTGCTTAAAAACCTCTACTGCCGCTTCTAGGTCAGTCTCCTTCTTAATGATTGTATCATTCATTTTTATATTAAATTCTCCATCTTCATAAGCTAATAAAATCTTACTCATTATATGTCTCCTTTATGTCTCAAATTGATAATAATTATTATATCACATTTGTTATTTAATTTATACATAAAAAGAAGGAAGGCTCTTGCCTTCCTTCAGGCTGTAGACAATTAACTTTTCCATAGTATTTTACTAGTCTAGAAATA
>DYCF01000019.1:34753-78127 GCA_019418225.1 Clostridiales bacterium | reverse complement strand
GTACGGTGGTGTGAGAGGTCGGATAATCAATTAATGGTTATCCTCCTACTCGATTCAAAAAGAAAAGGCGGATTTTATTAGGGCAAATAAAATGCAGTTTTGTATAATGAGGAATAAAAATCATAAAAATGGTAGAAAAATTAAGTATAAAATAGTAAAATAAAAAGAACCTGTAAGATTTGCCGTCTACAAAACAGGTTCTTTGCTATAGTATGTTTTCATGCCTCTATTATAGCATAAAATATAAAAAAGTATAGTGGAGGATAAAATGAAGATTAATATTCCAGATTGTTTTATAAATGACTCGGAAGAGTATATTACTATACCTGCAATGAGACGTTTTTGTGATCAGCAGCAAATAAAGGCTGGATACCTTAGAGATGAAATAATAAATAGTATTATTACTTTTGCAGAAGAAAGTGAAGAAAATTTAGTTAAATTTTCGAGTTGGATTAATAAGGTTTTAAAAGAAGGAATAAAACATATATATTTAAAAGAATATGTTATTAAAAATCAAGTTCTACTAGAAGGTTTAAAAAATCCTAATATGGTAGATAATATACTTAAACAGAAATTTCCTAATTGTCCTCAAGTAGATATTTATATGAGTAATGCAACTAAAGAATTATTGCTTCAAAAATATACATATAAATTAGAAGATGATGAGGTCAAAGTGATTTACTTTGAATTTGTGATTAAATTGATACAAGTTAATAACAAATTTATTAAGCAGACAATTTCGTATCCTATTTATGTTGATATGGATTTAGAGAATGGAGTTATGCAAATTAGAGCAAAGTCCAAAAAGGGATTATTTTTATATACACCAGATTTATCTACTGAAGATAATTTAAAACAAAATGTAGATGTTTTATGCACAAAAGTAAGTAGAATTATTAGCCAATCATTTGAAATAGAATATTTGAATAGAAATGACAGTACAAATAGATTCAAAAATTATATATATAATCTTTTTAATGACTCTACTTTTACACCTCAGTTTATAGCAGACTTAGTAAGCGGATATTCAGCTAACATAGATACATTTATTAGTCATATACAAAATGAATTCAAAATAGACGATACTTATTATACTCATATGAAAGAAGATCTGAATATTTTTATTGAAAAATACTTATCTGTAACCAGATTAAAAAAAGAAGATTTGCAAAAAGATAGAGTATTTTATCCGATAAAAACTTCATCTACAGATATTGAACAGACCAAACATTCTACTACAAGTTCTAATCATGAGCCGTTGCAATGTAAAGAAAAGTTTTTTGATACCAAGAAGTCAATTCAATCGTCAAAGAGTTGTGATTCAGTATCTTTTTGTCACGCTAGACAACAAAATAAATATTTTGGAAGTGAACCATTCATTATTTCATTTGAAGTAAGTAAAGGTTGGTGTATAATAAAATTACCAAGATATGTAGAAGAGGAGGATATTCAGTATGTACTATCCAGATTTATTAACACTTAGTTGTTATAATGTTATGAAACCATTTATTGAGCAACTGGATGTATGGCTTGCATCTTTACCATCTTCTATTGCAGACCGAATTACCGTTGAAAATATATCTAATACTTTCGGAGTTCAATATGAATTAGTAAAGAGTATGCTAGATGAATTATGTAAAATAGGAGTGTTAGAACACAGTTATGCAATAACATGTCCAGAATGTGAATTTACATTAAAAATTACGGATAAAAAAAATTTAGTAGAGGATTTATCAAAAATCATATATTGTTATGAATGTGAACAAGACATTGAGCCAACAAGTGATGATATATTTATCATGTATAAACGTATCAAACAGCCTGATAGAGCGTATAGTATTTTAAAAAGTAATACTGTTGCTAAAATAGATTTAGATATAAAAAATTCTTTAACGAAAGGATTAAATGAAGATATAAAGGTAATAGATTCTTTTTACTTCGCCCCTGATGTAAATGAGTATAAAAAGTTAGAGCATTTATTTACAGCTCTTGATGCTGATTACGGAGCCAATACAACTGCAAAAGGGGCTGCTTTAGATAAATTTATTTCATATTTATTTGAAATAGTACCAGGTTTTGATACTTCAACTGAACTTAGGAAAAAGAAGAATGTGAATCAAATTGACTGCTGTATAAAGAATAAATGTATAATAAAACATAGTATGTTTGAAGTAATGGGACCAGTTTTTATTATGGAATGTAAAAATGAAAAAAGTGTGCCAGGAAATACTTATTTTAATAAATTGGTATCAATTATGGATACAATGGGAATTAAATTTGGAATGATAATTTCTAGGATTAAATGGGCGGCTACTTGTGATGATTTGGCATGGGAGAAGTATTTAAAACATGGTATAGTAGTAGTTAACCTATATGATGATGATTATAAAAGTATAATATATGATAAAAAGAATCTGTTAGATATCATACATAATAAGTATATAGATTTAGTTACTCATTCTAGTAAGCAGTTGTTTAAATAAAATAATAGTTTGAATAGGAATAAAGGTTTATGGCCATGCTCTAATGAAAGGGTGTGGTCTTTTTATGTTTAATAAGTTCATTGGAGAGCTTAAAGAAGTTAATTGGTGGTCAGTACTTCCAATAGGCACTGAATTTGAAGTTATTATAATTGCATCTTATATTATTCTTATATTATAATTCACACTATCTACAATTTTTGACAAAATTTTTATATTACTATATGTTATTATTTATTATACTTTTTAACATGGAGGGATTTCGAATGAAAAGAAACTTATTTACTATGCTTGTATTAGCACTTGCAGTATTATGCACAGGGTGTGGAAATGAGTCGGCACTGCAAGAACAAATACAAAATCTACAATCTGAAAACGAGAGTTTAAAGAATGAATTGCAAACTTATAAAAACAATGAAGAAGCTGAAAAAGAAAAGCAGATTAAGATTGAAGAAGAAAAAAGTAAGTATAAACAAATAAAATTAAATGAGGTGTGTACAGTAGATGGATATGGTGAATTTGCTATTTCATCATACGCATTAGCACAAAAGATTGAGCCCCCTAATCCAACATCATTCTATACATACTATGAGGTTAAAGACCCAGCTGAAACATATCTTGACATAGTACTTAACTTCAAGAATACTTCAACTATAGGTATTAATGCTGATGAAATAACAAATATGAAGGTAATATATGGTGATGGATATGAATATAGTACATTTTCTACAATAGAAGAATCAGGTGGAACAAACTTTACGTATTCAAATATAACTAAAGTAGAACCACTTAAATCAGCTAATCTACATTATATAGCGACACTTCCAGTTGAAGCTAAGAGTAGCAGTGAGTCAATAAAAGTTCAATTCAGTATATATGGATATAACTATGAAATATCATTAAGATAATTAAAAAGACCAGTAGCATTTCAATAAAACGCTACTGGTCTTTTTTTATTGTGCAAATATCTCCTATGTCACAATCTAGGTCTAAGCAGATACGCTCTAGTACAGATACGCTTACACTTTCTCCTTTTTTGAACTTTGCTATAGTGGTCCAACTAATACCAAGTTTTTCATTTAGGTACTTTCTATCCTTATTTCTTTTACGCAACATTATATCTAATCCAATATAATCAATCACTGAATCACCCTCTTAAAATAAAGCTACCATAATTAGTAAAAAAATTCTATAAATCTAGTAATAAATAAAGATAACTCCACATATATGTAGATTGTAGGTATAAATGATGGATAGAGAAAGGATGATTATATGGAGAATATCTGTATAAATAATGGATACTTTGCAACTAAAGTTAAAACAGCAAACAAAGAATTTATATTTGAAAGTAAAGTTACAAAAGCACTAGATAAGTATGAAGCTAATTTGATACTAGATGGATATAAGTATAAAGTAGGTGTAGGAAGTAATGACTTAGAACTGGATAAGACCGTAAGCTTTACGCAAAAGGCTTGTATAAGTTATGCGATTAATAAAGCTACACGAGATAATGAAGTAAGAGTAATGAGTGCATTACCTATTAATTCATACAGTAATGTAACAGCTAGGGAGCAATACAAAGAATGGATATTAAGTTTGAACCATGTAAAAGAATGCGAAGTATATCCAGAAGGTGCTGCGGCTACACTCTGTGATTTATCTTGGTATAAAAATAAATTAGTATGTCTTATGGATGTTGGCGGACTAACTATAAATTGCATGATTTTTGATAATGGGAACCTAGTACCTGGTACAGCTTTTAGTTGTCAATTAGGGGCAATAATGCTAGAGAATAGATTTAGAATGGCATTACAACAAAGTGAGTTAGTAAATGTACCAGATTATCAACTTAAGTATTTAATAGATAATCCACAGTGTCAGAATGTTATAGATGAATATGTAACAAAAATAAAACATGAGCTTAAGAAGATGAATTACCCAACAAATATCCAATACCGCTTTACAGGCGGTGGCTCTATAAAGTACGCAAATGTATTTAGAGAGAGTTTTGACAATGCCTACTTAATACAGGATGCAATCTGGGAGAATGTTAGAGGTCTTTACTTGTTAAGTGAGGTGATTTGGAAATGAAAATAGAAGTTTATATTCCAGATCATGAAGTAGAGCTTATAGGTAAGGTACTTGAATTAAAACATAAAAGAAAATTAAGTAGTTATGTTGTAGAACTACTCAAGAAAGAAGAAGAAGGAATTACAGAAGATAAAGTGATAGAACTTATAAAAAAATATGCAGAAACAAAAAATACCTCCACAATGGGAGGTTTGGAGAGTAGTATTCAATCAGTTTTAGGTGGTTTTAAAGGGTTATAATACCCACTCTGCTTTAAGCGTGCTACTTCTCGGCTACGCCTTCGCATTCGCTACACTTCAAGCGTATGCTAATAAATTTTAAAATATGCATGTTTTAACCAGTTTTATAAAAATAATTGTGCTGCACAAGCAACGGTATAGCAAGCAACATAACCACAGAAAAAGTAAAACATATTATCACTTCCTACTAAAGATTTTTAATAAGTATTAACACTTTCAAGGAGGTATATACATTATGTTTGATAACTTTTTAAATGCAATAAATACACAAGGGAATAACGTACTAGGGGTTATTCGTTTAGGCGGTTATTTTATAGCAGCAATTGGCACCACTTTAGATATTACCAAGAATATGAGGAAGCAGGATATAGCAGGTATGGTTTCCACACTCATTAAATACGGTTGTGGAGTTGGAGTGCTTTATGGTGTTACAAAATTTTTTGATTGGATAATAGTTTGCGTAAGCTAGGAGGTAATATTATGTTTAAAGCGATTAGCATAGGATTAGCAGTTACTATTTTATCTAATAAGACGATTTGCGAAATAGTTGTAAGCACTGGTATAGTATTAAGATTATTAAAAGTTAAGGCAGGTACGCAAATAGCAGTATCAGCTACAGTTGTATTTATACTTGTTACAATGATTAAGGCGATAATATGAAAAGCATGAAAATAACTAAGTACTTTGAGATAGTTAATCCAACTTATGCTATTTTGCAAGTGATACCACATTCTAGTTGTAGGAATTATAATACAAGTTCTATTGCTAAGGTAATATCTAGCATGAAAAGGTACATAGGAAGAAAAGAAAAAAAGTATGTAATTGAAAGCCAGCTCAAATGTACGTATATGATTGATATTTATAAAGATGATGTAAGATTTTACTTTGTAGTACCAGTGCAATACAAGTTGATGTTAAAAGAGAAAATACAAGATACTTGGAATAAGGCAACAGTTAAAGAAGTGGATCAAGTAGAATCTTTTAGTGTTAATAGTGTTTTTTATCAGTTAGAGTATAAGCTTAATAATGCTATGTCATTAAGTGTAGATAAAAAAAGCAATGCATTGCTTAATAGTTTATTAAATGTAGTTGATATAATGGAGTTTGGTGATAGAGTAACAGTAATGTATAATTTTACTCCATGTAGTCAATATGGATGGAATAGCTCGGCAAGAAGGATACATGAAGAGTATAAGAATAATATCCCTATTCCACACACAAGTAATGCAAAAAGGTTTATTTTTAATAGCATTATTAGTGCTCTGGAGTTTATAGGAAATGTTGTAGATGGACTTTTTGGTAATAAGATAGATAATCCTTTTAAAGAATTAAGCGAAATCTTTAAAGAAAATGTGAAAAAACTCTCAGCAGAGACATTAAGAAAAGCTAGTGATATAGTGATAAATAGTCAAATAGCTATTATATCTAGTAGTGATGATAGCACTAGGGCAAATAATAATGCCCTAGTATCTTGCAATAGTTTTTATAGTGTTAATGGTGATAACGAACTTGAATACAGCAAGGTCAGAACGTTAGAACATATAGCTATTAATAAGATAGGTGTAGATGAAAGTAGTAGCTTAATACAGTTACCTGGTCGTGATTTACTTGAACGACATAAAATAAAGCATGTCAATATACAAGAGACTATTGTTCCTCAAGAATTACAAAAAGGATATATTAAAATAGGTAAGTCAACTTATAAGGGGAATACAGTACAGACATATTTTAGTAATGATAGAGAAATAGCTAACTTGCCAGTAATATTATTGGGGCCTATGGGAGCCGGTAAGACGTTTCAAAACTTACAATATGCAAAAGATGTGATAGCTGCAGGTGAAGGATTAATTGTAATTGACTATATTAAAAATTGTGACCTAGCTAATAAAATTGAAGCTATAACGCCTAAAGAACGATTAATAGTACTCGATATGAGCCAAGAATCAAGCCTACAAGCTTTTGCCTATAATGAGTATAAAGTACAAGGGAATACACCTTTTGAACGCATAGAAAGTGCAAATTTACACCAGCAGCAAGTAACTAGCCTCATAGATGCAGTATATATTGGTGAACCCTTAAGCGGACAAATGAGAAAGTTCTTCACTTCTGCTGCTGATATAGTTCTTATACATGATAAAATGAGTTTAAGGGATGTAATAAAGGTACTGGAAAACCATGAAATAAGGAATAAGTTCATAGCAAAGGTTCCAGTTGAATACTTACCATACTTAAGTGATCAGATAGAAACATTAAGGCAACTAGATGACGTAGATAAGGCAGGTAATGTAGTAGGTACAAAATATTCAAAGATAGAGCATATCATGGACCGAATAAATGCTCTTAGGGAAGATGTAAGAATGAGGCTTATGTTTAATAGGTCAGCTGATACAAACATAGACTTTGCTAAAGCCATGGATAATAGCAAGGTAATACTTATTAAGATGAGAGCTGATAAGTTTAGGAGTCAACATGTAAGAAATGTATTAACCACATTTTTTATTAGTAAGATATGGCTTGCATGTAATATTAGAGGTGCATATCAAGAAAAGCCTTTAAGATACCATCTGCTGCTTGATGAAATATTTCAGGCACCAACAACTTATAAGGCATTGGATAATATATTAAGAGAGTGTAGAAAGTTTCAGCTACGTTTAGTGTTTACAGCACACCAGTTAATTGACCTTAAGGAGTTGAATGAAGGACTTAAGAGTGCAGGGGCTAGCTATGTATTAATGCAAAAGACAGCTAAAGAGAATTTTAAGTGTTTAGAGCATGAATTTAAACAACATGGCTTTACAGTAGATGATTTATTAAACCTTAAGAGATACCATAGTTTGAATCTAATCTCCTATAGTGGTGGGTACTCAGCATATGAAGCAGACTTATATAATTCATAAAAATAAGTATTAATCTAGTTTATGTATGCATAAACTCATACAACTTCGAGTTATTGCATACATAAACTTTTATAAACTCGTTTTAAATTAGTTTATGTACTACAGAAATCACCAAAGTAAAGTAAAGTAAAGTAAAGTAAAGTAAAGTAAAGAAGAGTAAAGGAAACTCCGACTAGCGGAGGTTGTTGTTGTTGCATTATATATAGTGAATATTTTTATTTACATAATGTATTTAGCATAGTATAATTTTATTGATTATAAAGTCACATTACTTCTATGTGATAATAATATTTTTCATGATTAATTCCTCATTGTATATTTAGTAATCATTTATTTTGTTTAATACATAGATTTTTTTAAAAGGAGAATGGTTATGAAAAATAAATTAGCAGAAACAGAACTTAAAGAATGTATCAAAGAAAATATTGAACACATTCCAGAACATGTTATTTACATAGAAGTTAATGGAAAGCTTACTTATAAAAAAATAATCATAAAAAATGGTCACTGTAAGATATAACTACAGTGACCATTTATATATATAAGCAATACACAATTATGATTTATAACTAACATATTACTAACAAATGGTGTATAAATGCATTGAAAATACGTAACTCCTGTTTATAAAATATGAACGGAACGAAAAGAAGGCCAAACCCCAATGGCCTTCTTTTTTTTGCTTTCACTAGAGTCAATGTATTTACGAGTCGGCTTCGTAATTAGGGATTAAAGCATGTTACGAAGTAAGTCCTCTAGTGTATCTCTTTTTCTAATTTGTTTTACATTCCCATTTGATTCAATAAGGATTTCAGCAGGTCTAAAACGTTGATTGTAGCATGAAGCCATACAGTAGCCATATGCACCTGCGTCCATCATAGCAATAAGGTCACCGCGGCAAGCCTCTGGTAGCATGCGGTCTTTGGCTAAGATATCACCACTTTCACAGATGTTACCGACTACAGTAAGTGGTGAAACAGATGGACTTTTTTCTTCTTGTGAATAAAGTTCAATATCATGGTGAGAATCATACATAATAGGTCTTTGAAGTGTATTGAAGCCAATATCTGTACCTAAGTATTTATGGTCAGCATTTGTTTTAGTCGCAGTGACCTTACCTAGAAGTAAACCTGATTCACAAGGAATATAACGCCCTGGTTCGATTTGAAACTGAATTTTTTTGCCATACTCAGCTGAAAATGCTGAAAGAACGGGATCAAGTTTTTCGCCAAGTGCATGAATATCAAGACGTGCTTCGCCGTCTTGTTTGTGATAAGGAACACCGAAACCGCCACCAAGATCGATAAACTCTAGATCTTCAAATTGTCTTGCAATATTTAAGATAGAGTCTAAACTTGCAATATATGGGGCATAATCCATAAAGAGTGAACCAATGTGTTGATTGATACCTGCTAAAGTAAGATTATAAGTTTCAAGAATACGTTTTACTTCAGGAATATATTCTGGGTTTACACCAAATTTAGTTTTTTTACCGCCTGTTACGACTTTTTCACAGTGTCCTGCGCCTACACCAGGATTAAAGCGAATGGCTACTTTGCCACCAGGATTAAGTTCCCCATAAAGTTTAAGCTGATCTAAAGAATCCACACTTGTCATAACGCCATGGTCGATAGCAAATTGCATATCCTCAGCTGTTACGTTATTTGGAATGAAGAAAAGTTCTTCTGGTTTGAAACCGCTTTGAAGTGCAAGGTAGATTTCACCTGGACTCATGACATCTGCATGTAAGCCTTCTTCATGAACAATGCGTAATAGATGAATATTTGTATTGGCTTTAATAGAGTAATGGGGTACGAAATTTTCGTAGCTTACTAGGTGTTTCATTTCACGACAGCGTGTTCTTAGAATATCTTCATTATAAACATAAAGTGGACTACCATATTGTTCGATTAAATTATAAACATCATGACCTTTATAGAAATTTGTTTCTTTTGTAAAAATACCATGTAAAGTATGCATAATTATCCTCCTCAAAATATTATCAAGCTTGTAAGCTTATCATATCCAGTGCTGTTGTAAAAGATGAACGCATAAGGCGTACAAGAGATTCGTTTGTAGAATAAAGGCACTGAGCATTTTCTTCAGATAAGTCGCCTGTTATAACTGTTTTTGTATCAATAATCATATAAAACCCTTCAATTGGACGAGTGTGCACATAAGTTTTAATATGACTATCTAAGTGAAGGGGGGCTTCACACATGATGATCACCTTATGATTACTACTTATTTGAGTTAACTCATTTTGGAGCAAAATGATATCCTTTGATGTGCTCATGATATAAAGATGAGATTCACAAAGTAAAATGTGATTTTTAATTTTATTAACCACATGTTCATAGCCGCGAATTGTTAAATAAGGCTCGTTTACCGTAACGCTTTTTGGGAAATAAAGTTCAATTTCTGCAAGTGTATTTTTCATTTCACGTTTTGTAGTAAGAAGTAACTCTTCTTTAGAAATAGGAATATATTTAGTAGACTCCCCCTCGGAGACAAAACATTTTCCTTTATCTTGTAAACTGTATAGAGCAGCA
The DNA here is from genome assembly GCA_019418225.1 of Clostridiales bacterium. Taxonomy (GTDB): domain Bacteria; phylum Bacillota; class Clostridia; order Lachnospirales; family Cellulosilyticaceae; genus Cellulosilyticum. The sequence goes on along the minus strand of DYCF01000019.1, from coordinate 67,868 downwards.
TAAACATTTGAGCGCGAAATACCAGTAAGTTTGGCGACCTCGTAGCCAGTTAAACTACCGTGCTGACATAAAGTAATAAAAACAGAAGCTTCAATAGGCGAAAAACCTAATTTATAAAGTGTATCATTAAAATGCATTGCAATTCTCCAGTAGTAGTTTTATTTAGTACTACTATAAAATAAATAGTGTCCAAAGTCAATAAAATATAGAAAATATAAAAGAATTTAATGCATAATACATTATATGCGAAAAATGTGTTAAAAAACAACGATTAGTAGGAGATAAGCTAAAAAACGCAAAAATTGTAATTATAAAACTGCAATTTGTATTTCTAAGATGTATCTCTTATAATAAAAAATACATATCTTATCTTTATAATAAATAAGGTTGTTTATACTATGGTTTTAAAAAACTATGTTACAAAACAAAATATAGCGATAGAAAGGGTAGGTCATGGATATATTTGAATATATGAATGAAAAGAAAGGCCAAGAGGAGTCTCCTTTAGCATCACGTATGAGGCCTACTAAACTTAGTGAAATAGTAGGGCAGAGACATATCTTAGAAAAGGATAAACTTTTATATCGTGCAATTTTAGCAGATAAGTTGCAATCACTTATATTATATGGTCCACCAGGTACAGGGAAGACAACTATTGCAAAAGTCATTGCAAATACTACAAAAGCAAATTTCATTGTATTAAATGCCACGACAGCTGGAAAAGGTGAGATTGTAAAAGCTGTAGAAGATGCTAAAGTAGCAAGAGGAATGAGTGGGAAAAAGACAATTATTTTTGTAGATGAGATTCATCGCTTTAATAAAGCCCAGCAAGATGCATTATTACCTTATACAGAAGACGGTACGATTATTTTAATAGGTGCAACGACTGAAAATCCTTATTTTGAGGTGAATCGAGCCCTTATTTCTCGTTCTTTAGTGTTTGAACTTTTCCCCCTTACATCAGATGATATTAAAGAGATTATTAAAGAAGCAATTAGCAGTAAGGAAAGAGGGCTAGGGGCATATAAGGCAGAGATTACTGAAGGAGCTGCTACTTATTTAGCACAGCGTACGGATGGTGATGCGAGAAGTGCCTTAAATGCATTAGAGCTAGCCGTTATGACGACGGAACGTAGTGAAGATGGCATCATTCACGTAACAGTACCAGTTCTTGAAGAGTGTATGCAGAAGAAGGCGCTTCATTATGATAAGAAGGGTGATAATCATTATGATGTTATTTCTGCATTTATAAAAAGTATGAGGGGTAGTGATCCGGATGCAGTGACACATTATTTAGCACGTATGATTGCTGCAGGAGAAGATCCTAAGTTTATTGCAAGACGTATTGTGATTTGTGCGAGTGAAGATGTCGGCAATGCAGATCCTATGGCGTTAGTAATTGCAACGAATGCTATGCTTGCAGTTGAACAGATAGGAATGCCAGAAGGACGTATTATTTTAAGCCAGGCCGCATTATATGTAGCTTCGGCACCTAAGAGCAATGCCGCATATAATGCTATCAATAGTGCAATCAGTGATATTGAAACATGTGATATTGGTACGGTACCAAACCATCTCAGAAATCACCATTATAGTAACCTGCAGACATTAGAACATAGCGGGAATTATTTATATGCCCATAATTATCCACACCATTATGTGAATCAGCAGTATTTACCCGATCCTTTAGTGGATAAAAAGTATTATGAGCTTACAGAGGAAGGCTATGAAAAGAAGATGAAAGAAAGTCTTAAAGAAAGAAGAGGCGAATAAGGCAAAAAAATAAGCCTCTTTTAAGAAGAGGCCATAAAGCTTTTGATGTCTTTAATTGTAATGCATCCTAAAGCAAACAAAAGGACAATGTAGAAGCTAGCAAGTAGGAGTATACCTAATATTGTGCCAATGACTAAAGAGCATGCAGATGCAATATAGTGGCGATAAATGAAAATGGCACCTAAGCTACTAATAACAGCAGCTATAGTAGGTTGTATAATCCAGCCCATCAGGTTGATAGGGAGAGAAATATTCCTAAGAACCTGCCAAAGAAGGAGACAGCTAATAACACCAGATTGAATGAGCATGGCAATAACGAAACCAACTATACCTTTTTGAGAAACTAATATCTGGATGGCCAAAATGCAAAGCAATGAACCTATAATATTAGTTTGAAATGTTTTCTTTTGAAGCCCGAGACCATTCATAGCACCAGTTAAGATGTTTTGTAAGTATAGGAAAGGACAGATAATAGCCAGTAGTTTTAAAAGATTACCTACCTCTTCTAGTTTATAACAAGCAAGTCCTATTTCTTTAGGAAAAGAGAGGAATAAGGCTGTGGCACCAATTCCAATTAAAGATGAAAACTGAATAGACATTGAAAGTGTACGTTGAAGTCTAGGTTTGTTGTTCATGGCTACAGATTCAGAGATTGCAGGAACTAAGGCTGTAGCAAGTGAAGAAGTTACCATAGAAGGGAAAAAGAGCAGTGGCAGTGCCATGCCGCTAAATTCACCATATAAACTAAGCGCACCACTAGAAGATAATCCAAACTTTTGAAGGCCGATAGGAATAAGTATATTTTCAAGTGACTGTAAAGCAGAGGTCAAAAAACGATTTGCAGTAATAGGTATAGATAGTGCTAAAAGTGTATTAAAGGTAGGCGAAGTATGTAATGTGACTGGCGTAAGCTTAATTTTACGTTTTTTAAGGCAAAATGCTGTATATGAAAGAATAAGAGAACAAACTTCTCCAGCACACATACCGATTACACCTAAAGCACATATGAATTCAATACCTTTTGAAACAAAGAAACTTGCGCACATGTAAATGGCAAGCATACGGCCACATTGTTCAACAATTTGAGCAAGTGCGGTAATAGACATTTCTTGACGGCCTTGAAAATACCCCCTTATACAACAAGCGGTACTCATGAAGGGAATACAAGTAGCGAGAATTTTAAGAGACATGGTTGTTATAGGTTCATGAATATAATAGGTGGCAATAAAGGGTGCAAACACATAAAGTAAAACTGAAAGTAACAAACTAATAGGTAGAGAAATAAGTAAAGAAGTTTTTAATATATGTATAGCATTACCTTGTTCACCCTTAGCTATTTCTCCGGCAACCATTTTAGCGATAGCTAAAGCAATGCCTGCGGAAGAAGCCGCCCAAAGGAGCATATAGATAGGAAAGAGAAGTTGGTAAAGCCCCATACCTTCAGCACCCATGACATTAGACTGATAAATTCTAAAGCCAAAGCCTAGAAGTCTGGTAATGAGGCTGGCAATGGTCAGAACTAGGGTGCCTTGTATTAATGATTTTTTGCTCATTATAATCTCCTTTCTGTGGCTGATAAAAATATACTATTACAATCTATGTGGACAAAGCTAAAAATATGAAGCTTATCCATAAAAAGTTAATGATAAGGAAGGGTTATTGGTTGAGAATAGACAGAGAATTAGATATAATAAGCAATAGGGGATTTTAAGTGGAGGTGAAGTCATCGTGGAAGTAATGAATTGGAAACAAATTTTATTACCATATACACAAGCAGTAGAAGAACTCAAGGTGAAATTTAAAAGTATAAGAAGTGAATTTATAAGTTTAGATGAATATTCACCTATAGAGTTTGTAACAGGTCGTGTTAAAAAAATATCTAGCATATTAGAGAAGGCAAAGAAGAAGCAAATTCCAGAAGATCAGATAGAAGAAAAGATAGAAGATATTGCTGGAATTCGTATTATGTGTCAATTTGTAGAAGATATATATAAAGTGATTGATATTATAAGAGCAAGAGACCGTAAAGATTTAGTTATCGTTGAAGAGAGAGATTATATAACTAATACAAAAAGCAGTGGGTATCGTAGTTATCATATTATCATTAGATATCCAGTGCAAACTGGACATGGTGAAAAGTGGATTTTTGCAGAAATTCAAATTCGTACACTTGCTATGAACTTTTGGGCAACGATTGAACATTCTTTAAGATATAAATATAAACAAAATATGCCTAAAGAAATCCAAGAAAGATTAAATAAAGCCGCAGAAGCAGCTTCTTTACTAGATCAAGAAATGGCAGAGATTCGAGAAGAAGTTTTAAAATGCCAGGAATCTTTCCAACAAGAGTCTAATTTAATTGGAGATATCTTTAGTAGTATTCAGTTTTTAAATAAAAAGAAAAATAAAAAGGACATGAATGAACTTTACGAAATGTTTTGGTCATTATGGGAAGAAGGCGATATGCATAAACTCAAAGAATTTAGTGAGAGTTTAGAGCATACTTTATAAAAATAAGCATTAAGGTATATATTCTAGATAGGGAAGGCAGTTACAAATCTAAAATAAGAGGAGAGAGTGAAATTGCCAATTAGGGTACCTAATACATTACCAGCAATAGAGATATTACAAAAAGAAAATATATTTGTAATGGATGAAACAAGGGCGATTACCCAAGATATCAGAGAGCTTAAGATTGGTATTATGAATTTAATGCCTAAAAAGAAAGAAACAGAAGTACAACTTATCAGGCTTTTAAGTAATACACCATTACAAATAGATCTTACTTTGCTAAGACCTATATCTCATGATAGCAAAAATACATCAGAGGAGTATTTACAAACTTTTTATAAAACCTTTGATGAGATTAAGGATGAGAAATATGATGGTATGATTATAACTGGTGCGCCGGTTGAACAGTTGGAGTTTGAAGAAGTTACGTATTGGGAAGAGTTAAAAGAGCTCATGGAATGGACTAAAACACATGTAACGTCTACGTTCCATATTTGCTGGGGGGCACAAGCTGGGCTTTATTATCACTATAATATTCCTAAATATAATTTACCTCAAAAGAAATTTGGGATTTTTAAGCATCATGCAGTAAGTTTTGAAAAATTACTTCAAGGATTAGATGATATTGTTTACATACCTCATTCTAGACATAGTGAAGTAAGAACTTCAGATATTGCAGTATGTGAGGACTTAGAAATATTATTAACCTCTAAGGAAGCTGGCCCTACACTGATGTGTTCAAAAGATGGTAAACGCATTTTTATGACAGGACACGCTGAGTATGAAGCAAATACTTTAGAAGAAGAATATTTAAGAGATTTGAAAAAAGGTTTATCAATAGAAGTACCAGTTAATTATTTTAATAATGATTGTAGAGAAGACGGTGTTAATGTATGCTGGAGGTCTCATGCTTATACAATCTTTTCTAACTGGTTAAATTATTATGTATATCAAGTCACACCGTATAATTTATCTGAAATTAGATAAACATATCTATAAAAGCATGTGTACTTGTTATACGATGAATAGCTTGTTATAATAACATTATATGGAATAATAAGGAGCTGATTGAATGAGTTGCAGAAAGTGTAGCATGAGAGAGATACCATTAACAATGGAGGAGGTAAGGGAATTTATGAGACAAGAAAAAGCTAAAAGAGGAATGCTGTTTGGTGTAGTTATTGGCATCGTACTTGCATTAGTTGCTGTTGTTTTATGGGTAGCACATCGTAAAAGTAAAGATTTAGAAGAACATTATGAGTACTTTGATGAAGATTTCGAAGATGAATTTGATGATGAAGATTATGATGATCTTGATGAAGATCTTTATGGAGATGAAGATGCTAGTACAGAAGGCGTAGAATATGTAAAAATCAAAGATTTTATGAATTACGATCAAGATGAAGCACATCAAGATGATTTTGCAAGTAAGGAAAAACAAACAGCTTCTGAAAAAACAGAAGAAGTAGAAGAAGAAAAATAATAGTAAACAGCTCTTAATGAAAGCGTATATCACTACATAAATATGATGATATACGCTTTTTTTGTATAAAAAATTATAGTAATAGTTAGTTAAGGTCTTAAAAGGAGTGTTAGGAAACTATTAATCTGTTTCATAGTACTCCTTTTTGTGATGGAGAAAACTTAAACGTATGATTTAGTGTACTTAAAAAATCTGGGATTATTAACTTTATTGTAACAAGTATATAATTTGTTAATTAAAAAACAGAAATATAAGTTTAAAATGCAAAGTTTTTTTAAGTATATTTAATGAAAACATTGACTATACTAAATAAATATTATAGTATTTTTATAATAAACAATTTAATACTTTTCAGAAAAATTTGCACCATATGCACTAAATAGTTACTTAACTTAAATATATATTAAAGTTACTTAAAGGTAATTAACCCATCGTGCAAAAAGGGTGAAAAGTATAGTATGGGGGGATAGAACTTGAAGAAAATAGGTAAGTGCAAAGTAAAGAAAAAGTATCTTGCAATGTTCACACTACTTAGTATGTTATTTGAAGTTTTTCCGCAACAGCTGGTGTATAGTCAGACATCCCAAAGTTTAGACACCTATATGGATGATTTATCTTCGTATACAGAAGTTAAGCGTTATGCAGATTATTTGCCAGAAGAAGTAGCTTCACCGAGCGAGGAGGTTGCTATTGAAGCAGAGAACTATGTACGTAGTGATGGCATGGAAGTAAAGGTTTTAACGGATTATGAAGGACAAGCAGGTAATAGTATTTTTACAGAAGAAGAAGGCCTTGTAGAATGGGAGGTCAATATTGAAGAAGAAGGATATTATAACCTGGACGTATTGTACTATCCTATTGAAGGAAAGAGTTCAGATATTCAAAGAGGCATTTTTATTGATGGGCAGCTTCCTTTTCAGGAGGCAAGTATCATAAGCTTTAATCGCTTTTGGGATAATGAAAGAGACGAGATAGAAGTAGATAATCAAGGAAATGATTTAAAACCTAGTCAAGTAGAGGCACCAGAATGGAGTGAGATGCTTGTAAGGGATTCAAGCGGATACTACAATAAGCCTTTTGAGTTTTATTTTTCAAAAGGTGAGCATACGATTACATTTGTTTCTCAAAGGGAGCCAATGGTAATTCGTAAGATTACATTAAAACCTAGAGAAGAAGTGATGAGTTATGAAGAGAAAATGGCAGAATATACAGCAAAGGGTTATGAAAAGGCAAGCGGGGAGACAATTACTATAGAAGCAGAAAAAGCAAGCCTTAAGTCTTCGCCAATGCTTTATCCAGTAACAGATCACTCAAGCCCAGCCATTACACCTTATAGTCCATCTGAAATCAAAATGAATACTATAGGGGGAGAAAAATGGAATACATCAGGTCAGTGGATTGAATGGACTATTAATGTACCAGCTACAGGGCTTTATGAACTAGGGTTAAATCTCAAACAGAACTTTATAAGAGGTATTCCTGTTACGAGAAAGCTAACAATAGATGGCAAAGTGCCATTTAAAGAAGCCGAACAACTTACATATAAGTACGACAGCAACTGGCGTACAGAGTTTATTGGAGATGGAGAAAATCCATATTTATTTTACTTGGAAGAGGGACAACATACTTTAAGACTAGAAGCAACACTAGGAGATTTAGCGCCACTTATTAGAGAAGTAGAGCTAGGGGTTAAAAATTTAAATGAACTTTATCGTAAGGTAATCATGGTAACTGGAGTAGAGCCAGATAAATATAGAGATTATCAATTAACAAGTGTATTACCTGATGTTATTGAAGGGTTTGGTGAAGAAAGAGACAGATTAAATGAGGTTGCTAAAAATCTTCAAGAGCTGGTAGGGGGCTCAAGTGATAAGGATGCAATCTTACTTACAGTTGCAAAACAAACAGATATGTTTAATAAGGATATTGAAAAGATTATTTCAAGACTTGCAGACTTTAAGCTTAATATTGGTACATTAGGTACTTGGCTAATTGATATGCAAAAAGCACCATTACAAATAGATGCTTTGTATGTTGTGGCACCAGGGGGAGAATTACCTAAAACTAATAATTCCTTAGCAAGTCGCATGTGGCATAACGTACAAAAATTATATTACTCATTTATTATTGACTACAATGCCATTGGAAATGTCAGTGAAGACAAAGAAGCACGAACAATTACTGTATGGGTTCCAACAGGTCGTGACCAAGCGAATACCATCAAAGCACTTATTGATGAAAGCTTTACGCCTGAAACAGGTATTAATGTTAACTTAATGTTAGTTCAACCAGATGTGCTTTTAAGAGCAACACTTTCCGGGGAAGGCCCTGATGTAGCTATGCAAGTTACAAATGATGTGCCACTAAACTTTGCAATGCGTGGGGCAGCGATTGATTTAAAACAGTTCCCAGACTATGACCAGGTCGCAGAGCGATTCTATGATAGTGCGAAAGTGCCATATTCATTTGATGGCGCTGCGTATGCATTACCTGAGACTGAGACATTCTTTATGCTCTTCTATAGAAAAGATATTTTAAAAGAATTAGATCTTGAGGTACCTAAAACTTGGGATGAAGTAAAAACATGTTTATCTGTCCTTAGCAAAAATAATATGGAGGTAGGATTACCTGTTATTAATGTTTTAAATGCAGATATGGTTTATGGTAATTTCCTTTATCAACAAGATGGACAATTTTATACAGATGATGCAAAAGCTTCTGCATTAGATAGTGATACAGGGGTTAATACTTTCAAAGAATGGGTGAAGTACTATACAGACTATACACTAACGAGAGAGTATGACTTTGTAAGTAGATTTAGGACAGGAGAAGTACCAATTGGTATTGCAGATTACCAGACCTACAATACACTCCAGGTATCAGCACCAGAAATAGATGGTTTATGGGGATTCACTACAATGCCAGGCACTGTAATGGAGGATGGCAGTGTCAATACAAGCTCAACAGCTGGTGGTACAGGTATGATTATTCTCGAACAATCAAAAGATAAAGAAGCAGCTTGGGAGTACCTTAAATGGTGGACTTCAGAAGAAATTCAAGTACAGTATGGTCGCGAAATGGAAGGCTTAATGGGTGCAGCAGCAAGATATCCAACAGCAAATAAGGCAGCACTTTCTAAGTTACCTTGGCCAATTCAAGATTATAAGAACTTAGAGGCACAACTTGAAACAGTTAAAGGTATTCCACAAGTACCAGGTGGTTACTACACAGCTAGAAATGTTAACAATGCTTTTTACAAGGTTGTAGTAGATAAAGAAGTTGGTGCAAGGGAAGCTTTAATGGATGCTGTAAGATATATTGATGATGAGATTACCAATAAGCGTAAAGAGTTTGGATTAGATGAGTAGTGGGGAGGGGAAATGATGGGAAAACCAAATGAGGCAGATGCCTTAAGCCTAAATCCTGGTATGGGTAAGAAGGCAAAGAAGGAACACACCTTATGGAAAGAAATGAAGAAAAATAAACAGTCGTATTTACTTCTAGCACCATACTTTATATTGTTTATCGTCTTTACAGTGCTACCAGTACTTATTTCTATCTTTTTCAGTTTTACGAATTTCAATATGTTAGAGATGCCTACCTTCGTAGGTTGGGATAACTATACAAGGCTATTTTTAGAGGATGATATTTTCGTCATTGCTGTTAAGAATACATTGCTTTTTGCAGTTATTACGGGGCCAGTTAGTTACTTTGCTTGTTTCGTATTTGCATGGATTATCAATGAATTAAAGCCTAAACTTAGGGCCCTCATGACACTTATTTTCTATGCACCATCTATTGCAGGTAACGTGTATTTTATATGGTCTATTGTATTTAGTGGTGATCGACAAGGGTACATGAATGGTATTTTATTAAATATTGGGCTGATTAGTCAGCCAATCCAATGGTTCAAAGATGCCAAATATATTTTGCCGATTTTAATCGTTGTGCAATTATGGCTCAGTCTTGGAACAGGGTTCCTTGCATTTATTGCAGGTCTTCAGACTGTTGATAAATCTCTCTATGAAGCTGGGGCTGTGGATGGCATCAAAAATAGATGGCAAGAGTTATGGTATATTACACTCCCTTCTATGAAACCGCAGCTGATGTTCGGAGCCGTTATGCAGATTACACAGTCATTTGCTGTATCCGATGTATCGATTCAGCTTGCGGGTTCGCCTAGTGTTAACTATGCGGGTTCTACAATCGTTACCCACCTTATTGACTATGGTACTTTAAGGTTTGAAATGGGCTATGCGTCAGCAATTGCCACAATATTATTCTTAGTTATGATTGTGACAAATAAACTTGTTCAAAGATTATTAAGAAAGGTGGGAAGCTAGAATGAAAAAGAGAAGACTTTTAAAGAGACGCCAGAAGCGTCTAAATCGTTCATTAGGCGGCGATATTGCACTTTTCTTATTCTTAGCCGTTGTTGGTGCCTTTATGGCATTGCCACTGATATATAATTTAAATACTGCTTTTAAACCACTTAATGAACTTTATAAGTTTCCACCAACGATTTTTGTACATAATCCAACGACAGATAACTTCTCAGATTTAGGCGTAATCTTATCTAATTCATGGGTACCACTTAGCAGATATATCTTTAATACAGTTATTATTACAGGATTTAGTGTAGTGGGACACGTTATACTTGCATCAGCAGCGGCGTATCCATTAGCTAAGCATAACTTTCCAGGTAAAAATGTATTGTTCTCAATAGTTGTATTATCACTTATGTTTTCTTATAACGTTACAGCTATTCCTAACTATATGATTATTTCAAAATTAGGTATTAACAATAATTACTTAGCAATCATTTTACCTGCTTTTGCAAGTTCATTAGGACTTTATCTCATGAAACAGTTCATGGAGCAACTTCCTGATTCGCTCATTGAATCAGCTAGGCTTGATGGTGCCTCTGAATTTAAGATTTTCTGGACCATTATCATGCCAAACGTTAAGCCAGCTTGGCTCACACTGATTATCTTGATGTTCCAACAAGTTTGGGGAAATACAGGTGGTTACTTCTTAAGAGACGAGCAGCTTAAACCCCTTAACTATGCGATTAACCAAATTGCGCTTGGTGGTGTAGCCAGGGCAGGTGCAGCTAGTGCAGGTGCATTAATACTGATGAGTGTGCCAATTTTACTTTTTGTATTTAGCCAAAGTCGAATTATTGAAACGATGGCAACATCAGGTATGAAGGATTAAGGGGGGGTTAAGGTGAAGAGAAGAAAACAACTACTAGTATTTTGTATATGTTTTTTACTTATATGTACACAAGGCCTAGTAACCTATGGTAACACGCTACCATATCAAAGTTATACCTATGATTACTGGGAATATTCAGTACCTACACCAGTTCCTTATACACCACTTAAGAGTATATCTGGTGAAGAGTTAGGGGTTGGTAAGTTTACATTACCTACAGATCTTGTTGTAGATGATGATGAAAATGTTTATGTGTTAGATTCTGGTGATAACCGCATTGTTGTATTTGATAAAAATTTTAAGCTTATTAGAGAAATATCAAGCTTCGATAATGCAGGCACCTTAGATACCTTTAATAATCCAAATGGCTTATGCATTAGTAGTCGTGGCACATTATATATAGCAGATACGGATAATCATCGTATTGTAGAAATGACACCGCAGGGGAAACTTAATCGCATTTACACCGCACCGCAAGATGCAACATTAGGTGCAGATTTCGTCTTTATTCCAATGAAGGTAACTGTCGATTCTGCAGATCGTGTATATGTTGTGGCTAAAAATGTCTTCCAAGGCCTAATTAGTTTTGATGATACAGGAAAATTCTTAGGTTACTTTGGGACGATTAAAGTAGAAGTAAGCCCTATCGATTGGTTTTGGCGACTGATTGCAACTAAGGAACAGCGTGCAAAGATGCAGCTTTTCATTCCAACGGAGTTTACCAACGTAGATATTGATGATGAAGGTTTTATCTATGCCACTAATGTTGATTATACAAATGAGGAAACCATTAAAAAACTTAATCCAAGTGGTAAAAATGTACTCATTAATTATACAAACCGTAAGATTCAAGGGGACTTGGAGTATCGTATGAGTGGACCATATAGTGGCCGCAGTACTTTTAATGATATTAAATATCGTGACAAGGGAATTTATAGTGCGTTAGATAGCAAGAAAGGTAAAATCTTTACTTATGATAGTGAAGGACATCTTCTCTATGTATTTGGGGGGATGGGTACAGCACTTGGTATGTTTAAGAAACCAGTAGCCTTAGAATGTAAAAATGATAATATATATGTCTTAGATGAAGGGCGTGGGGAGATTGTTGTATTTGAACCTACCAAGTATGGCAAATGTATCAATACAGCTGTTTCACTAAGGTTTGATGGGGATGAAACAAAGGCTGTTACTTATTGGGAAGAGGTGCTGAAGTTAGATGCTAATTATGAACTTGCTTATGTAGGTATTGGTAAATCTTATTTAGCAGCAAACCGTAATAAGGAAGCTATGGATTATCTTAAAAAAGGTATGGATAAGAAATATTATTCTGTAGCCTTTAAGCGCTATCGAAATGAAGTTTTAAAAGATAACCTAAACAATATTATGACAGGCATTTGTATCATCATTGTTATTGTAATCGGTGTAAAAGCTTATAAAAAATATAAATTCAAAGGAAAGGGGAAAAAGGTAGATGCTTAAAAAATATTTTAAAAATCCATTGTATACCCTTACCCATCCTGTAGATGGCTTTTATACAATGAAACATGGTCAAGGCAAGACGAGTATTATCTTTGTAAATTTATTTTTATTTTGTATTTCGTACTCTTTTCAAAAGCAATATGCAGGCTTTGTAATTAATGAAAATAATCCGCTTTCTTATAATAGTTTGATGGATTTATTTACAATTTGCTTAGTCTTTGCACTGTGGTGTGTAGGAAATTGGTCCATTACAACACTGACAGATGGAGAGGGCAAGTTTAAGGAGATTGCTATGGCAGCAGCATATTCCTTAACACCTATGATTTTGACATTTATTCCAGCTACCTTACTTAGTAACTTGTTTGTAGAAGCTGAGAAAGAATTTTACTTTATTATAATGGGGATTGCAATATTTTGGTTTATCGTGCTTTTGTTTGTGGGGACTATGAGTGTTCATAATTATACCGTTGCAAAAACAGTTCAAACCATTATCCTCACCTTTATAAGTATTATGATTATTTTATTTATCATGTTACTAATTGGGTCACTGATGAGTCAGGTGTGGAACTTCTTTAGAAGTCTTTATACTGAAATCATATATAGGATTTAGGGGGTGCTTACAGTGAAGAAAAAGAAGAGAAAATATATTATTATTACAAGCCTTATTCTTTTGGCTATAGTAGGTGCCGCTGCTTATTTGAAGTATATCAATGTAAGCTATGATTATTCACATTTAGTGGCCGCCTGTGTCAAAGAAGAAGGTGAAAGCTTTAAGGCAGTTTCTGGGGGAGAAAGATTGCCAGGTATGAGCCTAGCAGCTAGTAATGACAGAATGAGCTTATATATTAATGAAGAAAATACAAGTATTGCAGTAAGAGATCAAAAAACAGGTGCAATATGGTATTCAAATCCTGTAAATGGGCAACAAGATGAGGCTGCTAATGGTACTGAAAAGGATTATATGGCTTCACAGATGAATGTGACATATTATGATGCAAAACGTAATGAGTGTACTTTTACAACCAATAAAGATAGTGTTTTAAAGGGGCAATTTGAAATAGAAAATATTCAAGACGGTGTAAGAGTAACCTATACATTTGGTGATTTAAGCTTAGGGGCAGATATGTTACCTAAATATATTACACCAGAACGTTTTGAAGAGAAAATTTTAAGTAAAGTAAGCGAAGCTTCAGCTAAAGAAATTAAAAAACGTTATGTAGATTCAAAAAATAAACAAGGTTTCTTGGAATTACTTGAATCTTGTAAAAAATCTGAGATAATAATAAATAAGTTATTAGGTATTTTAGAAGAAGCTGGATATACAGAAGAAGATTTGGCAGCAGATAATGAGGCAAGTGGTCATGAAATGAATCTTACAAGAGAATATTGTATTATTCCTGTAGAATATCGTTTGAAAGATGATAAACTCCTTGCAACAGTGCAAACTGATCAAATTGAAGAAACAAGCAATACACAAGTGGCTTCTATTGAACTTCTTAAATACTTTGGTGCAGCAGATAGCAAAGAGGAAGGTTACAGTGTCGTACCAAATGGTTCAGGTAGCTTAATTTACTTTAACAATGGCAAAGGTAACGAAGATAACTACATGCAAAATGTATATGGCAATGATAATGCAATCTATAACCGCTGGCGTACACAGGTGAGTGAAGAAGCAAGAATGCCTATCTTCGGTATGAAAGAGTCACAAGGTGCTTTTCTTACTTGCATTGAAGAGGGGGATACACTTGCAACTATTAATGCCAGTGTTTCTGGTAAAGTAAATAGCTATAACTCAGCTTGGGTTAAATTTACGTTAAGAAATAGTGACACCATGTATATGACAGGTGTATCAGGTGGCGAGCAAGATATGATTATTGTTGAAAAAGCTATGTATAGGGGGCCTTTAACACTTGCATATTGCTTCCTAGAAGACAAAGATGCCACTTATGTAGATATGGCACAGTATTATCAAGATAAATTAGTAGCAGAAGGCACATTAACCGCCCTCCAAGAAAAAGAGCAAATGCCATTTTATCTTGATTTAATTGGCGGTATTGAAAAAGAACTTTTTGCACTGGGTGTACCTTATACAGATGTTGTAGCCATGACAGATGCCGAAGAGGCAGAAGAAATTGTAGACACATTAAGTAGTGAGAATATTAATAATATCCGTATTCGCTTAAGCGGTTGGTTCAATAATGGTATTAATCATAATGTGGCTAAAAAAGTGAAGCTTGAAAAATCAGTAGCAAATAAAAAAGAGTTAAATGCACTTCAAGATAAGCTTCAAGGGTTAGGTGGAGACCTTTATCCAGAAGTAGGGTTCCAGCTTGTACCATACGAAGGCAAGAACTATACAGCTGTTAAAGAAGCTTCACGATATGTATTTGGTCAGGTATGTAGCTGGTCTACTTATAATCGTGCCACATTACGTATGACAAGTCCATATGATACTGCATGGTATATAGTGAACTCACCTAATGCATTGCCAAGCCAGATGAGTCAGTTTATTAAAAATTATGACAAGCTAGGACTTGATAATATTGCACTTCGTGATACAGGGGTATATCTAAGCTCGGATAAAAATAAGAGACGATCTATTGACCGTGAAACAAGCAAGCTTATTGTAAATGAACAAATGGGTAAATTAAATGAAACAAGAAATGAAATGATGGTAGTAGGT
The DNA here is from genome assembly GCA_019418225.1 of Clostridiales bacterium. GTDB lineage: Bacteria > Bacillota > Clostridia > Lachnospirales > Cellulosilyticaceae > Cellulosilyticum. The sequence continues at coordinate 52,722 of DYCF01000019.1, read as the reverse complement.
GGGAATGCTTATACGCTTTCATATGCAGATCATCTTGTAGATATCCCAACAGAAAGCAACGGCTTCTACATTGTTGATGAATCTATTCCATTTTATGAAATGGTCATTCATGGTTATATTGATTATGCAGGAACATCTATCAATATGATTGAAGGCTATGACAAGCAAGAAACGATACTTAATATGATTGAATCAGGTAGTGCACCATACTTTACATGGAGTTATAAATCTAGTAGTGAAGTACAGAACACAGCTTATGCAAGTTACTATTCAACATGTTATAAAGACTGGTTGGCAGATGGCGTAGAAATTTACAATGCAGTCAATGAAGCTATTAACCCTGTTAGAACATCTAAAATAGTAGGTCATGAAATTCTTACAGAAGGTATACGTAAGACAACTTATGAAAATGGTACAAGTATTTATGTGAATTATACAAATTCAGATTATGTAGCAGATGGCATGACAATCGGTGCTAGAAGCTATCAAGTAGGAGGTGCAACAAAATAATGAAGAAGAAAAATAAAAAAGGTCTTACATTAAAACAAAGGCAAATGTTATTTGGTTATTTATTTATTGCACCTTGGGTGATTGGATTTTCATTATTCTTTGCATCTAATTTAGTAGAAGCTATTATTTATAGTTTCAATAAGATTACCATTAATCCTAACGGGGGATTTTCTCTTACATATGTGGGGCTTGATAACTATAAATATGCATTTATGCAGCATGCTAGTTTTAATAGAACACTTGCTGAGTCTATTGGTAATAGTTTGCTAGATGTTGTGCTAATTATACCATTTAGTTTGCTTATGGCAATTTTCTTAAATAAGCGTTTCAAAGGAAGGGGGCTTGTGCGTGCAATCTTTTTCCTTCCAGTTATTATGGCATCACCAGCTATTACCTCAGCTATTGCGTCTACATTGCAAGCTGTTATGGGTGGTGTAGCAAGTAGTACAGGAGATTTCCAGCAGACGACAGGCTTTAATGTGACCTCTATGGTGTATACTTTTGCTGACCTTGGCATACCAGAGGTTTTGATTGATTATTTAGTCGGTGCAGTAGAGAGGGTTTATGACATTGTTAGAGCTTCAGGGGTACAAATTCTAATATTCTTAGCAGCACTTCAGTCTATCTCACCAGCTTTATATGAAGTGGCAAAGATTGAAGGGGCTACACCTTATGAAAGCTTTTGGAAGGTAACATTCCCAATGGTAAGTCCACTTATTTTAACAAATGTAGTTTATACAATTGTCGATTTATATTCACAAACAGATGTTGTAGAACTTGCTTCTACGGTAGCCTTCACAGAACAAAATTTTGGATTAAGCTCAACTATTTCATTGATTAGTTCAGGATGTATTTGTTTGGCACTGGCTATCATATGTGCACTAATCTCTAAGAAAGTATTTTATCAATCATAGAAAAGAGGGGATTTTATGCAGCAACCAAAAATTGCTTTATCCAAATCTTCGCCTAAAAGCTTTAAAGCAATTCGGTTAGATGAGGTAAAGCTCAATAAGTTAGGCAGGATGACAGGGAGTTTTTTTATAGGGTTAATCAAGATGATTATTTTAATAGGTATTTCATTTATTGTAATTAGTCCGTTAATTGGGATATTATCCAATACATTTATGAGTGAGAATGATGTATATAATCCGCTTGTTTATTTAATTCCAGAAGAGTTTACGCTGGGCAATCTAAAAATTGCAATTACGCAAATGGGTTATGTAAAGTCTTTGATATTTACCCTTGTATTTTGTTTAGGAATAATGCTTATTCAAGCTTGTATCTGTGCACTTATAGGGTATGGATTTGCAAGATTTGATTTTAAGGGGAATAACTTATTATTCGGACTTGTAATTTTAACAATTGTTGTGCCAACACAAACATTAATGGTACCTATGTATACGCAGTTTAGATACTTTGATTTGTTCGGCATTGTAAAACTAATAACAGGCAAAGAGGGTATTAATCTTATGAATACCATTTGGCCAATGTTACTGATGACAATAACAGGATTGGGTTTGCGCTCAGGACTTTACATTTATATTTATAGGCAGTTCTTTAAAGGCTTACCAAAAGAGATTGAGGAGGCAGCTTGGATAGATGGAGCAGGTCCATTTTATACATTCTTTCATGTTATGCTTCCAAATGCCAAATCTTCTATGATTACAGTTATGCTATTCTCTTTTGTATGGCAGTATAATGATACTTACTTTGCATCATTATATATGAATAACTTTAATTTATTGTCTCTAAAAATAACAACACTTGCAGCTAATGTTACACAGGCGCTAAAAATCCAAGATGTCAATATACTTGAAGTAATTGTGGATAGCGGCATCTTACTTGTTATTGTTCCATTACTCATTATTTACTTGTTCTTACAAAGATACTTTATGGAAGGCATCGAACGAAGTGGCATAGTTGGTTAGTAAGTTATTTTAACTACAATTATTAAGGGGGAATTTAAAATGAAAAAATTCAAACAAGCTTTAGCACTAGGTTTAATTGGGGCAATGAGTATAATGTCTGTAGGCTGCGGAGATAGCGCTACGAAAACAAGTAATGACACACCAGCTGAGTCTCCAGCGGAATCAGAAGTAGCTTCTGCATCACCAGAAGCATCAGAGGAAGCTACAGAGACACTTCCAACAGACAAATACCCAGCAAAAGATTTAAATGGTCGTACATTTACATTTGCTTATAACTGGGATCCAATGCCAAAAGAAGAGCCAGACCCAGCAACTGCAACAGTTGAAGATATTTACAAATGGGAAAACCTTAAACGTGTAGAAGAAAAATATAATTGTAAAATTGAATATATCAATGTACCTTATGAGGAACTTGATACAAAACTTACAACAAGTGTTATGGCCGGTGCACCATATGCAGACGGGGTTATGCTAGAGCCTGCTAAAGCTATTCCACTTGCAGTAAGCGGTCAAATTATGGCTATCGAAGATATTAATTTACCAGAAGCAGATATCTTTAATGATAACTATATTTTATTACCAGGTACAGAAATTGCAGGTAAACACTACTCTATGGTAGAACACAATGAGGAAGTTAGTGCTTGTTTCTTAGGTGTTAACGAAGACATTATTAATGAACTTGGCGTAGAAGACCCTGTTGCACTTTATGAAAAAGGTGAATGGACATGGGATAAATTCTTAGAAATTGCAAAAGCCGCTACAAAAGATACAGATGGTGACAATGTGGTGGATCAATATGGTCTTTCAGGTGTGCCAATTGTACTTGCAAAACAATTCATTGCTTCAAATGATGGTTATTTAGTAGATGATACAAACTTAAAAGAAGGTTTATCAGATCCAAAAACAATGGAAGCTTTAGAGTTCTTTAGTAAACTTTATAACACAGATAAAGTTGCATACCTTGCAAATGATGATGTTTGGGAATGGAATGGTAACTTACAAGCTTATAGAGAAGGCAAATCAGCAATGTTCTATTTACAAAGTTGGGTACTTGGTGAAGGAGATAATGGTAGCTTCAACTATTCTGTAGTACCATTCCCAACAGGTCCAAGTAATACAACTGGTAGTACATATTTAACAGCAACAGGTGGTGTAGCAATTCCACGTGGTGTTGAAAATCCAGAAGACGTTTTAATGATCTTTGAAGAAGTTCAAGACTGGTATGGTGCAGAATATGAAATCAAAGCAGAAGCTAGCCGAGAATGGTTATCAACATTATTCAAAACGGAAAAAGATATGGAAAATGCTATTTCTTTCAGTGAAGGTGGAAAAGTAGATGTAATTGACGGTGTAACAGATTATCCACTTAACACAGTTGTAGGTAACTTATTAGCTGATGGCCAAACAGTTGCTCAAGCTGTAGAGGCTAATAAACAACTTGCTCAAGATAGTATTGAAGCTGTATTTAAAAAAGATAAAGAGTAAGTAAAGTCTTAGTAGTAAGTGTAACAAGTAAAATAATAAGTAATTATAGAAGCTGGTTAGAGGTAGTGAAATACTCTTCTAATCAGCTTTTCTAAAGTAAAGATAGGATGGGGGACTTGTATGAGAAAAGTAGAATTTACATTAAACAATCCAAATGCATTACCTATTTGCAAAACGGTTATGAAGTATTTTGAGTCTATTTATGGCAAGGGCATTATTTCAGGTCAGCATACAAATGCAGCAAAAGGCACACAAGTAGAGGAAATTTATGAGATTACAGGTAAGTATCCTGCTATTCGTAGCTTTGATTTATTAAGCTATACAGCTGGTTCAAATACAGAGAAGCTTCCTAATAAAGAAGTACGTACAGAAGATATGGAGATAGATTGCCATGAAGAGGTGGCGGGCAATAGAGGCTCTGTAGAAGAGGCGATAAGATGGTGGGAGGAGAAAGGTGGGCTTATTACATTGTGCTGGCACTGGTTTGCACCTTGTGGTGGATACGATAAAACATTTTATGTGTTTAATACAGATTTTGATATTGAGAAAGCACTCTGTGAAGGAACGGCGGAGCATAAGGCGATGATGAAGGATATCTCAGATATCGCACAAGTTTTAATGAGATTTAAAGAAAGAAATATTCCTATATTATGGCGCCCGCTTCATGAGGCAGATGGGAATTGGTTTTGGTGGAGCCGAAAAGGTGCCGAGGCATATAAAAAGCTATATCATTTGCTGTATCAAGAGCTAACCGAACATTATAATTTAAATAATCTAATATGGGTTTGGAATGCACCTAAGATAGCGTACTATGTTGGCGATACTTATTGTGATATAGGAAGCTGTGATGTATATGGGCCAGCCTATGATTACAGTAGTGATAAAAGGGAATACGAAGCAGTAGTTTGTGCGATGACAGGAAGTAAGCCTGTTGCTTTATCGGAAAGCTTTATTATGCCACATCCAGAAAGTTTGATTAAAGATGAAGTACCTTGGTTATATTTTACAATATGGAACTGGGAAGAGGAAGAAGTGATCCTTAGTAATATGACGAAGGAACATATGAAGGAGGTTTATAATCATCCCTATGTGATTACACTAGAGGATTTACCGAATTTTAAATGACATGCATAAGGTTAAGAAAATAAAAGATTAAAGCAAAGAAGTTAAAGTAATACTGCGAACATGTGTTCGTGCGTGGGTTGTGCTTTATGGATGGGGTATGTTATAATAGGATAAATGATTAACAAAAGATATAAGGAACTATTGTATTAGGCTATAAGAATAATGCAATGGTTCCTTATGTTTGTTTTTTCCGTAAAACAATTGCTATTGTTATAAAAACTGATGTTTTTGAGAAGTATGTAACAATAGGGAAAATAGAGGAGTTGAAAAAATGCGTGTTATTATAGCAGAGAAACCTTCTGTTGCAAAGAATATAGCAGATGCACTTCAGATTAGAAAAAGATGCGATGGTTACTTTGAAGGAAACGATTATTTAATTACGTGGGCGTTTGGACATTTGTTGCAGCTATATGATGCTAAAGACTATGATGAGCAGATGAAGAGTTGGCGTCTGGAAAAGTTTCCTTTTATACCAGAGGAGTTCAAATATAAAATTAAATGTGATAGTAAGAATAAAGCACAAGTTGATGCAGGAGCACAAAAACAATTAAATATTATTAAAAGTTTAATTGACAGAGAAGATGTAGACGGCGTTATTTCGGCTACTGACTTTGACCGAGAGGGACAAGTAATCGGTGATGAGATTTTCTTATATTTTAATGAAAAGAAGCCTGTTTATCGTATGCTTTTAAATGAATGGACACCGGAAGAAGTTCAAAAAGGTCTTGCTAATCTTCGTCCTAATGAAGAGATGAAGTCACTGCAAGATGCAGGAATTGGTAGACAGTGGGCTGACTGGATGATTGGGATTAATTTAACTTCAGTAGCCACAGTGAAGTATAATGCAGGGAGCAAGAAAATACTTAATATTGGCCGTGTACTATTACCTACCCTTAAGATTATTTATGATCGTGACAAGGAAATAGAGGCCTTCAAGGCATCTACTTACTACAAATTGTTAGCCAACTTTAAGACGCAACAAAATGAAGTCTTTGAGGGTACTTATTATGAGAAGGATAAAGAAGGCAAAGATAATGAGAAGTTTGAAGATAAAAAGGCCTTAGAAGAACTTACAGAACTTATTAAAAATAAGCCTGCTCAAATTATTGAGAAGCAAGTTGAGAAAAAGAAAGATTATGCCCCATTTTTATTTAATCTTTCAAACTTGCAAGGGCATATTACAAGTAAATATAAGGGATGGACTTCTGATAAGGTATTAAAGGTGGCTCAATCACTATATGAAAAGAAGTATATTACTTATCCAAGAACAGGGAGCTTAGCGTTAGAAGAGAGTTTAAAAGGAAGAACGAAAAAGGTACTAGATACACTTAAAGTAGGTTTACCTTATGAAAGTCAAATTCGTTTTGTAGATAATAAACGTATCTTTGATAATAGTAAGGTAGAAAGCCATAGTGCCATTGTACCAACTTATATGATTCCAAAAGGACTCACAGCAGATGAGCAAATTGTTTATAATGCAGTTAAAAACCGTTTCTTAATGCAGTTCTTACCTGTAGCAGAGTTTGAAGAAACAAAGCTCGTAACGAAAGTACAACAAGTACCAGAAGAACGCGTTAAAGGCGTCTTTATCACGAAGGGTAAGGTACAACTGGTAGAGGGATGGCGCATTGTAGAAAAGCTAGAAGCTAAAGGAACAAAAGAAAGCAAAGAAAGTAAAGATGTTATTCTCCCACAAGTTGCCAAGGATGAAGTGGTAGAAGTTAAGAAGGCGACTGTAGGAGAAGTAACGAGAAAGCCGCCTAAAGCCCATACAGAGAAAACACTTTTACGTGTGATGGAGACATGTGGTAAAAGTTTTAAAGGTGATGGAAAAGACGATAGCAAGGAAGAAAGTGAAGAGGATACACTTAAAATGATGGCAAGCATCTTAAGTGGTTTTAGTATCGGGACACCAGCGACTCGTGCTGAAACAATTAAAAAGCTTAAAGATGCGGAATATATTAAAGCAAAAGGAAAAAGTCTTGTATGTACAGAACTTGGAAAAGCTATAGTAGAAACATTTCCAGCTAAGCAGCTTCTTGACCTTGAATATACAGGGCGACTTGAAAAAACATTGTCAGATATTGAAAAGGGCAAATTTCAAAAGGATGAATTCTTGGGAATGATTAAAAGCTTTACAGAAGACGCTGTAGAGGCGATTAAAAATGATACAAAGGTTCTAAGTGGTACAAAGGTAGAAGTTCCTAAAAATATGGAACCAGTGGGAATCTGTCCAATCTGTGGTAATGCGGTTGTGGAAAATGAAAAGGCTTTTGGTTGTGTTAATTGGAAGGGTGGCTGTAAATATACAATCTGGAAAAATGATAAGTATATTGCTATGTTAGGTAAAACAGTTACAAGACAAATGGTAGAGCTACTTCTTAAAAATGGTAAAGTAGGCTTTAGGAATCTTAAAAGTCGTAATGGGAACACTTATGCAGCTTATCTCAAGTATGTCAAAAACGAACAGACGGGATATTTTAATTGGGAACAAGAGTTTATCCAATAAAATTAACAAGCTAGCTATTACAGGGGGAAGCAAAGTACAAGGCACTGGAGCCTCGTTTGAAGATTCATCGGGATATGGATAAGTATCTTGAAAAAGGCTCCAGCACTTTGTGCGAACCTACCCCCGTAAAATTTCTTGACATAGTGGGGTCTATGGGATATCATAAACTTGAAATTAATCATTTACGGGAGGTGTTTTAAATGGCATACGTAATTAGTGAAGATTGCATTAGCTGTGGTGCATGTGAAGCTGAATGTCCAATCGGATGTATTTCTGAAGGAGATGGAAAATACGAAATCGCTGCAACAGATTGTATCGAATGTGGCGCATGTGCAAGTGTTTGTCCAGTAGGCGCACCAGCTCAAGCAGAATAATATAGAGCCAAGGGGTTTTATACATAAAGAAGATGACTTTTTTAAGAAGGTCATCTTTTTTTATGCCTTAATATATAAAAAGAAACTTAATGGGAAGAAAAGGTTAAAAAGAGTGATGTGTGAGTTGGATTAAGGAAACTAGTTATTAATATATGCAAAAATGTTATATAATTCTTAAAATAACTGGTAATTAAATGCTAATATTAATACATATTGTACATAATATGTTGAAAAATACGGTAAGTTTTGTATATAATAAAACACAGAGAATGTAGGGGCAAAATTTATTTTATTATACAAAAAGATAATAAGATAAAGTGGCAAGGAAAATAGATTTATTAATTTATTGAAGGAGGAGATTAAATGAGTAAGAAGTTTAAACAGGTATTTAAGAAGACAATGTCTTGTTTGGCGATGGTATCTATGTTTGGCACAACTTTAGTAAGTATGCCAAGTGTCGTAACATATGCAGGGACGGCAAGACAGATGGAGGCATTAGACCGCGGGCTTATCGCAACGAAGGTAAGTAATGGGGTATACTTATCTTGGAGACTACTTGGAACAGATAATAGTAATGTAGGCTTTTATATTTATAAAAATGGTACACGTCTTAATAGCACGCCACTTACAACAAGTACAAACTATGTAGATACATCAGGGACGACAAGTGATAAGTATTATGTAACAACAGTTATTAATGGCGTAGAAAAAACAAAAAGTGCAGTAAGTACAGTACTTAGCCAAAACTATTTAGATATTCCGCTTAATAAACCAGCAGGGATGACGATGCCAGATGGTTCTACTTGTACATATAGTGCTAATGATGCTTCTGTAGGAGATGTAGATGGTGATGGGCAATATGAAATTATTTTAAAATGGGATCCATCTAATTCCAAGGATAATTCTCAATCAGGATATACAGGTAACGTTTACTTAGATGCATATGAAATGGATGGTACACAGCTGTGGCGTATTGATTTAGGCAGAAATATCCGTGCAGGTGCCCACTATACTCAGTTTATGGTTTATGACTTAGATGGAGATGGTAAGGCAGAAGTGGCTTGCAAAACTTCTGATGCAACAGTGGATGGTCAAGGGAATGTCATCGGCAATGCAAATGCGGATTATCGTAATTCAAAAGGATATATCTTAACAGGAAATGAATATTTAACAGTGTTTGATGGTCAAACAGGTGGAGCTATTACAACGATTGATTATACACCAGCACGTGGCACAGTTTCGAGTTGGGGAGATAGTTATGGAAATCGTGTAGACCGTTTTCTTGCATGTATTGCTTATTTAGATGGCAAGACACCTAGCCTTGTGATGTGCCGTGGTTATTATACAAGAGCAGTACTAGTGGCTTATACTTTTGATGGTTCAAGCCTTAAGAGACAATGGACATTTGACTCGAAGTCTTCTGGAAACTCTGCAGCAGCGGGGCAAGGAAATCATAACTTATCTGTAGCAGATGTAGATGATGATGGCTATGATGAAATTATTTATGGTAGTGCCACAATTGACCATAATGGGTCATTACTTTATACTACAGGTTTAGGCCATGGGGATGCCCTTCATGTAAGTGACTTTGATCCAGATCGCGCGGGACTTGAAGTATTTCAAGTGCATGAGGATAAAAAGTGTACAGAGATTCATGATGCTGCAACAGGTAAGGTGTTATGGAAAGCAGCTGCAAGTAATGATGTAGGCCGCGGTATTATTGGCAACTTTGGCTCTGATTATTATCCTTATATTGCCATGTCTACAACAGGTTCATATGATAAAAATGGTACAAGTATTACAGCACCACTTAGTGCTTATAACTTTGCAATTTGGTGGGATGGAGATCTTTATAGAGAGATATTAGACAAGAATTATATTAATAAGTATAACGGCGCAACACATTCTGCAAGTCGTTATGTTACATTTAATGGGGCGACTTCTTGCAATAGTACAAAGGCTACACCTTCACTTCAAGCAGATTTATTTGGTGACTGGCGTGAAGAAGTGGTGCTACCACTTACAGATAGCAGTGCCCTTAGAATTTATATGACAACAGCTGTAACAGATTATCGCTATTATACATTCATGCATGATCCAGTATATCGTTTAGGTATTGCTTGGCAAAATGTAGCCTATAATCAACCACCACATACAAGCTTTTATATTGGACCAAATCACACAACGCAGCCTGCTGCTAATCTGTATACTCCAGGTAATTACACAGAGCCTACAGTAACAGGCGGCAATACAAGTACAGACACAACGCGTACAGATTATGCAACAATAAATGATGGTTGGTATTACATTAAAAATGTGAATGCACAAAAATATCTTCAAGTAAAAGATAATGTGGGCGCAAATGGTCAGAATGTGGAAATCGCCACAGGGACTGGTGTAGCAGGACAAAGATGGTATGTAACAAATGTTGGAAATGGTTATGTAACACTTAAAAATGGTCAAGGGTATATGTTAGATGTAGACTATGGTAAAAATGAAAATGGTACGAACATCCAAACCTATACAGCTAATGGCCTAAGTGCACAAGAATTTAAATTAATACTTACTGGGCAAAATAATGTATATGGTATTGTTGCAAGATGTACCACAGATACTAAAGGATTAGATGCTGAGAGAAAAGGTACAGCAGACGGTACAAATGTATTGCAATATACTTATAGTGGTGCAGCTAATCAAATTTGGGTATTTGAATCTTGCAGTGCACCAAAGGATAGTTCATCATCAGATGTAAATGAAGGTTCGAGTTCACAGCAACAAGATGCAGTGAGCGTTGAAATTATATCAGATTGGTCAGATGGTGCAACAGGTGAAGTAACAATTACAAATACAACAGGTAAAGCATTAGATGGCTGGACATGTACATTTACTACAAGTCGTCCAATTACAGCTTTTTGGAATGCAACACTCATAAGTAGTGATGGCAATACCTACACAATTACTAATCCATCTTGGCAAACGCAATTAGAAGCAGGAGAAAGTTTTACAACAGGATGTGCATTTGGAAGTGGTACATCAGATGTAAGTGTAACGAATATTTCATTAAAATAGCAGATAAAAAAGGATGTCGTAATTTCACGACATCCTTTTTTATTTAGAGATTCTTAAGTTAGAAGGTGGATAGCCATAATATTTTTTAAAGAGTTTACTAAAGTGATAGGCATCATCATAACCGACTTGTTTAGCAATTAAATTAATAGGTAAGTCCCCTGTTTCTAGTAGCTGTTTGGCTTTAGCTAATCTTGTTTTGATAAGGTAGTTGATGGGAGAACTATTCGTTTCTTCTTTAAAGATTTTAGAAAGGTAAACTTGACTTAAATACATATCTTTTGCAAACATGTCTAATGTAATGTCTTCCATATAATGCGCGTTGATGTAATGAATCATAAAGTCTACAACTTTTCTTTTTTCAGGATAATCGAAAGTACTTCTATATTCTGAAGCAGGTGTAGTCTCAGTTTGTAATTCACGATATAAAAGTAAAAATAACTTAACGCCTAAAGCTTCAAACATCATATGCTGCCCAGCATTTCGATGACGACATTCATTTAGAATTTCCTCACAACAGGTAAAAAAGGCATCGGCTGTTTTAAGAAGTTTAATAATTGGAAATTGATTTGGTAAGTTAAAGTGGTCTATCTGGCCATCAGGAAGTGTGAAGTTCTGCATACCAATATGCATATCAGCATAACGTGCTTGCTTAGGAATGCGTACGCTATGTGCAATATGAGGATTAAAAAGGACAACTTCCCCTCGTTTGACGCTATAAGAAATATTATCAATGGTATAAAGAGCTTCTCCTGATAGGACAACAGAAAGTTCTAAACAATCGTGTGTATGAGTACAAGATTGAATATGTTCTTCTTGGATTTGGCCATAATTTTTTTCTGCTACATAGCAAAAATCAGGCTTGGGTGTATGTGGAAAATTACCTAAGCAGTTCATAAAATCCCCCTCTTTTATATTGGTATTTTCATTATAACAGTATAAAAATATACATCAATAGTTTAATAAACTACATTTTAATTTATCTCATAATTAAAGATAATAGGTAGTGTTAATAAAAGTAATAAGATGATTTTAAGGAGGGAAAAGGCTTGGAAGCAATGAAGTGGATATGGACATATTTTAAAAGGTATAAGTTAATGTATATAATCGGGTTAGTACTAGTGGTGCTTGTGTCATGTATTGCAATGATTAATCCGTTTTTAGCTGGCTACATTGTAGATGATGTAATAGGGAATGGGCAAACACAAAGACTAATACCTATTTTGGCATTGATGTTAGGAAGTGTGCTCTTAAAAGGTATTATTGTATATGGGTATCAGATGATTTTTGAATATGTTTCACAAGATATTGTACTAGATATCCGTATGAGTACGTATCAACATTTATTAGCCTTGGATTTTGACTACTATAATGAGACTAAAACTGGGGATATTATGGCACGTATGACAGGTGATACAGATGCTATTAGACATTTTATTGCTTATGTAGTTTACAATGTGCTTTCAAATGGATGTTTATTCATATTTGCTATAGGCTCTATGGTTGTAATAAACTTACCATTAACGCTTAGTGTTTTAGTGGCGTGTCCATTTATAGGATTTTGTACCATAAAGATGGGGAAGAAGATTGGACCAACTTTCTGGCATGTAAGAGAAGCGTATGCCTCTTTGAATTCTATGGTGCAAGAGAATATAAGTGGTAACAGAGTCATCAAGGCTTTTGGAAGTGAAGAATATGAGATGAAGAAGTTTACAGCTCAAAATCTTAATTATAAAGAAAAGAACTTAGCTACAAATGATATTGTAAGTCAGTATATTCCTATTTTAGATGGCTTAGCAAGCTGGCTAGGACTTGTCATTATTTTAGTAGGTGGACTTCTTGTTATTAATAAGCAAATGACAATGGGGGATTTAGTTATTTTCAATAGTCTTTTATGGGCGCTTAATAATCCAATGCGAGCAGTAGGTGGTTTGGTAAATGATACACAGCGTTTTATTGCAGGATCTGCTAAAATACGTGATCTTTTAAAAACACAACCTAAGATTAAAAATCTGAAATGTCCACAACAGGTAACGCGTATTAAGGGGGATATTACCTTTGACCATGTTTCGTTTAGATATAAAGATACGGATGCGCTTAGAGATGTATCGTTCCATGTAAAGGCAGGGCAGACAGTAGGAATTATTGGACATACTGGGGCAGGTAAATCGACATTAGTAAACTTGTTGAGCCGCTTTTATGAATGCACAAGTGGTGAAGTAAGAATAGATGATATAGATGTTAGGGAGTATGATTTAAGGCAGCTAAGAGATCAGATTTCAATAGCTATGCAAGATATATTCCTTTTCTCAGATACGATAGAATCAAATATAGCGTATGGGATGCCTAGTGCAAGTTTATCTCAGGTAAAAACTATTGCAACCATGGCAGAGGCTGATACATTTATTAAAAATATGCCAGAAGGGTATGAAACTATTGTGGGTGAAAGGGGTGTGGGGCTATCTGGTGGACAAAAACAAAGAATTGCCTTAGCAAGAGCGCTACTCAAAAATCCGCCGATTTTAATTCTGGACGATACAACCTCTGCAGTAGATATGGAGACAGAACTTAAGATTCAACAAGAGATGAATGCAGGTGAGGAAAAGCGTACAACGTTTATTATTGCACACCGCATTTCTTCTGTACAAAATGCAGACTTAATCCTTGTTTTAGAAAATGGTCGTATTATTGAGCAAGGGACACATAAGGAGCTTATTAAAAAATTAGGTTACTATAATGAAGTTTATCGTAATCAATCAGGGGATTTTGCATTAGAGGGGAGAAGAGCTTAATGGCACGTAATAAATATGATGTAGATGAAGAATTAGAAGTTGGCTTTAATAAAGTTTATTTAAAGAGAATTATGGCATATGCAAAACCTTATAGAAAGACCATAACTATTAATGTAGGCTTAATGGTTATAGCGAGTGTGTTGTCTTTAGTGAGTCCACTACTTATTCAAAAATCTATAGATAATTATATTCCGCAAGGTGATATAAAAGGTTTAGTTGTTGCATCCATTTTATTTGGCATAATTATTGTAGCAACCGCGGTGATTATGCGTTATCGTTTATGGACTATGGGAAGAGTAGGCCAGGATATTATTGTAGATATACGTAAAGATTTATTTGACCATTTACAAAAGCTACCTTTTAGTTATTTTGATAATAGACCCCATGGCAAAATTTTAGTGAGGGTAGTGAATTATGTAAATACATTAAGTGATTTACTAACTAATGGTATTATCAATCTAGTTGCGGATTTAGTCACGCTTTTTGTAGCCATAGGATTTATGTTTTATTTAGATGTAAGGCTTACTTTAATAAGTTTAATAGGCATTCCTTTATTGATGTTTATTATTTTATCACTTAAAAATGTTCAAAGAAGAGCAAATAGAAGGTTAAGTAGCAAACAGTCTAATATGAATGCTTATGTACATGAAAGTATTAATGGTATAAAAGTAACACAAGCTTTTGCAAGAGAAGAGATGAATAAGGGGATTTTTAAAGAAGTATGTGAGGCGTACAAAAAAGCATGGCTCCATATGGTAAAGCTTAACTTCTTAGTTTGGCCTTCTATAGATCTTGTTTCGAATATATGTATTGCGCTTATCTATATAGTAGCAATTTTAATATTGGGGGCTTCCGTATCCGTAGGTGTGCTCGTTGCCTTTATTGCTTTTGTATGGCGATTTTGGGCACCTATTACGAATATAGGGAATCTCTACAACAATATTATTAATGCCATGGCTTATCTAGAACGTATTTTTGAGATGCTAGATGAAGAAACAGTTATTGATGACAAGGAAGATGCAATAATCTTGCCAACTATAGAAGGGGAAGTAGCCTTTGAAGATGTAACATTTATGTATGAAGAAGATGAACCTATACTAGAACACATGAGTTTTAAAGTAAAAAAGGGACATACGGTAGCTATTGTAGGCCCTACAGGTGCGGGAAAAACGACTATTGTCAACTTATTAAGCCGTTTTTATAATGTGAATAGCGGTAAGGTAACTATTGATGGCATTGATATCAGCACAGTCACACTTAAATCGTTACGTCAGCAGGTGGGCGTTATGCTTCAAGATTCCTTTATTTTTGCAGGGACGATTATGGATAATATTCGATATGGCAGAATGGATGCTACAGATGAAGAGGTTATAGCAGCTGCAAAAATCGTAAAAGCCCATGAGTTTATTATGAAATTTGAAAAGGGATATCAAACTGAAGTCAATGAGAGAGGTTCAAGACTTTCAGTCGGACAAAGACAACTGATCTCTTTTGCAAGAGTACTTTTAATGAATCCAAGGATTTTGATTTTAGATGAAGCTACATCAAGTATAGATACTCAAACCGAAATGTTATTACAACAAGGGCTAGATGAATTGTTAAAAGGGCGAACGGCCTTTGTCATTGCCCATAGGCTTTCTACTATTAAAAATGCAGATGAAATCTTCTATATTGATCAAGGTAAAATTTTAGAAAGAGGTACCCATGAGGTATTACTTGCCAAGCAAGGTTATTATTATGAGCTTTATGCGGTTCAAAATCGTCTGCTTATTGCACAATAAAAGAGGACTTCAAAATGTAAATAATGTAAGGCAACAGACTAGAAGAGGATTAATTTCTAGTCTGTTTGTTATTTTATTGAATTTTCGGTATAAAAAAACATGCAAATCGTCAAAAATTAACATAGGCAAGAAGGTACAATGTATGTTATGCTAAAAAACGTGATTAACGAGATTTAACAGTATAAACAGATGCACTTTGTGGCTTAATAATAATATATATGTTGAGTAATGAGAATATCTGTGCTAAAATAGGTAATTGTGATAAATTACGGAAAGAAGGTCCACTGACACATGAGTGATATGAAGATTATAAATATAGCAGTTATTGCCCACGTAGATGCAGGTAAATCAACACTTGTAGATGCATTTTTAAATCAAAGCGGTGTCTTCAGAGCGAATGAAGAACACGTTGATTGTATTATGGATAGTAATGATTTAGAGAGAGAAAGAGGAATCACAATCTACTCTAAAAACTGTTCAATTAAATATGGAGATTACAAAATCAATATCGTAGATACACCAGGACATAGTGACTTCTCATCAGAGGTAGAACGTGTTATTCGTACAGTAGATACAGTAATCCTTTTAGTAGATTCAATTGAAGGGCCTATGCCACAAACACGTTTCGTGCTTCAAAAATCTCTTGAATTAGGTCTTAAACCAATTCTTGTTATTAATAAAATTGATAAACCAAACCACAGAGCTGAAGAAGTAGTGGATATGACATTCGATTTATTCGTAGATCTTCAAGCAAATGATGAGCAACTTGACTTCCCAATCCTTTACGGAATTGGTAAACAAGGTATCATGAAATATGAACTTGATGATGAAGGAACAGATATCAAACCTCTTCTTGAAACAATTATTGAGCGTGTAGGGGAATATCCAAAACAAGATGAGGAGCCACTTCAACTTCAAATCAGTGCCCTTTCTTATGATAACTTCGTAGGTCGTCTTGGAATTGGACGTATTTACAAAGGTAAAGTGAGAGAAGGCCAAACAGTAGAAGTTGCAGATAACGATGGTAAAATCAGAACGGCTAAAGTAACAAAAGTAATGGTTTATGAAGGTCTTAAACAAGTTGTAGTACCAGAGGCTACAAGCGGGGATATCGTAGTTATTGCTGGTATTGCTGATATTTCTATCGGTGAAACAATCGGAGAAATTGGTAAAGTAGATCCTATGACACCAATTCACATTGAAGAACCAACACTTTCTATGAACTTCTTAGTTAACAATTCACCATTTGCAGGTCAAAGTGGTAAATTCGTAACAACAAGACATATTAAAGACCGTCTTGAAAAAGAAACAGAAATTAATGTAGGTCTTAAGGTAGAACCTATGGATACAACAGATGGATACAGAGTATCTGGTCGTGGGGAACTTCACTTATCAGTTCTTATTGAAAATATGAGACGTGAAGGGTATGAACTCGGTGTATCTAAACCAGAAGTTATCATGCATCACGATGAAAATGGTAAACTTGTAGAGCCAGTAGAACGTGTTGTAATTTCTGTACCAGATGAATACTCAGGTGCTGTTATCAGCAAACTTAACCTTCGTAAAGGTATGATGCAAAGTATGGAACCAGAAAATGGTCACATTCGTATTGAATACCTTTGTACAACACGTGGTCTTCTTGGATTCAGAAGTGAGTTAATCACTGATTCAAGAGGGGAAGCTACAATGGTTAGAAGAATCGAAGGATATACAGAATACGTTGGTGAACTTCCAAGAAGAGGAAATGGAGCCCTTATTGCGCAAGAACAAGGAACAACTATGGGATATGCCCTTAACTCACTTGAAGACCGTGGTATTTTATTCGTAAAACCAGGTGTAGATGTATATGAAGGTATGATTATCGGTCAAAATGCACGTAAAGAAGATATGACTGTTAACCCATGTAAAAATAAAAAAATGACAAATACACGTTCATCAGGTGCTGATGATGCTATTAGATTATCACCACCAAGAACCTTTACACTTGAAGAAGCGTTAGAGTTCATTGAAGATGATGAATTAGTAGAAGTAACACCAGATGCAATTAGACTTCGTAAGAAAATCTTAAATGAATCTGAACGTGTAAGAGCTGCTAAACGTAAATAAAAATGTAAGAGAGTCAGGTTGCATAAAAATGCTGCCTGGCTTTTTTTGTTGTGGGGGTGGTGGTGATGGATAAGTCTCATATATATTTTTCCTGCTCCGTCGCTATGCTCCAAGTCGCGATAAAAATATATATGAGACTTATCCACACCAAATGACATAAAAGAGAGCCAGAGAGAATGTTTATGAAGATTCTCTTACAGAGAAGTAGAGGAAGTGCCTACTTAAGGGCTGCTCCGTTGCTATGCTCCAAGTCGCGATAAAAATATATATGAGACTTATCCACACCAAATGAC
>DYCF01000019.1:0-34653 GCA_019418225.1 Clostridiales bacterium | reverse complement strand
AGAATGTTTATGAAGATTCTCTTACAGAGAAGTAGAGGAAGTGCCTACTTAAGGGGTGCTCTGTCGCTAGGCTCCAAGTCGCGATAAAAATATATATAAGACTTATCCATACCAAACAACGTGAAGGGGAAGTCAGGTGGACGGAATATGGGGGAAAAGAAGAAAGCGTAGGACTTTGATGGAGAGAATGAAGAGGAAAAGGACTAGCACTCGAATAGTTTGTAAATTTAATTAAATACACATATTTATGTAAAAATATAAAATTAAAAATAAATATGTATTAAAAATATTGACACCTAAAGTCAATGTTGCTAAAATACTAATTAATCAATTATTTGAAAAATGCAGTGAAGGAGAATGGCATTTGCAAAAGTGACTTCAGAGAGCTAGTGGTTGGTGCGAATTAGTGTTGCGGCAAAATGTGAATCACTCCTGAGCAGAATTTCAGAACGGCAATGGGGCTGTTACATAATGCTTGTAGTGGTCTGGCCTAGTAAGAAATTTCCGGTGGCCCCGTTATAGGCAAGGGTTTAACAGAACCTAGAAAGTGGACGTTGTATGAAATAAGTACGAGTCAAAATGGGTGGTAACACGTGGAATATTCCTCGTCCCGTTATTGGGATGAGGTTTTTTTATACATTTTTTAATATTGCAAAAAACTATGTAATAAAGTGAAAACTGAAGGAGGGGTTGGATTGAAATTATCAGATGTATTTGTACGATGCTTACTCGAGGAAAATGTAGATGTCGTCTTTGGTTATCCAGGGGCAGCCGTTATTGATATTTATGAATCACTAAGAGCTTCTTCTATTCATCACGTTTTAGTGAGACAAGAGCAAGCAGCTGTACATAGCGCAAGTGGCTATGCAAGGACAACTGGAAAAGTAGGAGTATGTCTTGCAACATCTGGTCCAGGTGCTACCAATCTTATTACAGGGATTGCGACAGCTTATATGGATTCTATTCCTATTGTAATTTTTACAGGGCAAGTTAAATCAAGACTTATTGGAAGAGATGTGTTCCAAGAGGTAGATATTACAGGTGCAACAGAGCCTTTTATTAAACATAGCTATTTATTAAAAGATCCAAAGGAATTTCCACGTATTGTTAAAGAAGCCTTTTATATAGCTAGAACGGGAAGACCAGGACCAGTTTTAATCGATATTCCAATGGATCTTCAGGAAGTCCAAATCGACTATAATTACCCGAAAGAAGTTAAAATTCGTGGTTATAAACCAACAGTTGAAGGGCATATGGGGCAAATTAAAAAAGCAATTAAGCTTTTGCAAAATAGTAAGAGACCTTTAATCTGTGCAGGTGGCGGCGTTATTTTAAGCGATGCAAAAGAAGAACTGACAAAGTTCATTAATAATTCTAATATTCCAGTAGTCCATACATTAATGGGACTTGGGAGTATAGATACGACTTCGCCATTAGATTTTGGGATGATAGGAAGTCATGGATTTAAACATTCTAACTGGGCATTAAAGCATGCAGATACGATTCTTTTCATAGGTGCACGTATTGCAGATCGTGCAGTAGCGAATGTAGGAATTTTAGATGATAAGGCCAACATTATACATATTGATATAGACCCGGCAGAAATTGGGAAAATTGCAGCAGCTAATATTCCAGTTGTAGGTGATGCAAAAGTGATATTAGAAGAAATGAGTCACCTCATTAAAATGGTAGATACAAGTAGCTGGCTAGAAGAAATTAATGCACATAAAGAAGTTAAAGAAGAAGTGCATCCAGAAGGTGCGGTCAATCCTAAACTTGTGGTACGTACACTTTCTAAACTTTTAAATGATGATGCAGTGATTGTGGCTGATGTAGGTCAAAACCAATTTTGGACTGTTAGGAATATGGCAGTTTATGGGGATAGAAGGCTCATTTGTTCAGGTGGATTTGGGACGATGGGCTATTCACTTCCAGCAGCAGTTGGTGCAAGTGTGGGGAATAAGGACAGACAGGTGGTTAGTATATTAGGAGATGGAAGTTTCCAAATGAGTTTATTTGAACTTGGTACACTTGTACAAGAAGGGGTTCATCCAGTAGTTATCTTATTTAATAATAGTGGCTTAGGTATGGTAAGGGAACTTCAAAGAAAAGTAGAACTTAAAGAACATGGAGTAGCGCTTAACTGTAATCCGGATTTTACAAAGCTTGTAAGTGCTTATGGCATTAAAACAAAGCGTGTATCTAATGGAATAGAGGTAGAAGAAGCGCTTAGGGAGGCGCTAGAAAGCAAAGAGGCGTATTTCCTTGAATTTATTGTAAGTACCAAAGAAAGTACATTATAGCATAAGAATCAATAGTTCTATTGTAAGTAGATCAATGAAAATAGATAGAATACCACATAGATGTACAAAGAAAAGAAATGAGGGAGAATATGAAAAAGCATGTATTATCTGTACTTGTAGAAAATCATTCAGGTGTACTTAGCCGTATATCTGGGCTTTTCAGTAGAAGAGGGTATAACATCGACAGTTTATCTGTGGGTGAAACAGAAGACCCTAAGGTATCTCGGATGACCATTGTAACAGCATCAGATGAGTATACCTTAGAACAAATCAAGAAACAACTCAATAAACTTGTAGATGTTATAAAAGTATTAGAACTTAAAGAAGAAAGCTCTATTTATAGAGAACTTGCAATGATTAAAATTCGTGCAAGCAAAGCTAGTAGAGCTGAAATTATTGAGATTGCTAATATCTTTAGAGCACATATTGTGGATGTTTCTAATGATTCGCTTATTATAGAAGCGACAGGTGATCAAGGCAAAATTAGTGCCTTAGCGAGTATGGTTGAACCATATGGTATTAAAGAGATTATTAGAACAGGTCTTACAGCCCTTCAAAGAGGGGAAAAAGAACTGAAGAATTAGCCTAAAGCCAATGCGCTTAGCTAGAACAATTTATTACTTTTACTTAATTTGATTAAAACAACACATTTTAGAGTGTTTGCTTTAATAGATATATATTTATATATAGGAGGATTTAGAAAATGGCAAAATTATATTATCAAGAGGATTGTAACTTAGCATTATTAAATGGAAAGACAGTAGCAATTATAGGTTATGGTAGCCAAGGACATGCACATGCCCTCAACTTACATGATTCAGGTGTAGATGTAATTGTAGGTTTATATAATGGAAGTAAATCATGGAAAAAAGCTGAAGAAGCTGGTCTTAAAGTTATGACAGTAGCAGATGCTACAAAAGCTGCAGACTTCATTATGATCTTATTACCAGATGAAAAACAAGCAGAAGTATATAGAAGTGAAATCGCACCTTACTTAACAGAAGGTAAAACACTTGCTTTTGCACATGGTTTCAATATTCACTTCAAACAAATCGTTCCACCAGAACATACAAATATCGTAATGATCGCTCCTAAAGGACCAGGTCACACAGTAAGAAGTCAATTCTTAGAAGGACGTGGTGTACCATGTTTAGTAACAGCATACCAAGATGCTACAGGTAATGCTCATGACTTAGCACTTGCTTATGCAGCAGGTATCGGTGGGGCTAGAGGAGGAATCCTTGAAACAACATTCAAAATGGAAACAGAAACTGACCTCTTCGGAGAACAAGCAGTTCTTTGTGGTGGTGTAACAGCTCTTATGAAAGCTGGTTTCGAAGTATTAGTAGAAGCTGGATATGAACCAGAAAGTGCTTACTTCGAATGTATTCATGAAATGAAACTTATCGTTGACCTTATCAACAAAGGTGGTTTCGAATTTATGAGATACTCAATTTCTGATACAGCTGAATACGGTGACTATACAGTAGGTTCTCGTATTATCACAGAAGATACAAAAAATGAAATGCGTAAGGTACTTAAAGAAATCCAAGATGGTACATTCGCTAAAAACTGGATCTTAGAAAATCAATCTCATCGTGCATACTTCAATGCAAAACGTCGTATTGAAGCTGATCATCAACTTGAAAAAGTTGGTAAAGAACTTCGTAGCATGATGTCTTGGGCAGACGAAAACAAATAGAACTTAAATAGGAAGGGGAACATAGATGGCAAACATTGTTAGAATTTTTGATACTACATTAAGAGATGGTGAACAATCACCAGGTTGTAGTATGAACCTCGCTGAAAAGTTAGAGGTTGCAAAACAACTAGAGCGCCTTGGTGTAGACATTATGGAAGCAGGATTTGCTGCTTCTTCGCCAGGAGACTTTGCATCTGTTAAATCTATTGCAAAAACCATCAAAAATGCAACTGTAACAAGTTTGGCACGTGCCCTCAAAGGGGATATCGATGCAGCAGGAGAGGCGTTAAAGGAAGCTAAGTATCCTAGAATACACACTTTCATCGCTACATCAGATATCCACATGACCTATAAGCTCAGAAAGTCACCGGAACAAGTTTTAGAAGTAGCAGCTGAAATGGTACGTTATGCAAAAAAATACTGTGAGGATGTAGAATTCTCAGCAGAAGATGCCTCAAGAAGTAATCCTGCTTTCTTATATCAGATATTTGAAGCAGTAATTCAGGCAGGGGCAACAACAATTAACGTCCCAGATACAGTAGGCTATGCTTCACCAGAAGAAATGACAAAGCTCATATTAGGTATTCGTGAAAATGTACCTTCTATTGATAAAGCAATAATTTCTGTACACTGTCACAATGATTTAGGTCTAGCTGTTGCAAATTCTTTAGCAGCAGCTAAGGCAGGTGCAGGCCAACTAGAGTGTACAATTAATGGCATCGGTGAACGTGCTGGAAATGCAGCCCTAGAAGAGTTAGTAATGAATCTTAATACAAGAGGTGATTACTACAATCTTGGTTGCAATATTAATACAAAAGAGATTTATAAAACAAGTAAGCTTCTAAGTAGCATTACAGGTGTAAGAGTGCAACCTAATAAAGCAATCGTAGGTGAAAATGCATTTGCACATGAATCAGGAATTCATCAGCATGGTATGCTTGCTAATAAGAGTACTTATGAAATTATGACACCAGAATCTATTGGGCTTACAGAAAATAAATTGGTACTTGGGAAACATTCAGGGCGTCATGCCTTCGAAGACCGCTTAAAAGAAATGGGCTATGAACTTGATGAAGTAGCACTTCAAACAGCTTTCGAACAATTTAAAGCTTTAGCTGATAAGAAGAAAGTTGTAACGGATAAAGACCTTGAAGCCTTAATTCATCATAAAACTTCTAAAGTACCAGAGTTTTATAAACTTGAACGCTTTGTAATTAATTCAGGAAACACTATTACAACCACTTCATCAGTAAGACTTGTTGCTAAGACGGGTCATGTACTTGAGGAGGTTGTTTCATCATATGATGGACCAATTGATGCCTCTTATAAAGCTATTGATAAACTTGTTGGTAAACGATTTGTGCTTGAAGATTTTGTGATTAATTCTGTAACAGGTGGTACTGATGCACAAGGTGAGGTTAATGTAAAAATTAAAAACGATGATGGTGTTTACAATGGTTACGGTGTAAGCATGGATATAGTAGAAGCAAGTATACTTGCTTATATTTCAGCAATTAATAATATGTTATACGATCAAGAGACTAAGAAGGAGGCGTAAGCTTGAGGAATATTACAATATTTGATTCCACGCTCCGTGATGGTGCACAAGCAGAGGGCATTTCTTTTTCTGTATCAGATAAATTGAAGATCGTAGCAACTTTGGATGAACTAGGAGTGGGCTTTATAGAAGCTGGCAATCCTGGTTCTAACCCAAAGGATTTAGAGTTTTTCAAGGAAGTTAAAAAGTTAAGCTTAAAAACAGCAAAGCTTACAGCTTTCGGAAGTACAAGAAGACGTAATATAAAAGTAGAAGAAGACAGTAATGTCAAATCGCTTCTTGAAGCGGACACTCCAGCTGTAGCCATATTCGGTAAGGCTTGGGATTTCCATGTGACAGAAATTATAAAAACTACCTTAGAAGAAAACCTAAAGATGATTTACGATACAATAGCCTTTTTTAAAGAAAAGGGAAAAATCGTTATCTTCGATGCAGAACACTTCTTTGATGGTTATAAAAACAATAAACAATATGCAATGGAGGCATTAAAAGCTGCCCAGAATGCTGGTGCAGACTGCATTGCCTTATGTGAAACAAATGGTGGCGCTTTTCCTGATGAGGTTTATGAGATTGTAAGTGAAGTGGTAAAGGAGATTCATACAAAGGTCGGTATTCATACCCATAATGATACAGGTATGGGAGTGGCAAATAGTATGATGGCAGTATTTGCAGGAGCAACCCATGTACAAGGGACACTTGTAGGATTTGGAGAAAGATGTGGCAATGCCAATCTAAGTACAATCATTCCAAACTTGCAGATTAAACGTGGGTATAAGTGTGTAGATGATGAAAAGCTAAAAAAGCTTACAACCTATGCGATTCGTGTTTCTGAAATTGCTAACTTGCCGTTAAGCGATCAAATGCCTTATGTCGGTAAAAGTGCTTTTGCACATAAAGCAGGAATGCATATTGATGGTGTGACGAAGGCAAGTACATCATTTGAACATGTTCCGCCTATAAGTGTGGGAAATGAGAGACGTTTTCTGATGTCGGAGGTAGCGGGACGCAGCACAATACTCGAAAAGGTACAGCGCATTAATCCTAATATTAAAAGAGATGATCCTGTTACAACGATCATAGTAAACCGTATTAAAGAGTTAGAGTATAAAGGCTATCAATTTGAAGGTGCTGAAGGGACTTTTGAGCTTTTAGTAAGAAAGGCACTCGGGAAATATAAACCTTTCTTTGATTTAGAAGAGTTTAAGATTATAGGTGAAGAACCTTCTGGAAGTGAAGGGGTTAGTTCATCAGCCATTATCAAAGTAAAAGTAGATGGTAAGGTAGAAATGACAGCAGCAGAAGGTGAAGGGCCTGTGAATGCCCTAGATAAAGCCCTTAGAAAAGCTCTTGAAGTCTTTTATCCTGAACTTAAAAATGTACGTTTGACAGATTACAAGGTACGTGTTCTAGATACCAAAAGTGCTACAGCTGCTAAGGTACGTGTTCTTTTAGAGTCTACAGATGGAGAAGGTTATTGGAGTACTGTAGGCGTTTCTACGGATATTATAGAAGCGAGTTGGATTGCCCTAGTCGATTCTATAGAATATAAGCTTATTAAAGATATTGAGAAGAAATTTAAGGCATATTTGTAAATGAGGAGATGATGATAAATGGGAATGACAATGACTCAGAAAATATTAGCAGCTCATGCTGGGCTTGAGAGTGTTGTAGCTGGGCAATTAATTGAAGCAAACCTTGATCTTGTACTTGGAAATGATATTACATCACCAGTAGCAATTCGTGAATTTAATAAAATTGGTTGTGACTGTGTGTTTAATAAAAACAAAATTGCATTAGTGCCAGATCACTTTACACCTAATAAGGATATTAAAGCAGCAGAGCAGTGTAAAGTCGTACGTGAATTTGCGAAAGGAAAAGAAATTGAAAACTATTTTGAAGTAGGTCAGATGGGAATTGAGCATGCTCTTATTCCTGAAAAAGGTCTAGCAGTAGCCGGGGATGTAATTATTGGTGCTGACTCACATACTTGTACTTATGGTGCACTTGGCGCTTTCTCAACAGGTATCGGAAGTACAGATATGGCAGCTGGTATGGCAACAGGTAAAGCGTGGTTTAAAGTACCTGGCGCACTTAAATTTGTATTAACAGGCTGTCCAACTAAATATGTAAGTGGTAAAGATGTTATCCTTCATATTATTGGGATGATTGGGGTGGATGGTGCCCTTTATAAATCTATGGAATTCGTGGGAGATGGTATTAAGAACCTTTCTATGGATTCACGTTTTGCTATGGCAAATATGGCTATCGAAGCTGGTGCTAAAAATGGTATTTTCCCAGTAGATGAAAAAACAATTCTGTATATGAAAGAACATAGCACAAGAGAATACAAAGTATATGAAGCAGATGAAGATGCTGAGTATGAAGCTGTTTATGAAATTGACCTTTCAAAAGTACGCCCAACTGTAGCGTTTCCACATCTTCCAGAAAACACAAAAACAGTGGATGAAATCTGTGATAAAGAAGTTAAAATCGATCAAGTTGTTATCGGTTCATGTACAAATGGCCGCATGGAAGATCTTCGCACAGCACGAGATATTTTAAAAGGTAAAAAGGTAGATCCAAGTGTACGTTGCATTGTATTTCCCGGGACACAAAAGATTTATTTACAAGCTATTGAAGAAGGCATTGTAACAGATCTTGTAGAAGCAGGTGCTGTATTTAGTACATCAACTTGTGGACCATGTCTTGGTGGACATATGGGAATCTTAGCGGCAGGTGAACGTGCAGTTTCTACAACTAACCGTAATTTTGTAGGCCGTATGGGTCATGTTGAATCAGAAGTTTATCTTGCAAGTCCAGCTGTTGCAGCAGCTTCAGCTATTACAGGATATATTACAAATCCAGAAATCTTAGATTAAGGCGTTTACAAGGAGGATATGAACATGAATGCAAAAGGCAGTGTATTTCGCTATGGCGATAATGTAGATACAGATGTTATTATTCCAGCTCGTTATTTAAATACATCAGATCCAAAAGAACTTGCATCTCACTGTATGGAAGATATCGATGCAAAATTCGTAGAAAATGTAAAAGAAGGCGACATTATTGTTGCTGATAAAAACTTTGGTTGTGGTTCATCTCGTGAACATGCACCAATTGCTATTAAAGCTGCAGGTGTTTCTTGTGTCATTGCAAAAACATTTGCACGTATTTTTTATCGTAATGCCATTAATATCGGGCTTCCAATTTTAGAGTGCGAAGAAGCTACAGAAGGTATTCAAAAGGGTGATGAAGTAGAAGTAAACTTTGATACGGGTGTTATTACTAATGTAACAAAAGGTGAAACTTACAAAGCACAACCATTCCCACCTTTTATGCAGGAAATTATCAAAGCAAATGGCTTAGTAAATAAAATTAAAGCTGGTAAATAAGCTAAGTGCTAATGAGGAGGCGCTTATGGTTGCTGCAGTGATTATTGGGACGATTACAATTGTATGGTTTTTAATCTATTTATTATATGGCTTAATGAAAAAGGCAGTTATATCCGGCACTATGGAAGCACTGGAGACATATTACAAAATTCATAATGAAACTTATGAGAAAAATATGATTGAGCTTGGCGCAGATATTCAAGCAGCACGTAAAAAGCAATTAGAAGTTGATAAACGAAAAGAAAAAAGAGAAAAAAAGGAAGCTAAAAAACATAAAGCAGTTAAATGATGATGTTGCATGTTTTTTGAAGATAAAATGGCAGTTTATACAGTGGGTATCATCATAGTTAGTTATATTATATTTTTTATTTTGTACTTCGTAACGCGCAGCGCTGTAGAAGAAGGCACTTATAGAGCGTTTAAACGGTATGAGGAAGAGAAAAATAGCAGCGAAGCAACAATGTTAGCAATTGGAGAACAGGTAAAAAAAGAGCGTGATAAGCAAAAATAGTTCATGAAGGGAGATAGTAAAATGGATTATAAAATAGTTACTTTACCAGGCGATGGTATTGGTCCTGATATTGTAAAAGAAGCAGTAAAAGTATTAGATAAAGTAGGAAGTGTGTACGGTCATAATTTTACATATGATGAAAGACTTATGGGAGGATGCGCAATTGATCAAGCAGGATGTTCTCTTCCACAAGAAACAATAGATGCATGTTTAGCATCAGATGCAGTACTACTTGGTGCTGTAGGTGGGCCTAAATGGGATAACTTACCTAATGGTGACCGTCCTGAAAAAGGGCTTTTAGGTATCCGTGGTGCACTTAAATTATTTGCAAACCTTCGCCCTGCTGTACTTTTTTCACAGCTTAAAGATGCAAGCCCTTTAAAAGAAGAAATCATTGGTGATAGCTTAGATATCCTTATTGTACGTGAACTTACAAGTGGTATCTACTTTGGTGAAAAAAATAAGGTGGTTTGTGAAGAAGATGATAGCAAAACTTATGCTTCTGACCTTGAAAAATACACAGTAGCTGAAATTGAAAGAATTACAAGAGTTGGTTTTGATGCAGCTATGAAACGTGGTAAAAAAGTATGCGTTGTAGATAAGGCAAATGTACTTGAATCTTCTAGACTTTGGAGAGCAGTAGTTGCTAGAGTCGCTAAAGATTATCCAGAAGTCACATATTCACACATGTATGTAGATAATGCAGCAATGCAGCTTGTTGTTAATCCAAAACAATTTGATGTGATCATTACATCAAATATCTTCGGTGATATTCTTTCAGACGAAGCAAGTATCATTACAGGTTCCATTGGTATGCTTGCATCGGCTTCTCTTGGAGAAGGTTCACTTGGCCTTTATGAACCAAGTCATGGTAGTGCGCCAGATATTGCAGGTCAAAACAAAGCTAATCCACTAGCAACAATTTTGTCAGCAGCTATGATGCTACGTTACTCATTTAATCTTGAAAAAGAAGCTAAAGCTATTGAAAAAGCTGTTTCTGATGTATTAGATGCAGGTTATAGAACAGGTGATATCATGAGTGAAGGTATGAAACTTGTTGGCACTGTAGAAATGGGAGATTTAGTTATGAAAGCAATTAAATAATTAAGAGTGTATAAGAGATAAAAGGATAAAAGTAGAAGCTGCTAAGTCTGTATAGGGCTTAGCCCTTCTATTATATAAGAAAAGGAGTGTCTATAATGAAAAGTGATAGAGTAAAAGTTGGCGCAGCAAGAGTTCCACATCGTTCTTTATTTAAAGCGATGGGCTATATAGATGAAGAAATTGAAAAACCATTAATTGGTGTTGTAACAGCTAAAAGTGAGATTGTACCAGGTCACTCACATCTTGATAAAATTACAGAAGCTGTTAAGACAGGTATCCGTATGGCAGGTGGTACACCTATTGAGATTCCAGCAATTGGTGTTTGTGATGGGATTGCTATGGGACATGAAGGAATGAAATATTCTCTTGTTACAAGAGAACTTATTGCAGACTCGATTGAATGTATGGCAACGGCTCATGCTTTTGATGGTTTAGTGCTTGTACCAAACTGCGACAAAATCGTACCAGGGATGCTTATGGGTGCAGCTAGAATGAATCTTCCAACAACACTTGTAAGCGGTGGCCCAATGCTTGCAGGTATGGTAAATGGCAAGAAAACAAATCTTTCTGTAACCTTCGAAGCAGTAGGTGCCTACAATGCAGGTAAAATTACAGAAGAAGAACTTAAAGAATATGAAAACCATGCATGTCCAGGTTGCGGTTCTTGCTCAGGTATGTACACAGCTAACAGTATGAACTGTATGTGTGAGGTACTTGGTATTGCCCTTCCAGGAAATGGTGCAACACCTGCTGTATTTGCGGAACGTATTCGTCTGGCTAAATATGCTGGGATAGCTGTTATGGATATGTTTAATAAAGATATTAAAATCTGCGATATCTTAAATGACAAAGCTTTCCATAACTCTTTAACAGTAGATATGGCACTTGGCTGTAGTACAAATACAATGCTTCACCTTCCAGCTATAGCTCATGAAGCAGGTGTGGAAATTAATTTAGACATGGCTAATGAAATTAGCTCACATACACCTAATCTTTGTCACCTTGCACCAGCGGGTCATCATCATATGGAAGATCTTCATTTTGCAGGTGGTGTAGCAGCTGTTATGAAAGAACTTACTAAGAGAAATCTCTTAGATACATCTCTTATGACAGTAACAGGTAAAACAATCGCAGAAAATCTTGAAAAGGTTACAAATAAAAATCCAGAAGTTATCCGTCCTATTGAAAATCCATATAGTGAGACAGGTGGTATTGCTGTTCTTCGCGGAAACTTAGCAGAAGATACATGTGTTGTAAAACGTTCTGCAGTAGCACCTGAGATGCTTGTAAATCGTGGCAAAGCAAAAGTATTCAATAGTGAAGAAGAGGCAACAGCTGCTATTGATGCAGGTAAAATTGAAAAAGGTGACGTTGTGGTGATTCGTTATGAAGGGCCAAAAGGTGGACCTGGTATGAGAGAAATGCTTCAACCAACAGCTTGTCTTGCAGGTATGGGACTTGATAAAGATGTGGCTCTTATTACAGATGGTCGTTTCTCTGGTGCCACAAGAGGTGCTTGTATTGGTCACGTTTCTCCAGAAGCAGCAGAAGGTGGACTTATTGCCTTTGTAGAAGATGGGGATATAATTAGCATTGATATGAATAAGTGTACAATCAACCTTGAAGTAGATGAAGAGACAATTGCTAAAAGACGTGCGGCATGGGTAAAACCAGAGCCAAAAGTTAAAACAGGTTACTTAGCACGTTATGCAAAACTTGTAACATCAGCTAATACAGGAGCAATCTTTAAAGCATAGAAGTAGGAGGAGAAAAGATGAGGATAAATGGATCTCAGATACTTATTGAATGTTTAGTAGAACAAGGTGTGGATACCGTTTTTGGTTATCCAGGAGGGCAAGCTTTAAACATTTATGATGCCCTATATAAAAATAGTGACCGTATTACACATATTTTAACTTCTCATGAGCAAGGTGCTTCTCATGCAGCAGATGGTTATGCAAGAGCTACTGGTAAGGTAGGTGTGTGTATTGCAACATCAGGCCCAGGTGCAACTAACCTTGTAACAGGTATTGCTACAGCTTATATGGACTCTATACCTATGGTAGCTATTACAGGGCAAGTACCTAATTCTCTTATTGGGAAAGATAGCTTTCAGGAAGTAGACATCACAGGTATAACAATGTGTATTACAAAGCATAATTTCATTGTAAAAGATGTCAAAGACTTAGCTAAGACCATAAGAGAAGCTTTCTATATTGCTAAATCTGGTAGACCAGGTCCAGTTCTTGTGGATATTCCAAAAGATGTAACAGCTGCTATGTATGAATATGAACATGAAGTGCCAGTAAGTGTACCTCGCCAGACAGATACAATATCTCAATCAGATATTCAAGTTGTTGCAGATCTTATTAAAGTCGCTGAGAAACCATTTATCTATGCTGGTGGAGGAATTGTAAGTGCAGATGCAAATAAAGAACTTCGCAATTTTGCTGAAAAGATTGATGCACCTGTTGCAACATCTTTAATGGGGCTTGGTGCCTTTCCAGAGACACATCCACTTTCTACAGGGATGGTTGGAATGCATGGGAGTAAGGCTTCTAATTTAGGTGTTACAAATTGTGATTTGCTCATTGCTTTAGGTGCCAGATTTAGTGATCGTGTTATTAGCGATGTAAGTAAATTTGCACCTAATGCCACAATTGTACACATAGATGTAGATGCAGCTGAAATCGGTAAAAATGTTCCAACACAGGCATCCATTGTAGGTGATGTAAAAGAAATTTTAAATATGTTACTACCACTTGTGCCACGCAAAGAAAACAAAGAGTGGCTTGTACAGATTGAAAGATGGAAAGAAGAATTCCCATATACTTATCAAGATGGAGATAACTTAAGACCACAGTTCATTATGAATAATATTTATGATCAGACAGATGGTAGGGCTATTATTACAACAGAGGTTGGTCAACATCAAATGTGGGCAGCTCAATTCTTTAAATATACAATGCCACGTACATTCATTAGTTCAGGTGGTCTTGGAACAATGGGATATGGTACAGGAGCTAGTATTGGTGCACAGATAGGTAGACCGGATGTACCTGTTGTGCATATTGCAGGAGATGGTTCATTCCGTATGAACTGTAATGAACTTGCTACAATTTCACATTATGATGTACCTGTTATTATTATTGTGATGAATAACACAACATTGGGCATGGTAAGACAATGGCAAACTGCATTCTATGAAAAACGTTATTCACAAACAACTCTTGATCGTGGCCCAGATTTTACACTTTTAGCAGAAGCCTTTGGTGTAAAAGGTTATACAGTTCGCACACAAGAGGATTTTATAGAAGCATTTAGCGAGGCACTTGCAGCTCATAAGCCAGCTGTTTTAAACTGCTTTATTGATATGGATGAAAAAGTATTACCAATGGTTGCACCAGGGGCAGCAATTGACAACCTGATTTTAGAGTAATGAAGTAGAAGAGGGATTATGCATTCTTATTGAAAGAAGTATAATCTCTTTTTCTATGCAGAAAAATTCTGATACTAATGCAGAAAGATGGCAGAAAGTGTAAAATAATATAGAAAGTTGAAAGTGAAGAGTGTATAATAATAAAGAAAAAATAAATAGGGGGTATAAAATTTAGACATGGAACATAAAGAAATAAGACAATTTGATTTAAAAAAAGTACATAAGTTTAATGTGAGTTTAATCACTGTTATTACGATAGTATTATTTTTGCAAAAGACATTACAGGTAGGAGAATTTTCATTAGGCTATTCATTAATTTTTGTAGTACCAATTATAGCTTTTGTTATAAGTAAGGTTGAAAGGATTAGTGATACAGTAAAAGGTGTTATCGTACCATTATTACCATGTCTTATGGCGCTAGTCGTAACTTATATGGAAGGTGGCGTACCAGAGGTGACAATTACGCTTTTATCAGCTTCATGTATGTCTGCACTTTATTTTAATCCTAAGGCACATATGATATTTACTGCTATTTTAAATGCCGTATTAATTATATGCATAATATTTGTGACAATACCTATATTAGGGCCGGGAACAGCACGAATGGATATGATACCTAGTTTAGTAAGACTAGATGCAGGGCTCATTATTATATATATTATCGCAAAATGGGGCAAGCAGTATATGGACTATAGTACAGACATAGCCTTAGAAAGTCAACGTTTAGTAGAAAAGTTACAATCTACAATGTACAGTATTACAAGTTATACAGAAAATTTAAATGAGAATTTATATGAAGTTAATAATAAAATGAATGCTACAGCTATTGCTAATGATAGTGTGACAGTTGCAATGAATCAAACAGCACAAGGAATGAAGGAACAAGAGTCTAGTGTGACAAAGGTTGTAAGCTTAGTAGGGGAAGCAAAACAAACTGTAGAAGAGACAAAAAAAGTTTCAGAAATATTAGAGATCATTACAAAACAAGTAAATGATGAAATTGAAGAAAATACGGTAACTATTAATGAAATGAATCATCAAATGGTGACAATTAATGGTGCAATTGAAGCGGCAGTTGAAACTGTTGGAGAACTAGAAAAAAATATGGATAAGATTACAGCTTTCTTAGAGAGTATTACAGCTATTGCAGGTCAAACTAATTTATTAGCACTTAATGCGTCTATTGAGGCTGCACGTGCAGGAGAAGCAGGTAAAGGATTCACGGTAGTTGCTGAAGAAGTTAAAAAACTTGCAGAACAAAGTGAAAAAACTTCGCAAGATATTAAGCATATTATTGATATGCTTCAAAGTAAGACTATTGAAACAAAAGAAAAGATTAAAATTGGTAGTGAAGCAGTTACTAAAGGAAAGCAATCTGTTCAAAATGTAAATGGGACATTTAAACATTTAACGCAGTCTATGGATGCACTAAGCGAGCAAATAGAGATAGAAGTAAAAGACATTGTCAATATTTCAGGTTTATTAGAAGAAATGCAAGGACAGGCAGAAGAATTAACCGCTATTACAGAAGAACATCGTAAAGGCACTGAAGAAGTTAATGAATCTGTACATCTACAAAATGCTAATATTAATGAAATTAATGTAATGTTACAAGAAATCCAAGCATCAAGCGAGGAGCTTAAGAATATAGAGATATAGAAATAAAGAATAAAGGGACTATCTTACTTTTAGTAGGGTAGTCCCTTTAAATAAGTTCTAATTAATGAGAAAAAGGTATAATATATGTTAGATGTGGAAATTATTTAAAAGCTACAAGGGATAAGAAGAACGGGAAAAAAGATAAAACACATATAAGTAGGAGGTAGATGGGCGTATGAAAAATAAACTAAAATATTTTGAGGGGTGTATTTTAGGAGGGGCAATAGGGGATGCATTAGGTGCACCAGTGGAATTTAGGCGTTATGAGCAAATTGTTGAGGAGTATGGGGAAGAAGGTGTTACAGAACTTATAGCACCTCCTGGAGAAACAGAAGCATTAATTACGGATGATACGCAGATGACAATGTTTACTATAGAAGGAATCTTGAGAAGTGTGGCACGAGCAAAGCGTAAAGATATTCCTTGGGATAAAAAAGATATTACGCATACAATGTTTAGAGCTTATTTGAGATGGGTATATACACAAGGCTTAAAGACACCTCATTGGAGTGAAAAGGACTATGATGGTGCACTTGTCAAAATGAAGAGACTTCATGCTTATAGGGAAGCAGGTATTACAAGTATTACAGCTTTGGGAAAAGGCATTAAAGGGAGTGTGGCACATCCTATTAATGATAGCAAGGGATGTGGTGGGCTTATGCGTGTGGCGCCATTAGGTTTAGTGACCCTCAGAGAAGATCCATTTGAAATAGGCTGTGAAGTAGCTGCTATTACCCATGGCGGTCCTTGTGCTTATTTACCAGCAGGAGCACTTGTAATGATAATTAGGCAAATTATAGAAGGGAAAGAGATAGAAGAAGCGGTAAGGGAAAGCATTCTACGATTAAAATTAGAAGATGAGGGAGAAGAAAGTGCCGATATATTAGAGAAGGCTATAACATTAGCTCAAGAAAGGGAATGTACGAGAGAAAAAATTGAGAGTTTAGGAGAAGGAATATTTGCCCATGAAGCATTAGCTATGGCAGTATATGTTGTCATAAGCAGTATGAAGCATAGTGAGGGGCAAGCAGTAAATATTAAAGAAGCACTATGTATGTCAGTTAATCATAGTGGCGGAAGTGACATAGTAGGTGCTATAACAGGACAATTATTAGGCGCTTATTATGGTGTAGAGGTTTTTGAAAACTTATTTAAAGTCCATGTTGAGTTAGAAAAAGAAATACGACAGTTAGCTCAAGATTTGTATACATTATATGATTCAGGTGAGAAGTGGGCTGAAAAATATCCAGCATGGTAGAAAAAAGGTTGCCCAATAGGTTTGCTAGACACTTGGAACTATCAGTCTACCATCTCCGCAGCCTGTGATGCGTTAAGCACGGTAATAAAAGCATCAACAGATTGCGGAGAGTGTAGAAGTACCAAAGTGTCTAGTTAGATCTTTGGATATTAAGAAAAAGTTAATATATCACTTTGTATATTATTCTATAAATTTCTGAGTTTGTTTTTTAGATCTAGGGCACGGTCTTTGATACGAGAAGAAAGACCTGATGTAGTAAGAAGAACGGAAAGGAATTTCTTTGAAGCATCTATTTCATCTAGTTTAAAAGCAATAGCAGCAAGTATATACATGATGGTATATTCATCTAAGCCGAGTATAGGTGTGGTTTCTGTTTCGAGTGATTCAGAAAAACCGGTAAAGGCTTTTTGAAGAAAAAGTTTTTCATTAACTTCATCGCCTAGGTCTCTATAGAGCCAGGCAATATGTAAGGCAAGATAGGACTGTTCGCCAATTTTACTTTTTTTGTTGATAGCCATAAGTAGGGCTAATTTATGTTTATGGATGGCTTCTTCTGTGGAAGTATATTCTCCGAATGATATAGGGTGAGTGAAAACAGAGACGAGATTTGCTTGGAGCCACTCTTTTTGTCGAGGTAGTAATTTATCAAAGTTTTTAACAGTAGCTGAGTAATTACAGTTTGGACAAGTAATGACATCATATAATAGAGGATTAACGATGGCATAATGTGCATATAAGTCCTCATCTACTGTTAAAAGTTGATTTTTTCCCACACGAATAGATTTTGCCTTGAAAGCCTCTTCGCAGATTGGGCAAGTATAAGTTTTATCATAAAGTACTAGTTTTAGAGATTCTGTTGAGTCGTCAGTATGAGATTGACACATAATAAACATCCTTTCTTTGATGAAAAATAAGATTATATAAGTTTACAGTATAATAGATTTCATAGTAAAGTGTTAGAATATACTTAATATTATAACATAAAAATATGGTGCAAGGGGAAAAAAGAGGTGTTAAGGTGAGAAAAGTTATAAGGTATTTGATGATTGGATTATGTATTATGTGTATAGGTGTAGTAATGCTGGGAAATGATGATGCTTATAGAAAAAGTCAAGTACAGTGGCCAATTAAAAAATTTCCTGATAAATTTAAAGAGATTGCAACGCGGGTATTATCAAAGTCAGCTATAGGGGAAGAGCAGATTATAAGTGAGAAGGTTGAGCAGTATTTAAATGATATGACCATAGAAGAAAAGATTGGCCAACTTTTTATGATTGCATTAGATTCAGAAGAAGGAGAAGGCATGACTATATTAAATAGTCAAATGAAAGCAAAGCTTCAAAAAAGCTGTGTAGGGGGAATTATTTTATTTAAAAATAATATTAAGGATAAGGTGCAAACAAAGGTACTTATAGAGACACTTCAGGAAAGTAGTGAGATTCCTTTATTTATTGCTGTAGATGAAGAAGGTGGCATGGTAAGCCGCGTAGGAAATAATTCTAATATTAATGAAAAGCCGTTTATGGCAGCAGGGGATATAGGGAAAACAGGAGATGAAGCGTTAGCTTATGCGGAAGCTAGTAGAATGGGAAAGCTTTTGAAAGAGATAGGATTTAATATGGATTTTGCACCCTGTGGAGATATTTATAATAATCCAGCTAATACTGTTATTGGAAGTAGAAGCTTTGGAACAAGTAGTGAAATGGTAACACCTATGATGCTTGCTTTTGCAAAAGGATTAAAAGCAGAAGGTATATTACCCGTCATTAAACATTATCCAGGGCACGGCAACACAATGGAAGACTCTCATGATGGTCTAGCCTATGTGTACAAAAGTTTGGAAGAACTTGAGATGGAAGAGTTGATTCCATTTAAAGAGGGAATTAGAAATGGAGTAAGTGGGATGATGAAGGGACACTTACTCGTTTCAGCTATAGATGATAGATGGCCAGTAAGCTTGTCCCAAAAGTGGCAAGATTATATTGAAAAGACTATGGATATAAATGATGTATTAATGATTACAGATGCGCTTAATATGGGGGCCATAGTCAATAATTATGGAGAAGACGAGGTGGTTCTTAGAAGTTTCTTAGCAGGAAATGATATATTATTAATGCCAACCGATATAGAAGAGGCGGAAGAAGTCATATATAAGGCCTATCAAACAGGTGTCATTACTAAGGAGCAAATTAACCATGCTGTAAGAAAAATTTTGACGAAAAAAGTGGAACAAAATATACTTCCAATTTCATAATATATACTAAGTAAGCAAAGAAAAGAAATTAAAAATATATCACACATTGAGAGGAATCAGAATATAATATAGCATAGATAGTTAAAATGGTAGAGTATCCCCATTTAACTTCATCTGATTGCAGTATTTGCTATACTTAATTAAATTTATTTAAAATAATGGGTCAAGAATTTGCAAGAAGCAGTGTTAAGTCAAAAGATAACCCTACTCCTTAGTAGCCGGTAAAGGAGCAGAAGTCACCCCAGGTAGTATATTTCCTGAAATATATTATCAAATTCTGGGCCCATTTAATTATATAAATAGCTATTATATAGACTATTAATAATAAGAATTATATGCGACATAAATTTAAAATATGACGATGGCCCTTAAAAAGGGTCATCGTCATATTTTTAATATAAAAAGGGACATAAATTTTACCTTAATTTTATAAAGTATAGGTAGCTACTTGACAAAGAAAAAACAGAATGATATGCTACAAATATAATTCCTACGAAATAACTAGGAATTGAAGGGGTGAAAAAAATGAAACTATCAACTAAAGGGCGTTATGGCCTACAAGCAATGGTTGATTTAGGCGTATATTCGAAAGAAAAACATATTTCACTAAAAAGTGTAGCAGAACGTTTGTCTATGTCTGAAAACTACTTAGAACAACTTATGGCACTTCTTAAAAAGAACAATTTAGTAACAAGTGTACGTGGGGCTCAGGGGGGTTATGCATTAGCAAGACCAGCAGATGAAATCACAATAGGTGATATTTTAAGAGCATTAGAAGGTTCACTTGCACCTACTGATTGTACTTGTGAAGGCAATACAGTACACTGCGCTTTAGATGGCAAATGTGTCACTAAGTCAGTTTGGGAAAAGATTAAACAAAGTATAGATAAAGTAGTTGACAATATTACACTTAGTCAGCTAATGGAAGATTATGAAAAGATTAATGAGAATACCTCACACATATATTGTATATAGAGTAACTAAAAGGAGATAATGACATGGAGCACATTTATTTAGATAATGCAGCAACAACACCAGTTAAACAAGAAGTGCTAGATGCGATGCTACCATATTTTACACAAAACTTTGGTAATCCATCTAGTGTATATAAAATTGCACAAATCAATAAAAAAGCAATTGATGAATCAAGAGAAACAATTGCTAAGGCATTAGGGGCACAAACAAACGAGATTTTCTTCACAAGTGGTGGTACAGAAGCAGATAACTGGGCAATCAAAGGAATCGCTGAGGCACACAAAGCAAAAGGAAATCATATTATTACAACTAAAATTGAACATCATGCAGTACTTCATACATGCGAATTCTTAGAAAAACATGGTTATGAGGTAACATACCTTGACGTAGATGCAGATGGTCTTGTAAATCCAGCAGATGTAGAAAAAGCTATTAAAGATACAACTATTTTAATTTCAGTTATGTATGCAAATAACGAAATTGGTTCAATTCAGCCAATCGCTGAAATTGGTGCCATTGCTAAAAAACACAATGTATTTTTCCATACAGATGCAGTTCAAGCAGTAGGCCAAGTAAGAATTGATGTTAAAGCACAAAATATTGACCTTCTTTCTTTATCAGGTCACAAAATTAATGGACCAAAAGGAATTGGTGTACTTTATGTAAGACGCGGTCTTAAACTTGAAAATCTTATTCATGGTGGGGCACAAGAACGTGGTCGACGTGCAGGTACAGAAAATGTACCAGGTATCGTAGGTCTTGCAAAAGCTATGGAACTTGCATATGCAAACTTTGATGCAAAAATTGAAAAACTTACAAAACTTAGAGATGAATTAATTGACGGTTTACTTAAAACTATCCCATATGCGAAGTTAAATGGTCATCGTACAAATAGACTTGCAAACAATGTCAACATTGGCGTAGAATTCGTAGAGGGTGAATCATTATTACTTTTACTTGATATGAATGGCATTGCAGCATCAAGTGGTTCAGCTTGTACATCAGGTTCACTTGATCCATCACATGTACTTTTAGCACTTGGTCTTCCACATGAGAAAGCACATGGTTCTATTCGCTTTACATTAGGTGAAATGAATACAGAAGAACAAGTAAAATATGTACTTGAAAAAATGCCACAAATTGTAGATCGTATGAGACAAATGTCTCCTTTATATGAAGACTTCTTAAAAGAAAATAAAGAAGTAAGTAAATAATTCAAGATATTAATAGACAACAATAGAAAATGACAAAATAATTAGAGGTGAAAAATATGTATAGTGAAAAAGTTATGGATCACTTTATGAATCCAAGAAACGTAGGGGAAATTGAAAACGCAAGTGGTGTAGGTACAGTTGGTAATGCTAAATGTGGAGACATCATGAAAGTATATTTACAAATTGAAGATGGTATCATTAAAGATGCTAAATTCAAGACATTTGGTTGTGGTGCGGCAGTAGCTACAAGTTCAATGGCTACAGAACTCGTAATCGGCAAAACAATTGAAGAAG
The DNA here is from genome assembly GCA_019418225.1 of Clostridiales bacterium. Lineage (GTDB taxonomy): Bacteria > Bacillota > Clostridia > Lachnospirales > Cellulosilyticaceae > Cellulosilyticum. The sequence goes on along the minus strand of DYCF01000019.1, from coordinate 12,990 downwards.
CACTTAAAATTACAAATAAATCAGTAGCAGAAGCGCTTGATGGACTTCCACCAGTGAAAATGCACTGTTCATTACTTGCTGAAGAATCTCTTCATGCAGCACTTTGGGATTATGCTCAAAAAAATAACATTACTATTGAAGGTTTAGAACCACCAGTTGCAGATGTCCATGATCATGACCATCATGGGCATGACCACGATCACGAAGAAGGATCAGGTTGCTGCTAATATGAATGAGAATGCCAAAAAGAAAGTAGTAGTAGGTATGTCAGGGGGCGTGGATAGCTCTGTGACAGCCTACCTCTTAAAAGAGCAAGGTTATGAAGTAATCGGGATGACTATGCAAATTTGGCAAGAAGATGCGCCAGAAGATCACGACGGAGGATGTTGTGGTCTTTCTGCCGTTGATGATGCACGCCGTGTCTGTCAAAAATTAGATATCCCTCATTATGTTATTAACTTTAGAAAAGACTTTAAGAAGCATGTTATTGACTATTTCTTAGATGAATATCAACATGCCCGTACACCTAACCCATGCATCGCATGTAATCGTTACGTAAAATGGGAGTCTATGCTTCAAAAAGCCCTTCAGATTGGGGCAGATTACATTGCAACTGGTCATTATGCAAGGGTAATTCAAGATGAGAAAACAGGGCGTTTTACATTAAAACAATCTAAAACATTAGCAAAAGATCAAACTTATGCTTTATATAACCTAACGCAACATCAATTAGAGCATACTTTAATGCCTTTAGGCGATTATACAAAAGATGAAGTGCGTGCAATTGCTAAAGAAATTGGACTTGCAGTAGCTACAAAACCAGATAGTCAAGAAATTTGTTTCGTACCAGATAATGACTATGCTAAATTCATTGAAGAGAATACTGGGAGAAAATCTAAGCCAGGTAAATTCATTGATAAAGAGGGTAAAGTAGTAGGAACACATAAAGGAATTATTCATTATACAATTGGGCAAAGAAAAGGACTTGGACTTTCTCTAGGAAAACCTACCTTTGTAACACGTATTGATGCAAAAGAAAATGTAGTTAACCTTGGTGATAATGATGATTTATTTGACTACACAGTACGTGCAAATAACTTAAACTTCATGCCATTTGAAAAGCTTGAAGGAGAGATGAGATGTGCGGCTAAAATTCGTTATAGCCATGCACCACAACCATGTACAATTCGTATGATAGATGAAGAAACATTAGAATGTGTATTTGATGAAAAGCAACGTGCTATTACACCAGGACAAGCACTTGTACTTTATGATGGTGAAGAGCTTATTGGTGGTGGAACTATAATTTTATAAAAAATACTGTTATCTTAGCTAGAATGCTAGGATAACAGTATTTTTTTGTTTTATATTAAAATTTTAGATAGATATAAAAGAAAAATAGAGTTTCTTCCTTATAATAGGTGTATTTAACATAGATTTAATATAAATTTAAATTAGATTTAACGCACTATGATTTGAGATGACATAAGAAATATATAAAAACTCTTATAAAAAACAGTTTTTGTGAAATATTAAATATGTATAGACTCGCAAAAAATTAAAGGTATGGGAGGAAATTATGATTGATTGGGTACAGATAGCATTGACCTTTTTAGGCGGATTTGGACTCTTCCTATTTGGTATGGAATATATGGGGGAAGGGCTTCAAAAGGCAGCTGGTAACAAAATGAAAAACTTATTAGGCGTACTTACAAGTAATCGCTTTTTAGGAGTACTAGTAGGTGCCGGTATTACTGCACTTATTCAAAGTTCGTCTGCAACAACAGTAATGGTTGTAGGTTTTGTAAATGCAGGACTTATGTCACTTAGACAAGCTGTAGGTGTTATTATGGGGGCAAACATTGGTACGACAGTCACAGCTTGGATTGTAGCCCTTGGATCATGGACTAAATTTTTAAAGCCAGCAGTACTTGCGCCTATTTTTATTATTATAGGTGTTGTAATGCTTAGCTTTGGTAAAAGTAAAAATATAAAAAATATAGGTCAAATTTTATTTGGATTTGGTGGGCTTTTTTTAGGCCTTGAATCAATGGGAGATGCAGCTGATCCATTGAAGGAGTTACCACAAGTAAAAACTATATTTGTGACATTAGGAAGTAATCCGATCTTGGGTGTAATAGCAGGTGCAGTAGTTACTGCTATTATCCAAAGTTCTTCTGCATCAGTTGGTATACTACAAGCCTTAGCAACAGCTGGGCTCGTGCCATGGAATTCTGCAATTTATATTATTATGGGACAAAATATCGGAACATGTATTACAGCGATTCTTTCAAGTATTGGTGCAAGTAAAAATGCTAAAAGAGCAGCAACTATCCATTTTTTGTTTAACTTTATTGGATCAGTTCTTTTTACAATTATAGCCTTCATCGTTTTTACTTTTGTATTTCCTAGTTTAGGGATTAGAAATATTGATGTTACTCAGATTAGTGTTGTGCATACAGTCTTTAATATTTTAAATACCATCATACTGTTCCCATTTGGAAATGTACTAGTTAATTTAGCAGAGGTCATTGTGCGTGAGGGAAATGAAGAAAGTCCTAATCTCCTTCAACATTTAGATGATCGTATTCTAGAAACACCATCATTTGCACTTGAAAATGCAGCTAAAGAAGTCATGCGTATGGGAAAATTAGCACAGACTAATTTTCAGACAGCAGTAGAAGGGTTGTTTAATGCGGATGAGAAAAAAATTAAATTAGTTTTTGAACAAGAAAAGACAATTAATGCACTGCAACAAGGTATTAATGATTATTTGATTAAATTAACACATGCTAACTTGTCTGAAAATGAAAACTATATTGTAACATCTCTGTTTCACACAGTAGGAGATATTGAACGTGTAGGTGATCATGCAGATAATATTGCAGAATTAGCAGATGAAATGAAGAAGGAAAATCTAAAATTTTCACCTGATGCTAAAAAAGAGCTTATGGAAATTACTGACAAAGCTATGAAGTGCTTTGCAGCAGCACTTAAGGGATATGAACTACAAAGTGAGGATGCGGCAAGAGAAGCCTTGCCTTATGAAACGTATGTGGACAAATTAGAGGAGAGATATCGTACAAGGCATATGAAACGTTTGGCAGAAGAGGCATGTGAACCAAGAGCTGGGATTATTTTTCTAGATACAATTAGTAATGTAGAACGTATTTCTGATCATGCACTTAATATTGCGCAAAGTGTTCTGAACAAAAATAAGTATATGACAAGTGAAGAATAGAAACAATTTGTTCATAAATAGAAAATATATTGTTAACAAAAAAAGACCTTATTAGATTAAATATGACTTGAGAATGAAAAAAGATGGTGTTACAATAAGCCTGTATGCAAAATTATCTTGGGAGGATTATAATGAATGAGATAAACTGGCTTAATGTAGCACTAAGCTTCTTAGGAGGGTTTGGACTCTTTCTCTTTGGTATGGAATACATGGGAGAAGGGTTACAAAAAGCAGCTGGTAGCAAAATGAAAAACCTATTAGGCGTACTTACGAATAATAGATTTTTAGGTGTTTTAGTTGGTGCAGGTGTGACTGCACTTATACAAAGTTCATCAGCTACAACAGTAATGGTTGTAGGTTTTGTAAACGCGGGGCTTATGTCTCTTAAACAAGCTGTAGGTGTAATCATGGGAGCTAATGTGGGTACCACAGTAACAGCTTGGATTGTATCGCTTGGAGAATGGACAAGTTTCCTAAAACCATCAGTACTAGCACCAATATGTATTATCATAGGTGTTGTTTTAACAATGTTTGCTAAAAAGCAACATACAAAACATGTTGGACAAATTTTATTTGGATTTGGTGCATTATTCTTAGGTCTTGACACAATGAGTGATGCAGCAACACCACTTAGAGGATTAGAATCAGTACGTAACTTATTTGTTGTACTAGGAAGTAATCCAATTTTAGGGATTTTAGTAGGTGCCATTGTAACGGCAGTTATTCAAAGCTCTTCAGCTTCAGTTGGTATTTTACAAGCCTTAGCAACAGCTGCACTTGTACCATGGAACTCAGCAATTTATATTATATTAGGACAAAACATCGGGACATGTATTACAGCAATTCTTTCTAGTATTGGTGCAAGTAAAAATGCTAAAAGAGCAGCAGCAATTCACTTCTTATTTAACTTTTTAGGTTCAGTTGTGTTTGCAATTATTGCATGTATAGGATTTACATGGGTTGCCCCAGAACTCGGTGCACAATTAATTGATGTGACACAAATCAGTGTTGTACACACAGTATTCAACATCATGAATACAATTTTATTATTCCCATTTGCGGGACTTCTTGTAACTTTAGCTGAGAAAATTATTACAGGTAAAGATGATTCAGATGAAGGTGAGCTTAAGCACCTTGATGAGCGTATTTTAGAAACACCATCATTTGCAGTAGAAAATGCTGTAAAAGAAGTTGTACGCATGGGTAATATTGCACATCAAAATGTTCAAGCATCAATGGAAGCATTATTTGAAAAAGATGAGAAGAAAATTGAAGAGGTCTTTGAAAGAGAAAAGATTATCAATCAATTACAACATGGTATTAATCATTACCTTGTAAAACTTACTAATACAACTATTTCAGAAAAAGAACATACAATCGTAACAGCTCTTTTCCATACAGTAAGTGATATTGAGCGTGTAGGCGATCATGCAGAAAACTTAGCAGAACTTGCACAAAGCTTAATTGAACAGGAACTTAATTTCTCTGATAAAGCAAAACAAGAGCTACGTGAAATTATTGAAACAGCTACAAGTTGTTTTGAAATGTCAATGAGAGCTTATGAATTCAGTGACAAAGCTATTGCACAAAAGGCAATACCACTTGAAGATAAAGTAGATAGTATGGAAACTAAATTACGTTCAAGACATATGAAACGTTTAGCTGATAATACATGTGATTCATTAGCCGGCATTGTATTCTTAGACGTTATTAGTAATGTGGAGCGTATTTCTGATCATGCATGTAATATTGCACAAACAATATTAGATGAAAACAAATCATTAACATCAGAAGATATTAGCTATACAACATTTCAACAATAAATAAATTTTATAGTCGTAGCACAAAGTGTTGCGGCTTTTTTTTGTGGATGGAAGTGAGTGTGGATAAATAAGAAAATTATCATAAATATAAATGAAGGGGGCTAAAGGAAAGTGAAAATAGTGCAAGAAAGTATATTTTTGTGGGAAAAGTATGTATGAGTCGGAAAAGTTAATGAAGAATTGTTAAAGTTTAAATTATTTAAAAAGAATAAAAATGGTATGAAAGAGATGAATAACGTGAGAAAAAGAGGAAAAAATAAAAAGAGTATGGGGGCAAAATTTAGATAAGAGAACGTTTTTAGCGCATAAGTTACAAATAAAGTAAAAAAAATAGGAAAAATATGTTGCGTAATTAGGAGAAAATAGATACAATAAGGGAGTGGGACAAAAAAGTAAGTCGTGGGACAAAAATGTACCCGAGGAGTATAGCAATGCAAAATATAGTAAATGCCTTAGAGAGATTACTTCCAGAAGGGCTTCAAATGTTTAAAGAACGTTACAGGCTTTTGCAAACCATTATGCAAAATGAACCAGTCGGTCGAAGAACACTTGTAAACTTACTGAAAGTATCAGAAAGAACGGTTCGTGGTGAAGTGGATCGATTATTTCAAAATGGGCTTGTTGAAATTTCTTCTATGGGTATAAGTATTACACCGCAGGGAGAAGATGTATTAAATACATTGTATGCCATCATTCATGAGTTAGAAGCTACAAGTCGCTTAGAAAAAGATATTGAAGCTTTACTAGAACTTAAAAAAGCTATCGTTGTAAAGGGCAATATGGATGAACGCGATGAAATAAAAAATGAACTGGGTGTTGCTTGTATGAGCATACTAGAGCATGAACTTAAGGATGAGTGCACAGTTGCGATTACAGGAGGAACAACCATTGCCCATATGATTGCATCTATGCCAAGATGCGGACATCACTTTAATGGCTTAAGAGTTATTCCTGCTAGAGGAAGCGTAGGTCAAAGAGTGGAACTGCAAGCACATACTATAGCAGTAGAACTTGCTAAGAAGCTAGATGCAGAGTATGAGTTATTAGCGATTCCAGATAATCTCAGTAATCAGTCCATTAGCCTTATAAAAAGTGAACCACAGATACAAAATTTATTGCAAAAGATTTCAAAAACAGATATTATTATATTTGGAATAGGAAATGCCATAAAAATGGCAAAACGTCGCAACGAGCCACCAGTTGTCTTAAAACATTTAGAAGAGAAACAGGCGGTTGCAGAGTCTTTTAGATATTATTTTAACAAAGAAGGACAAGTTGTGTATGCCACAGGCTCTATAGGTGTCGAACCTGAGATTGCAAAAGCAATTCCAGTTAGAATCGCAGTAGCTGGTGGTGAAAGTAAAGCAGATGCTATTATGGCAACTAGTACTTTACTTAAAGGAAGCTATCTCATATTAGATGAGGGAGCTGCTAAACGAATACTTACTACTTACGAAAAGAATTAAAAAAATAGTTAAAAAATTCACTTTAAAAAGTAGAAAATTTTGAAGATAAGTGGTAAAATGAAACAGGTATCATATCGCCACTACTGGTACATACTAATAACGGCGATTTGAATATATAAAATCAAAAGATATTTCTTAAGGAGGAACCAATAATGGCAGTAAAAGTAGCGATTAATGGATTTGGACGTATTGGACGTCTTGCTTTCAGACAAATGTTCGGAGCAGAAGGTTACGAAATCGTAGCAATCAACGATTTAACTAACCCAGCAATGTTAGCACACTTATTAAAATATGACTCTTCTCAAGGTAGATACAACGGTACAGTTGAAGCTAAAGAAGATTCAATCGTTGTAAACGGTAAAGAAATCAAAATCTACGCAGAAGCAGATGCTAACAACCTTCCATGGGGAGAATTAGACGTAGACGTAGTACTTGAATGTACAGGTTTCTATGTATCTAAAGCTAAATCTCAAGCACACATCAATGCAGGTGCTAAAAAAGTTGTTATTTCAGCTCCAGCTGGAAACGACCTTCCAACAATCGTATTCGGTGTAAACGAAGGAACATTAACAAAAGAAGATACAATCATTTCTGCAGCTTCTTGTACAACAAACTGCTTAGCTCCAATGGCTAATGCACTTAACAACTTAGCACCAATCAAATCTGGTATCATGGCTACAATCCATGCTTACACAGGTGACCAAATGGTACTTGATGGTCCACACAGAAAAGGTGATTTCAGAAGAGCTAGAGCTGCTGCTGTAAACATCGTTCCTAACTCAACAGGTGCTGCTAAAGCTATCGGTTTAGTTATCCCAGCATTAAACGGTAAATTAATCGGTGCTGCACAACGTGTTCCAGTTCCAACAGGTTCAACAACAATCCTTACAGCTGTAGTTGAAGGAACAGTAACAAAAGAACAAATCAACGAAGCTATGAAAGCTGCTTCAAATGCATCTTTCGGTTACACAGAAGAAGAATTAGTATCATCTGATATCGTAGGTATCACATACGGTTCATTATTCGATGCTACACAAACAATGGTAACTAACCTTGACAATGGTACATCTCAAGTACAAGTTGTTTCTTGGTATGACAACGAAAACTCATACACAAGCCAAATGGTTAGAACAATCAAATACTTCGCTGAACTTGCTTAATTTTTAAGTAACTAGTGATATAAGATCCTAACAGGGTCCGGTCTTGTAGGTTAGACTTATAGGACTGGACCCTTTTGACATTTATTAAGTAAAATTTCCATAAATATTGTAGATTTTACTTTTGTATAATCATGATATAATGTATAATTTTATTATCAAAATTTGAAAGGAGTTTACGACTATGTTAAACAAAAAAACAGTTGATGATTTAACAAATCTTCAAGGCAAAAAGGTATTAGTACGTTGTGACTTCAACGTACCTTTAAAAGAAGGAGTTATCCAAAACTACAATCGTATTGATGGTGCACTTCCAACAATCAAAAAATTATTAGAACAAGGTGCAAAAGTTATCCTTTGCTCACACCTTGGTAAACCAAAAGGAGAAGCTCTTCCAGAGTTATCATTAGCTCCAGTTGCTGCTGCTCTTTCAGAAAGATTAGGATTAGACGTTAAATTCGTTAATGATCCACAAGTAACAGGTCCAGAAACACAAAAAGTAGCTGCTGACCTTAAAGATGGTGAAGTATTATTACTTCAAAACACTCGTTACAGAGCAGAAGAAACAAAATATGGAAAAGATGAAAATGCAGAAAACTACGCTAAAGAATTAGCTGCACTTTGTGATAACGAAGTATTCGTAAATGATGCTTTCGGTACAGCTCACCGTGCACACTGTTCAAACGTAGGTGTAACTAAATTCTGTAAAGAAAACGTAGTTGGTTACTTAATGCAAAAAGAAATCAAATTCTTAGGCGAAGCTGTAGAAAATCCAGTTCGTCCATTCGTAGCTATCCTTGGTGGTGCTAAAGTATCTGATAAAATTGCTGTTATCAACAACCTTCTTGAAAAAGTTGATACACTTATCATCGGTGGAGGTATGGCTTACACATTCCTTAAAGCTCAAGGACAAGAAGTTGGTAACTCATTATTAGAAGAAGATAAAATGGATTACGCTTTAGAAATGGTTAAAAAAGCTGAAGAAAAAGGTGTTAAACTTTTACTTCCAGTTGACCACGTTGTTGGTAAAACATTTGCTAACGACACAGAAAAAGCTGTTGTTGAAACAATTGAAGCTGGTTGGTCAGGATTCGATATCGGACCAAAAACAATTGAACTTTACAAAAAAGCGCTTGAAGGTGCTAAAACAGTTGTATGGAATGGACCAATGGGTGTATTCGAATTTGAAAACTTCGCTGCTGGTACTCTTGCAGTATGTGACGCAGTTGCTAACCTTGAAGGTGCAACAACAGTAGTAGGTGGAGGAGACTCTGTAAACGCTGTTAAACGTCTTGGATTTGCTGACAAAATGTCACACATCTCTACAGGTGGTGGTGCATCACTTGAGTTCTTAGAAGGTAAAGAACTTCCAGGTGTAGCTGCTGCTGACAACAAATAATCTTTGATTTTATAATTTAAATAAAAGCATATTTTATAAATGGTTTTTTATAAGATATATTATGAAGAGCTGTTAATAATAGAGAAAATAGAAACTATAATAAATGGACGCCAATTCATTTAAAGGGAATTATAGTTAAGTTAAACAATGAGATTAACAATATATTATGGGGTGAATTTTAACCCAAAGGAGTGTTTTTAAATGCGTAAAAAAATCGTAGCAGGAAACTGGAAAATGAACATGACTCCAGCTAAAGCTGTTGAACTTATTAATTCATTAAAAAATGAAATCAACACAACTGATGTAGAAGTAGTTGTATGCCCACCTTTCGTGTGCCTTCCAGCTGTACTTGATGCTGTTAAAGGAACAAACATTGGTGTAGGTGCTCAAAATATGCACTTTGAAGAAAGTGGTGCTTTTACAGGTGAAATCGCACCAAGCATGCTTGTAGAACTTGGTGTTAAATATGTAGTAATCGGTCACTCAGAAAGAAGACAATACTTCGCTGAAACTGATGAAACAGTTAACAAAAAAGTATTAAAAGCTATTGAACATAACTTAGTACCAATCATCTGTGTTGGTGAAAGTTTAGAAGAAAGAGAACAAGGCGTAACTATCGACCTTGTACGTCTTCAAACAAAAATTGCACTTAAAGATGTAAAAGCAGAAGATGCTAAAAATGTTGTAATTGCTTATGAACCAATCTGGGCAATCGGAACAGGTAAAACAGCTACATCAGCTCAAGCAGAAGAAGTTTGCGCAGCTATCAGAACTGTAGTTGGAGAAGTTTATGGTCAAGAAGTAGCTGACGCGGTACGCGTTCAATACGGCGGATCAGTAAACGGTGGTAATGCTAACGAATTATTCAACATGGGTAATATCGATGGTGGTCTTGTAGGTGGTGCATCTCTTAAACCAGAATTTGCATCAATCGTAAACTACTAAGATCGATTATTTGAAAGTTTAACTTCAAGGTTAGAATATTAATCTGAGATTATAAATGTAATCTAAGGTTATAATAATAATCTTAGGTTACAACAGTAATCTTTGGGATAGGAGAACGACAATGAGTAAACAAACAACTTTATTACTCATCCTTGATGGATTTGGTATCAATGAAAACATGGAAGCTAATGCTGTAGCAGAAGCTAACAAACCTAATCTTGATGCTATTATGAAAAAATATCCTACTGTAAAAGGCTATGCAAGTGGTATGGCTGTAGGACTTCCAGATGGACAAATGGGTAACTCAGAAGTTGGTCACCTTAACATGGGTGCTGGACGTATTGTATACCAACAACTTACAAGTATTACAAAAGCAATCCAAGATGGTGACTTCTTTAAAAATGAAGCATTAGTAAACGCTATGAACGTTTGTAAAACAAATAATAGTGCACTTCACTTATTTGGTTTATTATCAGATGGTGGTGTACACAGCCATATCGAACATCTTTATGGTCTTCTTGAAATGGCTAAAAGAGAAGGACTTGAAAAAGTATACGTACATGCCTTCTTAGATGGACGTGATACACCTCCTGCATCTGCTAAAGAATTCATGGAAGCACTTGTTGCTAAAATGAAAGAAATCGGTGTAGGTAAAGTTGCATCTATTTCTGGTCGTTACTATGCAATGGACCGTGATAATAGATGGGACCGCGTAGAAAAAGCTTACAAGGCAATTGCTTTAGGAGAAGGCGAAAAAGCTACAGATCCAGTACAAGCTATTGCTGATTCATATGCAAAAGAAGTTAACGATGAATTCGTTGTACCAACTGTTATTACAGAAGGCGGCGAAGCTATCGGTAAAATCTCTGCTGATGATAGCGTAATCTTCTTTAACTTTAGACCAGACCGTGCACGTGAGATGACAAGAGTATTTGTTGATGACGAGTTCGATGGTTTCAAGAGAGAAAAGATTGGATGCGCATTCACAACATTTACACAATACGATATCACACTTCCTGTGACAGATGTATGTTTCAAACCAGAAGCACTTACTAATACATTTGGTGAGTACTTAGCGAAAAATGGTAAAACACAACTTCGTATTGCTGAAACAGAAAAATATGCACACGTTACTTTCTTCTTCAACGGTGGTGTAGAAGAGTGTAATGAAGGAGAAGATCGTACATTAATTCCTTCACCAAAAGTAGCAACTTATGATTTACAACCAGAAATGAGTGTATTTGAAGTGGCAGACAAATTAGATGCAGCTATTCGTGGCGGCGAATACGATGTAATTATCTGTAACTTTGCTAACCCAGATATGGTTGGTCACACAGGTGATTTAGAAGCAGCTAAAAAAGCAATTGAAGCTGTGGATAAAGCAGTAGGTCAAGTAATCACTGCTATTGAAGAAACAAATGGTTATGCATTTATTTGTGCAGACCACGGAAATGCTGAACAAATGATTGATTACACAAATCATGAAGCGTTTACAGCACACACAACTAATCCAGTACCATTTATCCTTGTTAATTACAAAGAGGGTGTAACACTTAAAGAAGGCGGTAAACTTGCAGATATCGCACCAACTTTACTTGAAATGATGGGAATGGAACAACCAGCTGAAATGACCGGCGAATCTTTATTAGTAAAATAGCTTAAATTAAGTACGAAGTAAAAACTTAAAATTGGTTCATAGATTCATACTATTACACACACACAATTTGAGTCTTGAAACAAGAAGAATGCAACTTAAAGTTTACTATTACACACACACAAACAAACTTAAAAATGCATTTAAAGAAAACAAAGTACTTATAATAATAATGTTGCAACAAGTAGCCATAGGGCTACACTAACACTTAGAAACTGTTAAAGATAGCAACAAGCAATAGATTCGACAACAACCAAATAACCATCCTTGAATGCTTCGGTTAGCTCCCAAGGCATTCATCAAAATCGTAAACAAAGTAGTGGATTAGCTACCCACTACGGGAAATACATGCATGTTTTACGTAACACCTATATAGACCCGACGGGGACTATATAGGTGTTTTTTGCATGCTTTAAAATAAAAGGTATGAAATGTCTTTTTTTGTCCATAAGGTGTTGGCTGACTTGGTTGAAATATGTATATATTTGAAATAAAATATATATACAAGTAATTACTGAGATCACAACTATATTAGCGTACGAAATACAGTTGACAACAAATAATAAAAGGAGCATTAAAATGGAATTTACGCAAATGACAGCATCAGAATTAGAAATCGTAGAAGGAGGAGGCTGGAAAGAAGCAGCTTGTGTTTTCTTTGGAACAGTGGCAGTAGCAGCTGCAGTACCAGTAGCAGTAGTAAATCCAGGAGCTGGTTTAGCATTAGCTGGCGGCGGTTTAGCTTGTATTGATGCAGGTATATAAATTATAATTAAGGAGAAAAGATTATGTTAAATACTGAATGTTTTTCTAATATGAATACTGAAGAATTAATTGAAGTTGAAGGAGGAGGCTGGCTTTCAGTAGTTGGTGGCGGATTAATTGCTGCTGGTGCTATTGTTTCTGGAGGCGGAGCATTAGTAGTTACTGTAGGTGTAGCAGGTGGATTATTAACAGCTATAGCAGGTGCGTAATGAATTTATTATTAATTAGTCATATAATTTTTAATCTAATATTTTTTATGTTTTGTTATTTTGCCATAGCTGCAGTAAAAAATATTAAATTAAAAGAAAGTAAATTTGAAAAGAATTTAATGATTGTTTGTTTTATATGTGGCATGTTAGGGTATATTTTATACTTGGTAGTTGCTATTGATTCGTTATTAAAGGGTGACTTTTTTGCACAAAGTTTTTCTTTGCTGATAACGAGTTGGGCCTTTATGCTAGCAGTTGAACGTATTTATAATAAAAAATCATAAGCGTAAACTTAAAACTAAATCTTTCCAGTAACAAAAATAATAAAAAT